>NZ_QWKG01000139.1 GCF_009911595.1 Colidextribacter sp. OB.20
GAGCCGTCCAGCAGCTTGATGCCGTTGAAGTTGGCGCTGTCAGCGATACGGTTAATTTCGTCGCGGAGCTGGTTGACCTCTTTCTGGAGGGCCTCACGGTCGACCTCGTCCTGATAGGTGCCGTTGGCGGACTGGGTGGCCAGGTAGTCCATGCGGTTGAGCATGTCCTGGATCTCCTGCATGGCGCCCTCAGCGGTCTTGACCAGGGAGATGCCGTCCTTGACGTTCTTGGAGGCGGCGTTCAGGCCGGTGATCTGGGCGCGCATCTTCTCGGAAATAGCCAGACCAGCGGCGTCGTCACCGGCGCGGTTGATCTTGTAGCCGGAGGACAGCTTCTCCAGGTTCTTGGACAGGGCGGAGGTGTTGTTGTTGTAGTTGCGGTAGGCGTTCATAGCCATGATGTTGTGCTGAATACGCATAGTTTTGTGCTCCTTTCTAAATTAGTGTGCCCGCGGCTTCCTTACCGTGCGGCACAGGTCTGTGTTGCGCCGTTTTCCGGTATCCGGCCGGACTGCCGGATTGCGGCGCATTTACTATATTTCAACCAGCTCGTCAGCCGGAAGAAACCGAATGCCTCGGGCGCTGACAGCGCCGTGATGGGGATACAGAACTTTTGCATCGTCATAATATTTTGGACAGCCCTGTTACAGGCTTTCAGGCGTGCGCACACGCCCTCTCGTTTCCCACTTTTCGGCTTGGAAACGTTGAGCGAAACACAATTCTCTGATTGAGCTTCGCTCAACGCTCCCCCGACCGAATCACGGGCACAAACCGCTGTCCCAGGCGGCGAAACCTCTGTGCAGGGCGGGACGACTCGACCCGCCGTTTTCAATATCTGTGTGCCGCGCCCTACGCGCAGGCGGCAAGCTGAGCAAGGCCCTGAGCCTTGATGTTTCTTGCGGCGTTGACCTCCCGGTCGTGGGTGGTCCCGCATCTGGGGCAGGTCCAGGTCTTTGCCCCATAGTCCACCCCGCCCTGGAGCTGTCCGCAGACCGAGCAGGTCCGGGTGGTGGGGGTGTAGCGGTCCAGCAGAATGAGCTGCTTGCCCTGCCGTTCCAGCTTGTACCGCAGCAGTTCCCGGAACATCCGGTATCCGGCGCTGGCCGCGCCGCTCCGGAGAGGATTTTGGGACATCTCCCGCAGCGCCTCCGACCTCATGCACACGGCGTCCCAGCTGTTGGCTATCCGGCTGGACTCCTTGTGGAGAAAATCTCTGCGCTGATTGGCGATGTGCTCGTGGAGCAGACGGTATTTTTGCACCGCTTCCTCGTAGTTTTTGGAGCCGGGCTCCATCCGGCTGAGCCTTTGCTGGAGCTTCGCCAGCTTCTCCTGGGAGTCTTTCAGCCACTGGGGCGGATCGGCCATTTCGCCGTTGTCCGCCACATAGAAGTGGCCCATAGAGTATTTCAGGCCCAAAGTTGTTTCT
>NZ_QWKG01000140.1 GCF_009911595.1 Colidextribacter sp. OB.20
CTCTTTGTCCAATCAGGTTATTTCCAGCATCACTGGGAGAGACTGGATAATTAAATCTTTTAATTAAGAAATAGTATAAAATGATTTTAGAGGAAACCTTGATTGCGCTCAAATGATATTTATTTTGCGTCAAGAATCTCTGTTGACATTATATACTGTCACAATTCAAATATCAAGCGCCACAACTCAGACAATTTAATAAAATTTCCGCCTCCGGTAAAATTAACCGAGGAGGCGAATATGTATTGGACAAGAAAGATGGAACTGCTTTTGATAATTCTGAGCGCTATCGAGATTTAGGATGTGCTATTGCATATTACCGGAAGCGGAAAAATCTCACTCAGGAACAAGTAGCGGACCGTGTAGGCATCAGTCGGCAGCACATGGGAGCGATAGAAGCGCCAAATATGGTGCGCGCTATTTCGCTGGAGGTTGTTTTTAACATAGCTACAGTTTTAGAGATTGAACCTTATGTACTCTTTAAGTTTAATCCGGATAAATAAATGCTGATTACAAACTATGGACAGGCATTTGTTCATACGGTTTGGGCTTATTCATTGTTTTCTGCTACGCAATATCTGAACAGGGAATTTGAATTCCACGGCGATATTTTTCCTGTTTGTGCTTTGTTATCTGTTGCCATGAGGAAGGGCCATCCAGCTTTCTGGACGGCCCTTTCTGGTTATTGTTCGGTTATGCATAAAAGTTAACACTGTTAGGTATCCCGACGAACATATAGCAGTAGGTGATACCATCGTACTGGGTCACGCCCACGCCGATACAGTCGCATCTGGGGTCGATCATGGTTTCGAAGTGACCGGGGGAGTTGATCCAGTTATCGACGGCGCGCTGAGCGGCGTCGGCTGTGCCGGTGAACACGGTGAGGTTGTCGCCGAAGCCGTGGGGGTAGCCAGCGTCGACATCGGCTTGGCTTTCCTCCGGAGCGTGATGCCAGGTGTAGCGCCGGTTGGAGCAGGCTTGGGCGGCGTTCATCAGGGCCTCGTTAACTGGTAACTCCGACACCCCGTTGTCCTTGCGGGTCTGGTTGATGAGCCGGATCATCTCTTGGCGTATCTCCAGGTTGTTTGTCAGGCTGGCGCTGTCCCCGCTGGCAGGGGCTTCCGGTGCGGCGGGGGCGGATCCGACTGTTAGCGTTACACTCCCACATTCCCCGGCGCTGTTGGAAGCGGTGATCTCCGCAGTCCCTACCATCTTGGCAACAGCGACCCAGAAGGTCAGCACCTGCTCCACCGCCACCGTGTCCGGGTCGCTGGAGGTGACGGTGTAGTCCGTACCGTTTGGGCCAATGATGAGGCCACTGCGCTCTCCTACTTCCAGGATGCTACCCTTGTAGCTACTCATCCGGATGGTTGGGGCTCCCGCTGCTGTGGCGGG
>NZ_QWKG01000141.1 GCF_009911595.1 Colidextribacter sp. OB.20
TCAATATCGGTCTGGCCCGCCTCCTTTCTGGCGTTGGTGTTGTGGGCGATCTGATTGATATTTGTCCCGATGGCGTTTAGCTCCCGCAGCAGGGCGGCATAGGTGTCAGGGGGCCGGGGGCGGAGGTTCACGCCCATAATGAGCTGGCGGAGCAGCGGCTCCATTTTCAGCCCGGACGCCTCTGCCTGACGGCGTAGGTGGGCGTACTGGCTGGCGGTCAGCCGCAGGGTGACGGTCTTGTAGGGCTTTGCCATAGGCAGCACTTCCTTTATAAAATGTGTCGAAAAAATGCGTCTCAACTTGAGACGCATTTCCGGGTGGCGGGGTATTAGGGGCTATGCCCCTAACAAGTGGAATTTTGCTGTCAAAATTCCGTACTTGCTGGGACAGCGGAGCCAACGGCTCCGCTGTCTACCGTATCGGGGCCATGTCCCGGTGTTTATGGGGTCTGGCCTTTTTCGGGGCCTTTTTATAGGGGCGGTATGGGGGTTCCGGGCCGTCACGGATGATTTGTTCACCCATGGGAACACGGATAGGACGGCTGAAATCTGCTGTGATGGTGTTCTCTTTGACATTGGTGGGACGGTATTCTCCGTCCAGCTCACACTCAGTCGAGATTACCACACGCCCATTGGTTTCCTCCAGAACGCTGCGGATTGTTTTGAATATACGGAGCCGTTTGTCAATGGCGTCATCGGCGCGACAGTAGAGTTGTGGGCAGTATACAAATCGTCCCGGAACCTCTTTTGAGAGAAAAGCATAGGTTATGATTTTTCTGCTTTGGCGTTCCCGCGCCCGTTCAACGTGCTTGATATAGCCTACTGCCGCCTCAAAGCCTTTTGTCAGACAGAGATTACCTACCTCACGCCGTTCTTCCAATGTCAGCGGAACATTTTTCATGGAATGTTCGGTAAGCCCTTTGCTGACACGAAAATTCTCCGGGAGCCAGCGGGAACCTCTTATGATGTAGTGAAATCGCTTCTTCTTCATAGCAGGGTACTCCTTTGCGTTCGGCTATCGAACTGGGTCAGACCGCTGGGGTCGGTTTTTTGGGGGGGCCTGCCTCCGGGGCGGGGGTTCCGGGGGTGGGGCCGGTTCCTCTGGCTGGGGTAAAGCGTCCATGTCCCCATCCTCCAGCAGAGACAGCAGGTCCTCCACATTTTTCTCGTCCGGGCGGTCCGGCACAGGGGTCTCCACGGTGTAACCGGGCAGCAGTATCCCGTTGACACAGAAGCGTTTCCGGGCGTCCTCCGGGATGTGTGGGGAGATTTCCGTAAACAGGTGGGAGTAGGCGGCGATGCGGCCCTGGAGGTATTTTTCCATGGCTGCCCTGTCCTTGAACACCTTCCGGTCCTGTCCGGCAAGCCGCCGCCCAGA
>NZ_QWKG01000142.1 GCF_009911595.1 Colidextribacter sp. OB.20
TCAATATCGGTCTGGCCCGCCTCCTTTCTGGCGTTGGTGTTGTGGGCGATCTGATTGATATTTGTCCCGATGGCGTTCAGCTCCCGCAGCAGGGCGGCATAGGTGTCAGGGGGCCGGGGCCGGAGGTTCACGCCCATAATGAGCTGGCGGAGCAGCGGCTCCATTTTCAGCCCGGACGCCTCCGCCTGACGGCGCAGGTGGGCGTACTGGCTGGCGGTCAGCCGCAGGGTGACGGTCTTGTAGGGCTTTGCCATAGGCAGCACTTCCTTTATAAAATGTGTCGAAAAAATGCGTCTCAACTTGAGACGCATTTCCGGGCGGGGGGGTATTAGGGGCTGGCCCCTAACAAGTGGAATTTTGCTGTCAAAATTCCACTTGCTGGGACAGCGGAGCCAACGGCTCCGCTGTCTACCGTATCGGGGCCATGTCCCGGTGTTTATGGGGTCTGGCCTTTTTCTGGGCCTTGGGCCGGGGGCGGTACGGAGTTTCCAGGCCGTCCCGGATGAACTTCTCGCCCATGGGAATGGTCAACGGGCGGCTGAAATCCGCTGTGATGGTGTTTTCTTTGACATTGGTGGGGCGGTATTGGCCGTCCAGCTCGCACTCGGTAGAGGTCACGACACGTCCATCGGTTTCCTCCAGAATGGCTCGGATTTTTTTGAACACCCGGAGACGTTCATCAATAGAAGCGTCTGCGCGGAAAGAAAGCTGCGGACAGTACACAAAACGTCCTGATACTTCCTTTGAAAGAAAACCGTAGGTTATCATTTTCCTGCGCTGGCGTTCCCGCGCCCGTTCGGTGTGCTTGACATAGCCGATTGCCGCATCGGGGCCTTTTGTTAAAGAGAGGATACCAACCTCCCGCCGTTCGTCCAGGGTCAGTGGGATAGCCTTGCGGGAGTCTTTTGTGAGCCCTTTGCTGGCTCCAAAATTTTCCGGGGCCCAGCGGTAGCCTCTGATAAAATAGTGAAACCGTTTCTTTTTCGTAGCAACACACCTCCTATCGGACCGGGCTGGCCCTTTGGGGCCGGGTCTTTTTGGGGGCCGGTCTCCGGGGCGGGGGTGCCGGGGGCGGGGCCGGTTCCTCCGGCTGGGGCAAAGCGTCCATGTCCCCGTCCTCCAACAGAGATAACAGATCCTCCACATACTTTTCGTCCGGGAGGTCCGGCACAGGGGTCTCCACGGTGTAGCCGGGCAGCAGTATCCCGTTGACACAGAAGCGTTTCCGGGCGTCCTCCGGGATGGGTGGGGAGATTTCCGTAAACAGGTGGGAGTAGGCGGCAATTCGGCCCTGGAGGTATTTTTCCATGGCTGCCCTGTCCTTGAACACCTTCCGGTCCTGTCCGGCAAGCCGCCGCCCAGA
>NZ_QWKG01000143.1 GCF_009911595.1 Colidextribacter sp. OB.20
AAGATGTGGTAAGATAATCCCCGCCGCTGAAAACGAGCGGCGTGCACCTTGTAAATTAAACAACGTGACAAACGAGAAGCACCAGAAGGATTGGTTGTTTCAAAGAGCTTTGAAAAGAGCTTGTTTGGACAACGTCAATTATTTCTTTGAAGCTAAGATTTTAGTTTCAATAAGATTGATTTATTCGGGCTGGAGACAGTTCGTATAGATACCATTTTATTGAGAGTTTGATCCTGGCTCAGGATGAACGCTGGCGGCGTGCTTAACACATGCAAGTCGAACGGAACACCCTTGAAGGAGTTTTCGGACAACTGATAGGACTGTTTAGTGGCGGACGGGTGAGTAACGCGTGAGTAACCTGCCTTGGAGTGGGGAATAACAGCTGGAAACAGCTGCTAATACCGCATAATATATCTGTGTCGCATGGCACTGGATATCAAAGATTTATCGCTCTGAGATGGACTCGCGTCTGATTAGCTGGTTGGCGGGGTAACGGCCCACCAAGGCGACGATCAGTAGCCGGACTGAGAGGTTGGCCGGCCACATTGGGACTGAGACACGGCCCAGACTCCTACGGGAGGCAGCAGTGGGGAATATTGGGCAATGGGCGCAAGCCTGACCCAGCAACGCCGCGTGAAGGAAGAAGGCTTTCGGGTTGTAAACTTCTTTTCTCAGGGACGAAGCAAGTGACGGTACCTGAGGAATAAGCCACGGCTAACTACGTGCCAGCAGCCGCGGTAATACGTAGGTGGCAAGCGTTATCCGGATTTACTGGGTGTAAAGGGCGTGTAGGCGGGACTGCAAGTCAGATGTGAAAACCACGGGCTCAACCTGTGGCCTGCATTTGAAACTGTAGTTCTTGAGTACTGGAGAGGCAGACGGAATTCCTAGTGTAGCGGTGAAATGCGTAGATATTAGGAGGAACACCAGTGGCGAAGGCGGTCTGCTGGACAGCAACTGACGCTGAGGCGCGAAAGCGTGGGGAGCAAACAGGATTAGATACCCTGGTAGTCCACGCTGTAAACGATGGATACTAGGTGTGGGGGGACTGACCCCCTCCGTGCCGCAGTTAACACAATAAGTATCCCACCTGGGGAGTACGATCGCAAGGTTGAAACTCAAAGGAATTGACGGGGGCCCGCACAAGCGGTGGAGTATGTGGTTTAATTCGAAGCAACGCGAAGAACCTTACCAGGGCTTGACATCCCGGTGACCGCTCTAGAGATAGAGTTTTCTCTTCGGAGACACTGGAGACAGGTGGTGCATGGTTGTCGTCAGCTCGTGTCGTGAGATGTTGGGTTAAGTCCCGCAACGAGCGCAACCCTTATT
>NZ_QWKG01000144.1 GCF_009911595.1 Colidextribacter sp. OB.20
GGTCAAAGGGGTCGTGGCCGTTGGTCTGAAACATGATTTTCCGGCAGGATTTCATCGTCTGCAAAGCCTGCTCCGATTCATCCAAACGGCCCATATCCCGCAGTTCTTTATAGCGTTTCATCCAGTACAGGTACTTTCTGTGTATTTTCTCGTACTCCTTGCTGGGTTTTCGGTAACTCTCCTTCCTTTGGAATTCCAGCATCTTCCGTGCGATAAATTGGTCTAACTCGCTCATGTAGATATTGGCAAGAATAGGGCTCATACCAGACCCTTGAGGTGTTCCGCTATGGGTTGCGTGATAAGTCCACTGCTCCATATAGCCCGCTTTCAGGAACTTCCACATCAGGGAGAGAAAGGCTTCATCCTCGATGCGTTTGCGCAGCAGGTCAATGAGAACATGGTGGTCAAAACTGTCAAAGCAGCCCTGAATGTCTCCCTCGATAATCCACTTTATGCCACAAAAAGTCAGTTGAATTTCCTTTAACGCTGTGTGGCAGCTGCGGTGGGGTCGGAATCCGTGAGAGTATTTGGAAAATGCCGGTTCATAGATGGCTTCAAGCAGCATACGCACGACTTCTTCCACCAGTCTGTCATTTGCGGAGGGGATGCCCAGCGGACGCTTTTTGCCGTTTTTCTTCATGATATACGTCCGGCGGGCAGGCTTCGGCTGGTAGCTGCGGTCTTTGATGGACGCAATGATGGCTTCAATTCTCGCCATGCTCATTCCGTCCAGGGTGATTCCATCCGCGCCCGCCGTCATGCTGCCTTGAGATTTGGCAATATTCTGATAGGCCAGCAGATAGAATTCAGGGTTGTACAAATTCCGGTATAGCCGTTGAAACTTGTACGTTTTGTCGATTGCTTTTTGCTGGATACCTTTCAATACATGGATCGGTTCTCTCATAGTGCCTCTCGCACCGTCCTTTCTGTGTATTGAACATTAGACTGTCCCCCTTCGCCATGTGGACGGCATTACCGCCGCAGACTACTATGGGGACTCTGTTGCCATGGCGGATTTTCAGGGTCGATGCCCATAGCCCCAAATGAGAGGGCATTCCGCTTTAGGCAATCCACGTTTAGTACAGCTAAAACATGAGCATTTTATGTTTTCGGAATGTGACGTTCGCCGTTTTCCACTTTCCCGTGGCTGGATTTGTTCTGGAATATCCCACAGAGGCACCACAAATAAATGTCTCCGCCAGAACAGCGCCGAGTTTAGCTCCCATACGGCGCAGGCGCGCACTTGGCCCAATCTCCGGCTGTCATTCAAGCAGTTTAGCTTCCATCCTCATGCATAAATTTTCACCCTGTTTGCACCTTGTGACCC
>NZ_QWKG01000145.1 GCF_009911595.1 Colidextribacter sp. OB.20
TCTTTTTTCCCTCCTCTCCGCCACAAAACTACATTTTTTCCTCGGCGTTTTCTTTCATTTTATCATTGGCGCTGACATACCCGTCCTCCGCAAGAAACCGGAGGAATGTATGGATTGCAGACAGATAGTAGTTGCTTTTCAGAGCGAGGCAGGCGCAGGAAACCTCATGCGGCCCAATACCCGCCGCTTCTGTTACCCCTGCATCCTCTAAGCCTTTCAGAAAACGCAGGGCCAATTTCCGATAGAGCTGTACGCTGCTTTCCCGAAGTCCGTTCCTTCTGCTATGATCCGCATAAGCCTCCAGGAGCCTTCCCAGCGAGGTTTCCAGAATGATGTCCTCTCGCCGCATTTTCACATCCTCCTTATAATGTTGATTCAGCTCACCGCTGTACCGACATTATAAAGCACAAAAAATAATCCGAGAAGTTTTTGCTGAAAGCCTTGATTTTACTGGCTTTTTGCTCCACTTCTCGGATTATTTTTCTCCTCGGATAATGCGCCCTTCCGTTCCGTCAGGGATTTTCTTCTGTATCCTTCTGACCGTAAATTTTGATAGCCATTTTCCTTGTCCTTCAACTGCTCCATCGCTTCACTTGCTTTTTCCTCAGAGGAAAAAAGGCCAATCAATTTTACTTCCTCGTGCGTTCCACAATCATCGGTCAAGTCATAGGTATGCCATAAAAGAAAAACATCTGCCAAAGGTATGCTCATGTCTAACTACTATTTCTTAATAAAACGATTTAATTAAGCAGAAAGATCTGGTAAAATATATCTGGGTGATGAAAATGGGATCCAGATATAAATTTAGCGAGGAAGAAATTAAAGCAATAGAGCAAAAACGCAAGGCGAATAAGGAAAAACGGGCCGAGACCAGATTAAAAGCACTGGAAATGCGGGCCAGGGGAGCAAATGCGAAAGAGGTAGCAGAAGCGACAGGATTTCATGCAGCCTATGTGACACAGCTTGTGGCAAAATATCGAAAATATGGACTTGAAGCAATTTCGGGCAACCATTACGGCGGTAATCATCGAAATATGAGTGCGGCAGAAGAAGCGAGGATACTTGCCCCCTTTCAGGCACGGGCAGAAAAAGGGGAACTGGTAGAAATCAGTGAGATTGCGAAAGCATATCAGAGCTCCGTAGATCATCCGGTCAGTAAAGGACAGATTTATTTTGTGCTGCACCGACATGGATGGCGGAAAGTAATGCCCCGAAGCAAGCATCCCCGGAAGGCCAGCGAAGAAGAGATCGCGGTCTCAAAAAAATTAACACCACAGTCCAAACC
>NZ_QWKG01000146.1 GCF_009911595.1 Colidextribacter sp. OB.20
TATGACTTTTATCAGAAGTTTGTATATGTTTATTCTGACTTCTTTGAGGACTGGCAACATGCACTTGAAGCCGAGAATGTTGTTATCAAAAACCCGTATATCCGTGCATGTTATGTAGACGATAATGGTTATTCTGGTGGAAGCAGAGTTTTACAGATTATTGGAAAGGTAGTAACTTGGGAAAGCGAAAGTTATTCAGATCCTTGGAAAATGGCACATACTCATATGTTTCTCAAGCGTATTGAATCGTTAGATGCTGTTGTTGGAGATTACGAATTTGTATTTGGAGACTTCAGATGGGAGTAATCGGTTCCACAAGTTTTGTGAAGTAAGACGATACTCTACTTCAGTAATACAAAAAGGACATGAAGATGACTAAACGCGGTCTTATTACTTTAAGTGCGATTTTGTTGTTTTTCACTGGAATTGCTATCTTACACCGGTACACTCTAGAGTCTACATTATTATATTTTCTTGATATTGAATCAACAAATATTATGAATGCCTCGATTTGCGATGCAAACGATTGCATAAATACAGAGATTAAGTTAGATTCAGAACAAGTTGAAACTATGATACAGCTATTTTCACAAACAAAAATCAAAAAACTCCATGAACGTAGCGCTATCCAAAATTCCTATGCAAGATTCTTTTTTGAGACTGAGGATTATAAGCGTTATGAAGTATTATTAGCTTCGAATGAAGTCTTGATAAACCACCTAAATTACAATAAATGGTATGTTTACAGCATTACCTCTCCAAACAATGATCTTGAGGTATTTGTGAGAAAACTTTTCTCACAATAAGATATCAAAATTTTGTTGTTTGAGTCTGAGCAGAGCTGGCACAGTCTTATTAAAGACTGTGCCAGCTCTTGCTGTCAGAATCAAATGTCATGCGTCGAATTATAACTCTCACCTATATCAGCCTTACCCCAGTTTATGCGGGCCTCCCAATCCTTCAAATTACAGATAATCTTCCAGTCCTTTTCTTAAAATATCATTGACTATCTCAGTAAGTTTTTTTTCCTCTTCCAGTGCCATCTTCCGTATAGCCTTATCCAAATCACGATCTATGAAATAGGACCTCTGTACCCGGTCTTTGTTCTTCCATCCAGCCGATATCGGCTGATCGGCAGCACTTGGCTCCTGTGCTGCCTGACGATCCGCACCGACAATGGCCTTGAACG
>NZ_QWKG01000019.1 GCF_009911595.1 Colidextribacter sp. OB.20
GAACCCCCCGGGCTGCCGCCTGGGGAGACACCACCAGCAGCGCCGGATGGCCCTCGCTGGCGCACCGGCCCCGCAGGCCGCCCCGGGCGGCCAGTCCCCGCAGAATGGCCGCCTCAATGCCCTCTCCGGCCTCCAGCACCTGAAAACATTCCATCCTTCTCCACTCCTTTCCCCTCAGTCTGCGCCGTTTCGCGGGTTTTATGCGGTATGCTTTGCGTAGGGGGCGGCCTCCGCGCCGCCCCGCAAAAATGCCTCCGCGCCGCCCCGCAAAAATGCCTCCGCGCCGCCCCCTACGCAAAAATGCCTCCGCGCCGCCCCGCAAAAATGCCTCCGCCCGAACGGGGCGGGACAGAGCCCGCCCCTACTTGACTTCTCCCCCGGTTTTCTGGTAAGATTAAGCTGATAAATTGGGTTTATGTGCCCAGAGGAAAACGAGGTATCGCAATGGCACAGAAGAAAAGCTACGGCAACGACTCCATCTCCGCCCTGAAGGGGGCCGACCGGGTCCGGAAGCGCCCGGGGGTCATTTTCGGCTCCGACGGGCTGGAGGGCTGCGAGCACGCCGTGTTCGAGATTATGTCCAACGCCATCGACGAGGCCCGGGAGGGCCACGGCTCCCTCATCACCGTCACCCGGTTTGAGGACGGCTCCATCCAGGTGGAGGACCAGGGCCGGGGCTGTCCTGTGGACTGGAACGAGAAGGAGCAGAAGTTCAACTGGGAGCTGGTATTCTGCGAGCTGTACGCCGGCGGCAAGTATAACAACGAGGGCGGAGACAACTATGAGTACTCCTTAGGTCTCAACGGCCTGGGCTCCTGCGCCACCCAGTACGCCAGCCAGTTTATGGACGTCACCGTCTGGCGGGAGGGGAAAAAGTACTCCCTCCACTTTGAGAAGGGGGAGAACATCGGCGGGCTGCAGTCCGAGCCCACCGACCGGGGCAAAAAAACCGGCACCACCATCCGCTGGAAGCCCGACCTGGAGGTGTTTACCGACATCAATATCCCGGTGGAGTACTATCTGGACGTGATGAAGCGCCAGGCGGTGGTCAACGCCGGGGTGACCTTCCGGTTCAAAAACCAGGTGGGGGGCAAATTTGAGACCACCGACTTCCAGTATGAAAACGGCATTGTGGACTACGTGGCCGAGCTGTCCGGGGAGGACGCCCTCACTGCCCCGGTGTTCTGGCAGACCGAGCGGAAGGGCCGGGATCGGGCGGACAAGCCCGAGTACAAGGTGAAGCTGTCGGTCTCCTTCTGCTTCTCCAATAAGGTCCAGGTGGTGGAGCACTACCACAACTCCTCCTGGCTGGAGCACGGCGGCTCCCCGGAGAAGGCCATGCGCTCCGCCTTCGTCTCCGCCATCGACGGCTGGCTCAAGGGCCAGAACAAGTACACCAAGGGGGAGAGCAAAATCACCTTCCCCGATATCCAGGACGCTCTGGTGCTGGTGAGCAACAACTTCTCCACCCAGACCTCCTATGAAAACCAGACCAAGAAGGCCATCAACAACAAGTTTGTCCAGGAGGCCATGACGGAATTCCTCCGGGCTCAGATGGAGGTTTACTTCATCGAGAACCCCGCCGACGCCCAGCGGATCGCCGAGCAGGTCTTAATCAACAAGCGAGCCCGGGAGAACGCGGAAAAAACCCGGCTGAACATCAAGAAGAAGCTCACCGGCTCCATGGACATCTCCAACCGGGTGGCCAAGTTTGTCCCCTGCCGCACCCGGGACGTGGAGCGCAGCGAGCTGTATATCGTGGAGGGCGACTCGGCGCTGGGCAGCGTGAAGCAGGCCCGGGACGGAGAGTTCCAGGCCATCATGCCCATCCGGGGTAAGATTCTCAACTGCCTCAAGGCCGATTACGGCAAAATCTTCAAGAGCGAGATCATCACCGACCTGCTGAAGGTGCTGGGCTGCGGGGTGGAGGTCCACGACAAGCGGGCCAAGGACATGGCCGCCTTCGACCTGGGCGCCCTGCGGTGGAACAAGGTGGTCATCTGCACCGACGCCGACGTGGACGGCTTTCAGATCAGGACTTTGGTGCTCACCATGCTCTACCGCCTCACCCCCACCCTCATTCAGGAGGGGTACGTCTACATCGCCGAGTCCCCCCTGTTTGAGATCACCTGCAAGGAAAAGACCTGGTTCGCCTATTCCAACAAGGAGAAGGACGACATCGTCGCCACCCTCCAGGGCAAGAAGTACGACGTTCAGCGCTCCAAGGGCTTGGGCGAGAACGAACCCGAGATGATGTGGCTGACCACCATGTCCCCCGACACGAGAAGGCTCATCCGGGTAATGCCTGAGGACGTGGAGCAGACCGCCCGGATGTTTGACCTCCTCCTGGGAGACGACCTCACCGGCCGGAAAACTCACATCGCCGACCACGGCCACGAGTTTTTGGAGCTGGCGGATATCTCGTAGGAGGTTGCAATGAAAAAGAAGATGTTACCAGTCCTCTGTGCCCTGCTGCTGATCTCCACCGCTGCCCTTGCCATACTCTGGCGACAGGAGGCGGCCCGAAACGCAGACAATTTGAACCGGCTATGGCTGGCTGCGGCTACGTCTGGTGAAACTGTCATCACGGAGTACCGGCAGAATGGCGAAGAACCTCCGCCCTGTCAGGTCATCTCAGAACTTCGGGTTATGGGGGACGCCTGCCACCTGTCAAAGAGCGCCGGGTCGGATTGCATCGACCTGAACGCCGTCTACGGCATTCTGTCCCTGTACCCAGAGCGGTTCCCTGAGGTGACGGACGATCTGCTCCTGGTTTTTCAGACCGCTTCCCAGGAGGGTCTGGACGGTCCAAACTGGCCCCTGCGGATCAGTGAACTGCGCAACACTTTGGAGTGCAGGTCATGAATAGGGAACTGCGGACCAGAAAAAATGTGCGGCTGAAAAACTATGATTACAGCCAGCCAGGGTATTATTTTGTAACGATATGTACCCAGGTACGGTATGAAAATATCCTGTGTGAAATTGTGCCACCCATTTCCGAACGGCCGGCCGCGGAGGGCCGGCCCTACAGGGACGCTTTCCATCCTTCTGTAGGGGGCGGCCTCTGTGCCGCCCCGTTCTCCCAACCCGCATGTACCGCCCCGTTCTCCCAGCCTGTACCATCTGTCATACCAACGAATTTGGGCCAATTCGTTAATGCTTCTATCAACCAAATTCCCGTCATAAACCCCGGAGTTGTTGTGGACATTTATACGATCATGCCAGATCATATCCACATGGTCCTAAACCTGACGGGGCGGCACGGAGGCCGCCCCCTACCCAACATCATCGGTCGATTTAAATCCTATACGGACCATTATTATCGAAAAAATGGTTCTCCTTTTGGCCCATATTTTTGGCAGGAGGGCTACTATGAGCACATCATCCGCAACGACGCCGATCTCAACGCGACCCGCGAATACATCCAAAACAACCCCTTAAAATGGATATTAGATAGGACTGAACCAAATGGCCAAGAAGAAAACGCCAAATGAGAATAAAGCCCGGAAGGCGGACCCCAACGTAATGGGGCTGCGGGCGGAGGTGCTGGAGCAGCCCATCACCCAGACCCTGGAGATCAACTACATGCCCTACGCCATGTCGGTGATCATCTCCCGGGCCATCCCGGAGATTGACGGCTTCAAGCCCTCCCACCGCAAGCTGCTGTACACCATGTATCAGATGAAGCTGCTGGGGGGCGGGCGGACCAAGTCGGCCAACATTGTGGGCCAGACCATGAAGCTTAACCCCCATGGAGACGGTCCCATTTATGACACGATGGTCCGCCTCAGCCGGGGCTACGGGGCCCTGCTCCACCCCCTGGTGGACAGCAAGGGCAACTTCGGCAAGGTGTACTCCCGGGACATGGCCTACGCCGCCAGCCGGTACACCGAGGCGAGGCTGGACCCCATCTGCGCCGAGCTCTTCCGGGACATCGACCAGGACACGGTGGACTTTGTGGACAACTACGACGGCAAGCTGAAGGAGCCCACCCTCCTGCCCACCACCTTTCCCAACGTGCTGGTCTCCGCCAACAAGGGCATCGCCGTGGGCATGGCCAGCGATCTGTGCGGCTTCAACCTGGGGGAGGTGTGCGACACCACCATCGCCTTTCTGAAAAACCCGGACCACGACATCATGACCACCCTCAAGGCCCCCGACCTGCCCACCGGCGGTGAGCTGCTCTACGACGGGGCAGCCCTGGCGGAAATCTACCGCACGGGGAAGGGCTCCTTCAAGGTGCGCTCCCGGTGGCGCTACGTGAAGGAGGAGAATCTCATTGAGGTCTATGAGATCCCCTACTCCACCACCAGCGAGGCCATCATCGACAAGGTGACCGAGCTGCTCAAGGCGGGCAAGCTGAAGGAAATCGCCGACATGCGGGACGAGACCGACCTGTCCGGCCTGAAGCTGACCATCGACCTGAAGCGGGGGGCCGATCCGGAGAAGCTGATGGCAAAGCTCTTCAAAATGACCCCCCTGATGGACAGCCAGTCCTGCAACTTCAACATTCTCATTGCCGGCTTCCCCAAGGTGCTGGGGGTGCGGGAGATTCTGGAGGAGTGGACCGCCTGGCGGATGGACTCGGTGCGCCGGCGGGTATACTTCTCCATGAACAAGAAGAAGGAGAAGCTGCATCTGCTCAAGGGCCTGCGGCGCATCCTTCTGGATATCGACCGGGCCATCCAGATCATCCGGGACACCGAGGAGGACGCGGAGGTCATCCCCAACCTGATGATTGGCTTCGGCATCGACCAGGTCCAGGCGGAGTACGTGGCCGACATCCGCCTGCGGAACATCAACAAGGAGTACATCCTCAAGCGCACCCAGGAGGTGGACGCCCTCGCCGATGAGATCGCCGACCTGGAGGATATTGTCAGCTCACCCAAGCGTATCCGGAAGATCATCGTAGACGAGCTGGCCGAGGTGAAGAAGAAATATGCCGTACCCCGGCGGACGGAAATCGTCTATGACCACATGGACGAGCCCATCATGACGGTGGAGGATGAGACCCCCGACTACCCCGTCCACCTGTTCTTCTCCAAAGAGGGCTATCTCAAGAAGATTACCCCCCAGTCCCTGCGGATGGCCAGCGAGCAGAAGTACAAGGAGGGGGACGGGCCCTATCTCCAGTGGGAGGCCGGTAACCGGGACGAGCTGCTGGTGTTCACCGACAAGCAGCAATGCTACAAAACCCGGCTTTCCGACTTCGACGACACCAAGGCCAGCGTTTTGGGGGACTATCTGCCCTCCAAGCTGGGCATGGACCCGGAGGAGCGGGCTCTGTGGGCCTGCATTCCCGGGGACTACACGGGGAATGTGCTGTTCTTTTTTGAGAACGGCAAGGCCGCCCGGGTGGAGCTGTCCGCCTATCAGACCCAGACCCGGCGGAAAAAGCTCACCGGGGCCTACTCGGACAAGTCCCCTCTGGCCGCCGCCTTCCTGCTGCGGGAGGACTTCGAGGCGGCGGTCATCTCCACCGAGGGCCGCTGCGTGGTGTTCCACACCGCCAGCTTAAACCCCAAGTCCACCCGGAACACCCAGGGGGTCAACGTGATGACCCTAAAGCCCAAATACAAGGTGGACCAGGTGCTTCCCTTGGACCAGACCCATATTGTCAACGCCGCCCGCTACCGGGCCCGTTCCCTGCCCGTCGCCGGGGCGCTCCTGAAGGAGGAGGACCGGGGCGAGAAGCAGCTGACCCTGCTGTAATGGGAACGGCCCGCCCCGTCGGCGGGCTCCGAAGAAATAATTTCCAAAAATATAAAGGAGTGCTTACCATGACTAACTGGACAAAGCTGACAGAGAACCTGGAGAAGCGGGGCTTTTCCGTCCAACGCTTCGCCACCAAAGAGGAGGCCGCTGACTACCTGGATCAGGAGATCGACGGGGTGAGCGTGGCCTTCGGCGGCTCCATGTCCGTACAGGAGATGGGGCTGTACCCCCGGCTGGCCGCCCACAACAACGCCCTGTGGCACTGGAACAAGGATACCATGTTGGAGGCCGCCCACACCGACGTGTACATCTGCTCCGTCAACGGCCTGGCCGAGACGGGCGAAGTCATCAACATCGACGGCGTGGGCAACCGGGTGGCCTCCACCATCTACGGACACAGGCGGGTCTACTTTGTGGTGGGCAGAAACAAGATCGCCCCCGACTACGACCAGGCCCTGTGGCGGGCCCGGAACATCGCCGCCCCCAAGAACTGCCAGCGGCTGGGGCTCAAGACCCCCTGCGCCGTCAAGGCGGATAAGTGCTACAACTGCACAAGCCCCGAGCGCTCCTGCCGGGCCCTGGTGGTTCTGTGGGAGAAGCTTCGGGATGCGGAGAAAATGGAGATTGTCCTCATTGACGAGGAACTGGGGTATTGATTTTTCCGCTGCATGTAGGGCGCAACGACCCCGGCGCGCCGGCGTTTACGCTCAGGGCGTTGGAACACGGGCCGCCGAGTCGTCGGCCCCTACGCTTTGAGCTCTGAAATTGGAAGGTGTGTGCTTTGAAAAGACGCCTGCTGGCCGCTGCTTTAGCCGTCTGCCTCCTCCTCACCGGCTGTTCCGCCCTTCTGGAGCGGGACTACACCCATGTTACCCCCCACAACACCGCCCCCACCACCGAGGGGGACCCCTCCATCCTGCGGGCGGAGAGCTACCAGGAGCTGGTCAACGCCCTGGTCTATCTGGTGAGCATCGGCGCGGAGGAGGGGACGGTCCGGCTGTACACCGACTCGGAGAAGGTTGAGACCTATCTGGCCGACGCCTGCCTGGAGGTGGTCCAGGAGGACCCCCTGGGGGCCTACTGTGTGGAGTTCATCAAGTACAGTGTGGACCCGGTGGTAACCTACTCCCAGGCCCAGGTGGACATCGCTTACCGCCGCACCCGGGAACAGGTGGCCTCCATTGTCCAGGTCACCGGCGTCACCGCCATCCGCAGCGAGCTCAGCGCCGCCCTCACCGAGTTCGCCGCCGAGCGCACCCTGCGCATCCGCTACTTTGAGGAGGACGAGGCCTTTATCCAGGACCTGGTCCGCCAGGCCTACTATGACGTCCCCGCCTTTGCCCTGGGAATGCCCGAGGTGAGCGTGGTCATCTATCCCAACAGCGGCCGGCAGCGGATTGTGGAGATTCTGCTCAACTACCCCCTGGACCGCAGCCAGCTGGAGGAGAAGCAGGAGGCCCTGAACAGCCGTCTGGAGGAGCTGGCCCTGGCGCTGCCGCACAATGCCGGCACGCCCCTGATTCTGGCGGCGGCCCGGACCCTGCTGGAACAGGGGGAGTATGTCCCCCAGGGGGGCGCTACCGCCTGGGACTTCCTGCTGGGCGGCTCCGCCGGCAGCGAGGGCCTCTCCCTGGCCTTCGCCGCCCTGTGCCAGCGCCTTAATCTGCCCTGCCAGGTGGCCCAGGGCACCTTTCAGGAGGAGCCCCGGTTCTGGACCGTGGTCCAGACCGAGGAGGGCTGGCGGCATCTGGACCTGACCCTGGAGGCGTGGGAGGACGGCCCCCTGTACACCGACCTTCAGCTCCAGGAGCTGGGCTACAGCTGGAACGACGCCTCCCTTCCCTTCTGCGTTTAGGCACTGTTTGAAAAATGGAAATATGCATAGTGGTGAGGGATTTTTCTGCCAGGAAAACACAATTTTTCGCAGGAATACTGGATGATTTCAAGAAAAATCGGGGCAGTATAGCGGAAAAAGACCCGCCCCTGGGCGTATTGACATTTTTCAAACAAGCCCTAGGATTGCCAAATTCTTACTGTTTTGTTACAGGGCTTGTCAAGACAGAAAAATTTGGGTATAATGTGCTTAACCTCGGCCCGGCTCAACGGGTCCCGAAAGGAGCTCCCCCTATGAAGCGATGCAAACGGCGGACAGCCGGCATACTGGCCTGCGCTGTCCTGACAACCGTCCTCTCCCTCTTCTCCGCCGCCGCCCAGACGCCCTTCGGCGAGTTTCGCCTGGACGCCTCCGGAATTGACAAGCCCAGCCGGGAAATTTCGGTGGACATCTACCAGCGGGATGAGGCCGGCAAGTTCCAGGTGTCGGGCGCCAGCCAATACACCTGCACCTTTAATCGGGCCACTGGCGACGCCAGCTTCTTTATTCAGGCCAACACAGAGGGCGTGTGGGTCTCGGTGGACTACCTCACCGATTTAAACGGCGACGGCACCTATGAGCTGCTGGACGACCCCGACGCCCCGGTCTGGGACGTGATGGACAGCCAGGGCCGCCTGTTCCGGCCTAAGGCCGGCGATGCCGCCCCCACCCTGACCCCCGGTCAGCCCTGTCTGCTCACCCCCGACACCCTGCTCGCCCGCAGCCAGCAGGCTGTTCAGGAGCGCGGCGCCGGCGGCTCCCACGCGCTGGACGCCGCTCAGGGCACAGCCGCCGGACAGGAGTTCCCCCTGTGCATGCTCAAGCTGCACCACACCGACCCCGCCACCGGGGAGGATGAGGCCCTGGTCTTTTACCTTCAGATTTATGACAGCGTCCTCGTCCCCTTCGACGTCTCCCCCGCCGACCCATACTACGATGCGGTGAACTACGTTCTGTCCAAGGGCTACTTCTCCGGCGTGGGCAACGGGCTGTTCTCCCCTGAGGGCCAGCTGGCCCGAGCTCACCTGGCCCAGGTGCTCTGGACCATGGCCGGCTCTCCCACAGGAGCGGCCAGCCGCTTCCCCGACGTCCCGGACAGCGAGTGGTTCTACAGCCCCGTCTCCTGGTGCCAGCAGAAGGAGCTGATTCTTGGTTACGCATCGGGGGATTTCGGCCCTATGGACTTCCTGTCCCGGGAACAGATGGTGGTCATCCTCTACCGCTACGCCAAGACCAACGGCGCCTCTCTCACCGCCAGCGGCGATCTGTCCCGCTTCTCCGACGCCGACAAGGTGTCCTCCTGGGCGCAGGAAGAGATGCGGTGGGCTGTATCCCATAACCTGCTTCCCAACGCCGGCGGCGGGACCCTTGCCCCCCAGGAGCTGGTGACCCGGGGCGAGCTGGCCTCCGTCATCTACGCCTGCGTTCAGAATCTGGGCCTGCGCTGAGAAAAGCAGTGACTCCCTCCCCGGCGGTCAAAAGACCGCCGGGGATTTTTGCGCCCGGCGGTTTAGGGGGTGGAATATTTGTCCAAACTATCCATAAGATGTATTGACAAGCCCACCGAGAAAGGAGCGACCCCCATGACTCAGACCGACAAAAAACGCGCCTCCCGCCAGACTGACCCCCGTCTGGAGGCCCGCCGGGAGCTGATGGACTCCCTCAACCACACCAAAACCCTCATCAACCAGGCCTACGGCGGCTTCAACACCGCCAGCGACAGCGACCTCATCGAATCCTACGTCTTTGAGATCAACGCCCTCCAGGCCCGGTACAACTACCTGCTGCGCCAGGTTAAGGAGCTGGAGGGAACCGCATGAGCCCTATGCCGGGGTACGTGGCCTGGTGTCTGGCCGGACTGCTGCTGTGCGCCGCCCTGCTCCTCCTGCGCAGGCCGGCGGCCTGGCTCATCCGGCTGGCCCTGCGCTCCTCTGTGGGGCTGGCGGCGCTGGCCCTCTTCGCGCAGGCGGGCCGCCTCATCGGAATCAGTCTGGGGGTCAATCTGGTCAACGCCCTGGTGCTGGGACTGCTGGGGCCCCCGGGCTTCGGCCTGCTGCTCATGCTTCAGTGGGTGCTGCGATAGCTGTTACATACAGGCGGCTTCAGGTCCGCCTTTTTTGTTTGCCAGACATTTTTTATAAAACCCCTTGACAAATCCCTGTCCGGATGGTAAGATAACAGGCGTCTCTGAATGGAGAAGGTTCGGAGAGATGTCCGAGTGGTTTAAGGAGCTGGTCTTGAAAACCAGTGACTCGCAAGAGCCGTGGGTTCGAATCCCACTCTCTCCGCCAGGTTGTCGGAGCAAGCTCCATATTCTCCGCTTCCGCCTTACGGCGAAAGCTCGCTCATTACGCTGCTTCTCCTTTCCAAATTGAGGCCGCTCCGCTGGGTCTCAATTTGGGGGCCGCCTTTGCCGGCCTTCCTAAAACTTCACATTTGCAGATTACTTGCAGCCATGCAGAAGTACCCAAGTGGCTATAAGGGGCTCCCCTGCTAAGGGAGTAGACGGCTTAAACCCGTGCGAGGGTTCGAATCCCTCCTTCTGCGCCAAAAGAGCTCCAAATATCCCGTTCGGGAATTTGGAGCTCCTTTGTTTTGTACAGAGCTTCCCTGTCACAAAGAGAAGAAAAGGAGAATTGTCATGGACCTGAAATTTGACGTGAAGGAAAAGGTTGAGGAGCTGGCCGAAAAACTCCAGAAGGACCCCGCCCTTTTGAAGAGCTTCCAGGACGATCCAGTAAAGGCGCTGGAGAAGCTGACGGGCGTGAATCTGCCCGACGATCAGCTCAAGCCCCTGGTTGCCGGAATCAAGGCCAAGCTGGCCGCCTCCGACATCGGCGGCAAGCTGGAGGGGCTGAAAAAGCTTTTCTGACTGTTATACCCTCAAAGCACCTCTCCCGAGGTGCTTTTTTGATAATGTCCGGAAAGAGAGGCACCCCTATGAATCTGTGCGACATCAATCAAATCAAGGCCCTGCTGGCCCGGCACGGCTTCCGCTTCTCCAAGTCCATGGGGCAGAACTTCCTCGTTGCGGACTGGGTGCCCAGGGAGATCGCCAAGGCCTCCGGGGCCCACAGAGATGTGGGGGTGCTGGAGGTGGGCCCAGGTATCGGCTGCCTCACCCAAGAGCTGGCCGGGCGGGCCGGCAAGGTGGTCAGTGTGGAGCTGGACCGGGCCCTGCTGCCCATCCTGGAGGAGACTCTGGCCGGGCGGGACAATGTGGAGATTGTCCCTGGAGACATCCTGAAGCTGGACATCCGCCAGCTGACGCTGGAAATGCCCTGGTTTTCCGGGTTTGCCGCCTGCGCCAACCTGCCCTACAACATCACCACCCCCGCCATCACCGCCCTGATTGAGGCCCACTGCTTCTTTGCCATCACGGTGATGATCCAGCGGGAGGTGGCAAGGCGGATCTGCGCCCAGCCGGGGACGGCGGACTACGGGGCCTTCTCCGTCTACTGCCAGTACCACACCGCCCCGGAGCTGCTCTTCGAGGTGCCGCCGGACTGCTTCCTCCCCGCCCCCAAGGTGACCTCTGCGGTGGTGCGTATGGTCCCCCGCCCCGCCCCCGAGGAGGTGGACAACCCGGAGCACTTCTTCAAGGTGGTCAAGGCCGCCTTCGCCCTGCGGCGCAAGACGCTGTCCAACAGTCTGTCCGCCGGCCTGGGCGGGCAGCACACAAAAGAGGACCTGGCCCGGGCCATTGCCCGCTGCGGATTTCCCCCGGATATCCGGGGAGAGCGGCTGTCCATTCCCCAATTTGCCCAACTGTCCAAGGCTCTGCGGGGCCTGGTTTGAGGCTTTTGACCATTCCGTCATTTTCGCGCACTTCTCTCTTGCAAAGCCCTGAAAAATGGGGTAAAATAAGGCACGATCGGAATGGATAACCACTTTTACTATTTTAAAGGAGGCAATTATCTATGGAAACCTACGGACTGGAAAAATACGGCATTACCGGCATCAAGGAGGTCGTCTACAATCCCACCTTCGAGCAGCTGTTCGAGGCTGAGATGGACCCCACCCTGGAGGGCTTTGAAAAGGGCCAGATGACCGAGCTGGGCGCCGTCAACGTGATGACCGGCATCTACACCGGCCGCTCCCCCAAGGACAAGTTCATCGTCATGGACGAGAACTCCAAGGACACCGTGTGGTGGACCTCCGACGAGTTCAAGAACGACAACAAGCCCGCCACCCAGGAGGCGTGGAAGGCCTGTAAGGACCTGGCCATTCAGGAGCTGTCCAACAAGAAGCTGTACGTCATGGACGTGTTCTGCGGCACCAACAAGGACACCCGCATGGCCATCCGCTTCATCATGGAGGTGGCATGGCAGGCCCACTTCGTAAAGAACATGTTCATCCAGCCCACCGAGGAGGAGCTGAAGAATTTTGAGCCCGATTTCATCTCCTACAACGCCTCCAAAGCCAAGCTGACCAACTACAAGGAGCTGGGCCTGAACTCTGAGACCGCCGCCATCTTCAACATCACCAGCCGGGAGCAGGTCATCCTCAACACCTGGTACGGCGGCGAGATGAAGAAGGGCATGTTCTCCATGATGAACTACTACCTGCCCCTGAAGGGCATCGCCTCCATGCACTGCTCCGCCAACACCGACATGAACGGCGAGAACACCGCCATCTTCTTCGGCCTGTCCGGAACCGGCAAGACCACCCTGTCCACCGACCCCAAGCGCCTGCTCATCGGCGACGACGAGCACGGCTGGGACGACGAGGGCGTGTTCAACTTTGAGGGCGGCTGCTACGCCAAGGTCATCAACCTGGACAAGGACGCCGAGCCCGACATCTACAACGCCATCCGCCGCAACGCCCTGCTGGAGAACGTCACCGTGGACGGCGAGGGCAAGATCGACTTCGCCGACAAGTCCGTCACCGAGAACACCCGCGTGTCCTACCCCATCGAGCACATCGAGAAGATCGTGAAGAACGTCCACCCCACCTCCTCCGGCCCCGCCGCCAAGAACGTGATCTTCCTGTCCGCCGACGCCTTCGGCGTGCTGCCCCCCGTGTCCATCCTCACCCCCGAGCAGACCCAGTACTACTTCCTGTCCGGCTTCACCTCCAAGCTGGCCGGCACTGAGCGGGGCATCACCGAGCCCACCCCCACCTTCTCCGCCTGCTTCGGCCAGGCCTTCCTGGAGCTGCACCCCACCAAGTACGGCGAGGAGCTGGTCAAGCGCATGGAGAAGAGCGGCGCCAAGGCCTACCTGGTGAACACCGGCTGGAACGGCACCGGCAAGCGCATCTCCATCAAGGACACCCGCGGCATCATCGACGCCATCCTGGACGGCTCCATCCTCAAGGCTGAGACCAAGACCATCCCCTACTTCAACCTGGAGGTCCCCACCGCCCTGCCCGGCGTTGACCCCGCCATCCTGGACCCCCGGGACACCTACGGCGACGCCGCTGAGTGGGATACCAAGGCCAAGGATCTGGCCGGCCGCTTCGTGAAGAACTTTGTCAAGTACACCGGCAACGACGCCGGCAAGGCCCTGGTTGCCGCCGGCCCCAAGGTGTAATTTCTCAAATATAAGAAAAAACAGGACGCTTTCAGCGTCCTGTTTTTCTTGCATTTTATTTTGCGCTATTGTAAACTAGAGAAAAAGAACAAATAAAAGGAGGTAGGAATCCCTATGGGATTGTTCAAAAAGAAAAAACAGCCGGAGCGCACTCCGGAGCCGGGAGAGAAAAAATCCCTCCTGGACGAGATAGACCCCACCGTCCGGCCCGGCGGTGTGTTCATGGTCCAGCTGCTGATGAAGGAAAAGTGCGAGATGCCCGGCATTGAGCAGATGACCCAGGTGCTGGAGCGCCACATTGGCAAGGTGGAGGCGGCAAAGCCGCTGAAGGAGACCGCCGATACTATGAAGGACATCGCCCTCTTCGCCGCCATGGAGCACATTGCCAAATTCAGAGACAGCCAGGGGCCGGTGCAGGTGTCCTTCATGCCCTGTGACACCTTCCACCCAGAGAACATCGACGAGATGAAGCGCAGCCAGATGTGGGACTGCCTTCAGGACCGGGACCGCATCCTGTCGGAGTGCAAATACTGTATCTTTGCCAACGACATGCTTACCGGCGCCCTGGACCCCCTGGAGCGGGCCGATTTCGACATGGACTACCTGGAGGCTCTGCTGGAGCTCTTCCCCACCTGCGAGGCGGTGTACTCTCTGAACACCGGCAAGCTGATTCTGGCGGACACCGTCCGAAACGGGACCTACACCGGCCTGGACCGATACATCCACTACATCGTCAACGCCCGGTTCTTTAACATCCAGGATACCAACGACAGCATCGTGGACACCCTGGGTCTGACCCTGCTGTGTCTGGAGGACCTGCAGTACCACTTCCACAGCATGGACCCCAACTGGGTGGTACGCCACGCCTACTCCATCGCCTCCTACTGTTTGGAAAACCGCCGGCCCATCAAGGACGGCGACACAGTAGACGGCGTGGACGGCCAGGGTAATCTGGACCAGAGCATCCAGTGGAAGTGCCGCTTTGAGGACGCGATTGTCAAGCCGGGCCGCCCGGTGCTGGACATTCATACAGGACAATACGCCGCCGGCGGGCGGTAATTACTGTCACATCTCTCTGTAGGGGCGACGGCCCCGGCTGCCTATTTGAGCACAAACGGCACGCCCAGGCCGTTGTGCCCTACGTCTTTTTCTCCAGCGGGAGAGTAAATACCGGACAGCCCTCCGCTGCCGGGGCGGCGGCGCACTGGGGCAGGGAAATCTCTACCCCCTCCTCCGTGAGGCACCAATCCCGGAGAGGGTGGGTCTTTTTCGCCTTCGGGACCCAGTCTCCGTCCAGAAAGCAATCCCCCGCCTGACGGCGCGCCTCCCCCTGCTGCACCAGGGCCCGCCACAGCCGGCCCTTCCAGCCCTTCTCCCGAAGCAGGGCGCGCAGGGGCTGGGGCGCCCCCTCCCGCAGGTTCCACACGTCCCCCCACCGCGCCCGGGCGGGCCGTCCGTCCCCCCGGACCTCACAGCCGGAAAACCGCAGGCTGAGCACCCCGTCCCTCATCAGAGCGGTCTCCCCCCGCAGCTCCCCCGCCCAGGGGGTGAAGGGCTTCGCCTCCTCCCGGCGGGCGGCCAGCTCCAGGCAGGCAGACCAGTAGACCTCCCGCTCCCACCGCCGCCGCCAGCTCCCGGCCAGCCGGAGGTAATACCGGCTGATCCACCTTCCGCCCAGGCCGGCCCCCTCCACCTGAGGCCAGGCCAGGACATACCTCATCACCGGCTCCCCCTCCAGCGTCAGGGTGCGCTCCTCCTCCTGCCAGCTGACTTGAACCTCCTCGCCCATCTTCCGCCCCTCCTTTCGGTTTTTTCATCCTATGCCCGGCGGGGAAATCTGTGCTTTTCCGGGTTTACTTTTTTACGCCACTGTGCTAAAATACAAAAAACAAGAGAAGCAGGTGGGCATCATGTCAAAATTTTTGGACAAGCAGAACAGCGACGCCCTCTATCGGGCCATTGTCAGCATCCGGGACGAGGAGGAGTGCCGCCGTTTTCTGGAGGACCTGTGCACCGTCTCCGAGCTGAAGGCCCTGGCCCAGCGCATGGATGTGGCCATGCTGCTTGACGAGGGGCTGATCTACAGCGAGATTCTGGACAAGACCGGGGCCTCCAGCGCCACCATCAGCCGGGTCAACCGCTGCCTGCACTACGGCGCGGGGGGCTATCAGACAGTGGTCGCCCGGCTGCGGGAGGAGAAGGCATGAGCAGCTACAGCTTTTTGGCCGGCTGCTACGACCAGCTGACCTATGACGTGGACTACGCCGCCTGGGCGGACTATATTGAGAAGCACTTCTCCAAAAGCGCCCTGCCCATCCGGACGGTGCTGGACCTGGCCTGCGGCACCGGTTCCCTCACCCGCCAGCTGGCCCTCCGGGGCTATGAACTCATCGGCACCGACCAGTCCCCCGATATGCTGGCCCAGGCGGCGGAGAAGGACTGGGATCAAGTCCCCATCCGGCCGCTGTTTTTATGCCAGAGCATGGAAAAGCTGGACCTGTACGGCACCATCGACGCCTGCGTGTGCTGTCTGGACAGCGTAAACTACGTCACAGACCCCAAAAAGCTCCAGAGAGCCTTTGAGCGGGTCCATCTGTTCCTCATGCCGGGGGGACTGTTCCTCTTCGACGTCAACTCCCCCGAGAAGCTGGAGGGACTGGATGGCCAAGTCTTTCTGGATGAGACCGAGGATACCTACTGCGTGTGGCGGACAGAGTTCTCCAGGCGCAGCCGGGTGTGCTCCTACTTTATGGACGTCTTTCGCCTGGACCCCTCCACCGGACAGTGGGACCGTGGGGAGGAGCTCCACCGGGAGCGGGCCTACACCGTCCCGGAGCTGTCCGCCATGCTGACGCAGGCGGGCTTCGTGGACGTCAAGACCTACGGGGCATTAAAAATGCGCCCCCCGAAGGCCGGGGAGCAGCGTATCTTCTTTACCGCAAGAAAGGAAAGCTGAGCATGACCGATGAGATTGTAAGAGCGATCACAGGGGACGGCCTGGTAAAGGCCTCCGCCGTCACCGGCCGGAGCCTTGTGGAGCGGGCCCGGAATATCCACAAGCTCCTCCCTATGGGCACCGCCGCCCTGGGCCGGACTCTGCTGGGCTGCTCCATGATGGGGGATATGCTCAAGGAGGAGCAGGGGGCGGTCACCCTGCAAGTCAAGGGGGGCGGGCCCCTGGGCACCATTCTGGCCGTCTCCGACCACGAGGGCAATGTCCGGGGGTATGTCCAGAACCCCCAGGTGGAGCTGATGGAGCAGCGCCCTGGCAAGCTGGACGTGGGAGCTGCCGTGGGAACAGAGGGCACCCTGACCGTCATCAAGGACATCGGCCTGAAGAAGCCCTACGTGGGGTCCATCGGCCTGTTCTCCGGGGAGATTGCCGACGATCTGGCTATGTACTTTGTGGAGAGCGAGCAGATCCCCACCGCCTGCGCCCTGGGGGTGCTGGTGGGGCTGGACCAGTCTGTCACCGCCGCCGGGGGCTACCTCATTCAGCTGCTGCCTGGGGCCGGCGAGGACATGATTTCCAAAATTGAGGCCGGGGTCCACGCCATGGGCCCGGTGAGCGCCGCTCTGGCCGGCGGCCTGGACGCTGAGGGCCTGCTGCGGACGGTGCTGAGGGACTTCCAGCCGGAGATTCTGGAGCGGCACCCGGTGGAGTACCGCTGCTACTGCTCCCGGGAGCGGGTAAGCCGTGCTCTCATCAGCATGGGAAGGAGGGACCTGTCCGAGCTCATTCAGGAGCAGGGACAGGCGGAGCTGACCTGTCAGTTCTGCGATCAGGTGTACCGTTTCTCCAGGGAGGAGCTGGAGCAGCTGTTGGACGAAATGTAGGGGACGGCCAAACCGTCCCAACTTAGAAAAAGCGCCCGGACGGTCAAATCGTCCGGGCGCCGCGTTGATTAAAAATTCATGGCTCCGCCGTTGGTCACGGCCTCCAGCACTGCGTACAGGCTCATGTCGAAATCCTTGGTCATCGTCAGGGCCTCCTCCATGTCCAGGTCGCTCAGGTGGCCCTTCCGCACCGCGATGATCCGGTTGCCCTTGCCCTCCAGCAGGGTGTTCACCGCCATATAGCCCATGCGGCTGGCGGTCTCCCGGTCCCGGGCGCTGGGCGAGCCGCCCCGCTGGATGTGTCCGGGGACGGTGACCCGGGGGTCAATCCCGATCTCCTCGTGGATGCGCTCGGCAATCTCAAAGGCGCTGCCCGCCCCCTCGGCCACCACCACCATGTAGTGGGTGGTGCCGGCCAGCCGGGCCCGGCGGAGCTTCTCCACCACGTCCCGCTCAAAGTCCACCGGCCGCTCGGGAATCAGCACGGCGGTGGCGCCCACGGCAGTGCCCACATAGAGGGCCAGATAGCCGGCGTGGCGGCCCATGACCTCCACCACGGAGCAGCGCTCGTGGGACTGCATGGTGTCCCGCAGCTTATCGATACACTCGATGGCGGTGTTGCAGGCGGTGTCGAAGCCGATGGTGTAGTAGGAGCAGCCGATGTCGTTGTCAATGGTGGCGGGGATGCCGACCACATCCAGCTTGTGGCCGCTCTCCGCGATCTGGCGGGACAGAGCCAGCGCCCCCCGGAAGGTCCCGTCTCCGCCGATGGCTACGATGCCGTCCAGCCCCAGCAGCTTGCAGGTCCCAATGGCCTTCTCCCGGCCGGCCGCGTCCATAAATTCCTTGCTGCGGGCGGTATAGAGGATGGTGCCGCCCCGGTTGATGATATGGCTGACGCTGCTGCTGTCCAGCCGGACAAAGTCGCTGGTGATCAGCCCGCTCCAGCCCCGGCGGATGCCGATACACTCGACGCCGTGCCCGATGGCCGTGCGGACCACGGCCCGGACCGCCGCGTTCATGCCCGGCGCGTCGCCGCCGCTGGTCAATACGCCGATCCGCTTTATTTTGTCGCCCATTGAGTAAACCTCCTTTAATTCTTTACAGCCCCCGCTCCGCGGACGGCCATTTTATTTTTTCATTATGTCATTATTCCCAAAGAATGTCAAGAAATCAGGCGGACAGAAGCATTGTAGCTCCTGCCAATTTTCCGCGCCTTCAGACGGAAAATTTTGCGGCAAAAAATCTCAATTTCCTGTTGACAAGCGTGGTGTGTTCTTGTATAATGAATGAGCTGTCGCAAGAGCGAAAGCAAACCGGGGAGCATAGCTCAGCTGGTAGAGCACATGCCTTACAAGCATGGGGTCACAGGTTCGAGCCCTGTTGTTCCCACCATTAGACCCCCTTTCCCCCGGAACTACCTGGCGCGGTAGTTCAGTTGGTTAGAACGCCGGCCTGTCACGCCGGAGGTCGAGGGTTCAAGTCCCTTCCGCGTCGCCATTCCTTCTTCTTCCGCCCGGCGGGTTTATCCCGCCGCCGGATGAAGCAAAGGCATTTCCCTGTCGCCACTCGCCTCTGTAGCTCAGTTGGTAGAGCAGAGGACTGAAAATCCTCGTGTCGTTGGTTCGATTCCGACCGGAGGCACCATCCCCGCAGGCTGTCCCTGCGGGGAGCTAATCGCGAGTGTAGCTCATCTGGTAGAGCGCCACCTTGCCAAGGTGGAGGTAGCGAGTTCGAGCCTCGTCACTCGCTCCAAAACATCGGAGCAAAGTCCTTTTCGCTTTGCTCCGATGTCATATCCCCCGCAAAGCAGCATATCTTAGAATACGGACGGCGCCATAGCCAAGTGGTAAGGCAGAGCTCTGCAAAAGCTCCACCCCCAGTTCGAGTCTGGGTGGCGCCTCCATACAAACGTAAAGCACCGCATGAAAATGCGGTGCTTTACGTTTGTATCCTTTTTGGGATATACATCTGACTGCTGCCGTCAGCAAGAGGCTGCGTGCTTGCCCAAGCCGGACAAGCACGCAGCCTCCCTTCATGCTGTCTTCAAATATTGCCGGATTGAGGTCCTCTTTTACACGCTTTAGGGGCTGACCAGATTCAGGCCCATGCCCCAGGTGGCGTCCCGGCCCTCCCGGGCGCCGGCGGTGAGCTGCTCATAGTCCTGATTCTGGAGGCCGGTTGTCGCGGCCTGCCGCCAGACGGGGTCGTTGCCGGACACATAGTAAACCACGCTCCAGCCGGTATCGGTCTTGACCAGCTCCGTATCCCCCGCCTTGCGGGCGCTGTCCAGAGCCCAGTCCTTGATCCCATCATCCTGGGAGGAGCTGGAGGTGAGGTTGGAGATCAGTCCTCCGTTGGAGGCGCTGTTGGAGTTGGCCAGGGCGGCGAAGGAGTCCTCTGTGGCGTCCCCCGCCTTCCACTCGTCCAGCAGGGACTGGGCCTTGTCCTCCGCCTCGCTGAACTGGGCGGAGGTGGGGTCGGCGATGCCGTCTCCAGCCTGAACAGGGATGCTCCGCAGGGTGTGGGTGGGCTCTTCGTCCCGCAGCCGGTCCTCAAAGACGGCCACATAGTAGTAGTAGGCGGTGCCGGACTCGCTCTCGGTCAGGGTGACATCCCCCGTCTTTCGGGCGCTGTCCAGCAGCCAGCCGGCGTAGCTGGAGTAGAGGCTGAGGTTGGAGCCGGTGACCCGCTGGGAAAGGGCAGAGGAGTAGGCCTTGTCCTCATACTCCTTGGCGATGTCCTCCGGGTCGGCGCCCCTCTCCAGCTTGGTCTTGACCTCCTCAGCCAGGGCCTTCTGCTCGGTCTTTTGGGCCTCCAGCTGGGCGGACCTCTCCTCATCGGTCATCTCAATGGGGTTGCCCTGCTCGTCGGCAGTGGGGACATAGGCCCGGAAAGCGAACTGGCTGTAGACAATGGTGTCCAGCTCGTCGGCGTGCTCCTTATAATAGGCCTCATAGTCGGCGTCCGGGTGGTCAATGGCGTCCAGCCTGGTCTGGGTGTAGTCGGCGGCCAGATACTCCATGCCGGCCAGCTCAACCAGCCGGCTGTAGGTCATATAGGGGCCGTAGTTGGCCTTGACAAAGGCGTCCCGGCTGGCGTAGCCGTAGCCCATCCAGGCGGAGTCCAGCTGGCGGACAAAGCTGTCCAATGCCTGCTGAGCCTCGGAGGAGAGGGTGTGGCCCTCCTCCTTCGCCTTGGCGGCCAGGGCGTTGTTGTCGATCAGGCGGTCCCGAGCCTCGTCCATCAGAAAGTCAAACCAGGTGGTGGCGCTCTCGCTGCCCACCTTCTGCTTTTTGACGGAGACGTTGGGGTCGAAGGCATACTGGCTGGCGTAGCTGCTGTAGACGCTGTTGTAGTAGTACTGCACGTCAGCGGCGGTGTACTTTTCGCCGTTGATGCTCAGAGCGGTGAGATTGCGCTGGAGCAGGCCGCTGTTCCAGACCAGCAGGACGACTGCGGCCACAGCCACGATGATGCCGATGGCGCTGTACAGCGCGATAGAGCGGCGCTCCTTTTCCTCCTCCTGGCGGCGCTTCTCGCTGCGGGAGACCTTTTTCTCAGGGGATGCACTCACAGTTGATTCAGTCCTCTCATTTTCAATAGTAGACGGGAAATACCCTGGGGTATTTCCGAGGTATTATACTAAAAACCGCCTCTGATTGCAAGAGGCGGCGAGGAGTTTTACATTTTGTTTATAAATAAGAAGCTGTACCAATAGCCGAAGCATTCAGATTCGCGAGGCAAAATTGCCGGTGGCAAGGCGAAAAATCGCAGGAATACTTTGTGTATTTCAAGATTTTCCAACGCGGCCAGCGGTAATTTTGACCGCAAAGCTGGGCGCTGAGACTATTGGTACAGCTTCTAAAAAAGACCGCGGCGCACCGCCGCGGCCAAAATGCCAGGAAAACTATGGCTTTTTTTAACCCCGCTCTGGCCGTGTGAACCCAATTAAAACCTGCACGAATGGCAGGTGGGTCGCCTCCACAGCGTTTTTCTGCTTCCAACGTCCAGCTGACCTCATAAGGGGGCCGGGAGGCCTGCAAGCCGCGCCGTGAGGTGGGCGTCCCGTTTTAAAAATGTGGGTTTAAAAGAGCCCATCACGCACCGAGCAGGAATTGGTTACTCCTCGTCTTCGTCCTCCTCCGCGAAAAACCGCTCCATGAACAGCTCATACACCTCTTCCAGCTCCTCGTCGGAGTCCAGGGTGGACAGCAGCTCCTCGCCGTTCTCCTCGATGGCCTTCATAATGACCAGGCCATACTCTTCGTCGTCGGCGTCCACGTCCTTGGGCTCGCCGGTGGCCTCGTCCTCCTCCACGGCGGGGAACATAGCGTAGTAGGTGACACCCCGGTGCTCCAGGGTATCCACCAGCTCCAGCTCAAAGTCGTTGCCTTCCTCGTCTGTGACGGTGATAAAGTCGGGGCCGAAGCTCTCGTCCATAGTGAGGTGTCCTCCTGTGCTTTGTTGCCTCTATTTTACCCCGCCTGCGGAAAAAATGCAAGGGGGGAATGCAGGTAAATTTTAAGAATCTTTGAAAATTCGCGGTTTGGAAAATCCATGGGTGGACAAACAAGGAAAATCTGGTATAATACCTGTGTCGGAGGTATTTACCATGTCAGAATACAGCGATCACAACTCTATATATGAGAACAGCGACTACCCCTCCCGCAGGCAGGCGCCCGGCCGGGAGCGGCAGTCCGCCGGGAGCGGAGGGTCCAAAAAGCACAGGCGCTGGAAGAGGCGCAACCCCGTGCTGCACGTTCTGGGCATCCTTTTTAAGGTGCTGGGCACCCTGCTGCTCATCGGCCTGTGCACCGGGGCAATTATGGCCTGCTTTGCTGCGGTGTATATCAACGAGGTCATCGTCCCCATCGCCGACCTGAGCATGGACGACTTCCCCCTGGGGGAGAACAGCATCATGTACTATAAGGACAAGGCCACCGGGGAGTACAGAGAGATGACCACCCTGCTGAACATGACCAGCCAGATCTGGGTAGACTACGAGGACATGCCCGAGTATCTGAAGCAGGCCGCCGTGGCCATTGAGGACAAGCGCTTCTGGACCCACCCCGGCGTGGACTGGCGGGGGACGGGCAAGGCGGTGCTGAGCATGTTCACCGGCGGCGACGTGTCGGGCGGCTCCACCATTACGCAGCAGCTGCTGAAAAACATGACCAATTATGATGAGGTCACGGTAAAGCGGAAGATTATTGAGATTGTCCGGGCCCTGCGCTTTACCCAGAACAACAGCAAGGACGCCACCCTGGAGCGGTATCTGAACATCATTCCCCTGGGCAACAAGTACGGGGGCGGCGGCTCCTATGAGGGGGTTGGGGCGGCGGCCCTGGGCTACTTCGGCAAGCCCGTGTCCGAGCTCACCCTGGCCGAGTGCGCCAGCCTGATCTCCATCACCAACAACCCCTCCAAATACGGCCCCTACTCCTTCGCCAAATCCCAGGGCAAGAACACCGAGGAGATCTGGGACGCCCGGCGCTGGAACAAGTACCGCCAGGAGGTGGTGCTCCAGTGCATGCTGGAGCAGGAGATGATCAGCCAGGAGGAGCACGACGCGGCGGTGGCCCAGGAGCTGGTCTTTGTCAAGGACCAGAGCACGGACGGCGGCGGCGAAATCTACACCTGGTATGAGGAGACGGTCCGGTCCGACGTGAAGGAGGCCCTGTCAGAGGCCTACGGCTGGTCCGAAAAGCAGACCAACCAGGCCCTGGCCCGGGGCGGCCTGCGCATCTACACCTGCTTCGATCCGGACGCCCAGGCCATTGTGGACGAGATCTACACCAACCGGGACAACCTGAACTACACCTCCAAGGACGGCCAGCTGATGCAGTCGGCCATCGCCGTCATCGACAACGAGAGCCACAACCTGGTGGCCATTGCCGGTCAGTTCGGGGAGAAGACCAAAAACCTTTTGGGCAACTACGCCAACGATGGACACCGGCCCTCCGGCTCCTCCATCAAGCCCCTGTCGGCCTACTCCCCCGCCATCGAGTTCGGCAAGATCACCCCCTACAGCGTGGTGGACGACTACCCCTATCAGATGATGGGGGGCCGGGCCTGGCCGGTGAACTCGGGCACCGCCCATTACCGGGGCCGCACCGTCATCTATGACGCCCTGCGCCGCTCGGTGAACACCATCGCCGTCCGTCTGGTGGGCGACATGGTCACCCCGGAGGAGAGCTTCAAATTTGTCCAGGACAGGTATCATATCGACCTGGAGCCCGGCCGGATGGTGGGCAATGAGTGGAAAACCGACATTGGCATCGCCTCTCTGGCCCTGGGCGGTCTGACCAACGGCACCAATGTCCGGGATATGGCTGAGGCCTACTCCGTCTTCCCCAACGGGGGATACTACAACTCCTCCCTCACCTTCACCCGGGTCACCCAGATGGTGGACGGCAAGGAAATTCCCCTGCTGGAGATTGTCCCGGAGGAGGAGCAGGTCATCAAGGAGACCACCGCCTGGTATATGAACGAGATGCTCCAGGGCGTGTGGAACGGCACCGGCGGCCGCAACAACATCAAGGGACAGCACTCCGCCGGCAAAACGGGCACCACCAGCGACGACTTCGACCGCTGGTTCGCCGGCTACACCCCCTACTACACCGCCGTGGTGTGGACGGGCTATGAGCGCAATCAGAAGATGATTACCCGGAACTATGAGAACCCCGCCCTGACGCTGTGGAACAAGGTGATGACCCGGCTCCACGAGGGCCTGCCCGACAAGAACTTCCCAGACCCCGGCGGGCGGCGGACCATCACCTACTGTCTGGACTCCGGCATGCCTGCCGGCCCCTACTGCGCCCTGGATCCCCGGGGCAGCCGGGTGGCCAGCGGCTCCATCTTCCCGGGGGACTACCCCGAGGGACAGGCCTGCACCTTCCACCAGGCGGAGAGCGCGGTAACTGTATGCCTGGACTGCCCGGTGCTCAAGGAGGACGGCACCCCCACAGGGCTGTACCACCAGGCAGGAGAGTTCTGCCCGGAGGACCGCAGGCAGGAGATTTGCTACCCCAACTTTGTCCGGGAGCTGGTGGGCTCCGCCACGGCGGACGACGAAATGTGGCGCTTTGAGAACGTCTCCGTCTACGGCCCCTGCACAGTCCACACCACAGAGCCTATTGTGGACCCCGTGGACCCCAACAATCCCTTCGATCCCAATAACCCCTGGGGCCCCAGCGACCCGAACCAGCCCGTGGACCCCAGCAACCCCAATCAGCCTGCGGACCCCAACGACCCGAATCAGCCCACAGACCCCAGCAACCCGGACCCGCCCGTGGACCCCAATAACCCGGGCTCGGTGCTTCCCGATGTTCCGGTGCTCCCGCCGGACCCGCTGCTCCCCTCTGACGATATGGTGGGCTAGGACAGACCATTCAGCGCCGCAGGACACCCCTGCGGCGCTGTTCTGTCTCCTACTGTATGATATGACAAAAAAACCGGGATTTTTAGCGAAAAAGTTTCGCCCTTTAGACGGGTTTTTGGGTTGCGGGCCGGAGGCTCTTGTGCTACAATAGACCACGTTCCAAAAACAAATGGCCGCACAACACGGACAATATCTCTGCGTAGACTGGAGGAGAGCTATGAGCGGGGCGGCAAAATACTTCATCGTAGAGGCCGGCGCCATGCCGGAAATTTTCCGAAAGGTGGCTGAGGCCAAGCGTCTGCTGGAGACAGGAGAGGAGCGGACCGTCAACGGCGCGGCCCAGGCGGTGAGCATCAGCCGCAGCGCCTTCTATAAGTATAAGGACGCGGTGCGGCCCTTCAACGACATGCTCCACGGGCGCATCGTCACCTTCCAGGTGATGCTGAAGGATGAGCCGGGGGTGCTGTCCGGGGTGCTCAACGTCCTGGCAGGCACCGGGGTGAATATCCTCACCATCAACCAGAGCATTCCGGTCAACGGCTGCGCGGTGGTCACCATGACGGCGGAGACCTCCGCCCTGCGGGATTCCCTGGAGGAGGTGCTGGCCCACGTCTCCGCCGGCGCAGGAGTCATCAAGTGCGAGATCCTGGCGGGGTAAAAAGCTGAAGGCAGTCTGTAGGGGCGCATGATAGCCGCCCCTACAGACGACAAAATAAATTCTGGAGGAGAAAAAAGAATGGTAAACGTAGCGATTTTGGGCTTTGGCACCGTGGGCTCCGGCGTGGCCGAGGTGCTCACCACCAACGGCGGCATCATTGACCACCGGGTGAACGACCTGGTGCGGCTGAAATATATTGTGGACGTGCGGGACTTCCCGGACAGCCCCTATGCGGACCTGTTTGTCAAGGATTTCGCCGTTCTGGAGAACGACCCGGAGCTGGACATTGTGGTGGAGACCATCGGCGGGGCGAAGATCGCCCTGGATTTCACTACCCGGGCCTTAAAGGCGGGCAAGAGCGTGGTCACCTCCAACAAGGAGTTGGTGGCTGCCCACGGCTATGAGCTGCTTCAGCTGGCGAAGGAACACGGGTGCAGCTATCTCTTTGAGGCCAGCGTGGGCGGGGGCATCCCCATTCTGCGGCCTCTCACCTCCTGCCTGGCCGCCAACGAGCTGGAGGAAGTCACCGGCATCCTCAACGGCACCACCAACTATATCCTCACCCGGATGATCAAGGCGGGGCTCACCTTCGACCAAGCTTTGGCCGAGGCTCAGGCCAACGGCTATGCGGAGAAGGACCCCACCGCCGACGTGGACGGCCACGACGCCTGCCGGAAAATCTGCATCCTGGCGGCTCTGTCCTTCGGTCGGCACGTCTACCCCGACCAAGTGCCCACCCAGGGCATCCGGCAGGTCACTCTGGAGGACGTGGCCTACGCCGACTCGGTGGGCTATAAGATCAAGCTGCTGGGCCGCTGCCTGCGCCAGCCTGAGGGCAGAGTGTGCGCCTTCGTCGCCCCCCACCTGGTGCCCGGGGACAACCCGCTGGCCGGGGTGGAGGACGTGTTCAACGCCATCGCCGTCACCGGCAACGCCATCGGCGACGTGATGTTCTACGGCCGGGGCGCAGGCAAGCTGCCCACCGCCTCCGCCGTGGTGGCCGACGTGATCGACATCGCCAAGGACCTGAAGAAGGACCGGCACAACGGCTGGGAGGAGGGTGCCCCCGACCTGGTGGTATCCGCCGACATCCTCAGCTCCCCCTGGTATGTCCGGGCTCGGATGTCTGTTGACGAGGCGAAGAAGCGCTGCGGCGACATCCAACTGCTGGCCCGGAGCGGCGCCCCCGCCGGGGAGGCGGCCTTCCTCACCGCCCCCATGACTGAGCCGGAGCTGAGAGAGAAGCTGTCCGGCGCGGATGCAGGCTCTGTGTTCCGGGTGCTGGCCTGAGAGGACGCGGGCGCATAGAATAGAAAAAGGCTCCCCCCTTGTGGGGGAGCTGTCAGCCGCAGGCTGACTGAGGGGGACGCCCTTCCACCGTTTTATGGCTATCGTCCCCCCTCCGTCACGGCTTCGCCGTGCCACCTCCCCCACAGGGGGGGAGGCGGGGTAAAACGATTTAAACCTTTAGGGGGAATACCATACATGGCTCTGATCGTACAAAAATTCGGCGGCAGCTCGGTGGCCGACGCGGACAAGGTCCGCAATGTGGCCCGTATCGTCACCGAGACCTACCGCAAGGGACACAGTGTGGTGGTGGTTCTGTCCGCACAGGGGGACACCACCGACGACCTGATCGAAAAGGCCCGGGAAATCAACCCCAAGGCCTCCAAGCGGGAGATGGACATGCTGCTTGCCACCGGCGAGCAGATTTCCATCGCCCTGTGCGCCATGGCCATCGAGCGCATGGGCTATCAGGTCATCTCGCTCACCGGCTGGCAGGCTGGAATGCTCACCGACTCGTCCTACTCAGCCGCCCGGATCAAGCGAATCCGCACCGAGCGCATTCAGAAGGAGCTGGATAAGCACAAGATCGTCATTGTGGCCGGCTTCCAGGGCATCAATAAGTATGACGATTTCACCACCCTGGGCCGGGGAGGCTCCGATACCTCCGCCGTGGCCCTGGCCGCCGCCCTCCACGCCGACCTGTGTCAGATCTATACCGATGTGGACGGCGTCTACACAGCCGATCCCCGGCGGGTGAAGGGGGCCTATAAGCTGGAGGAGATTACCTTCGACGAGATGCTGGAGCTGGCCAGCCTGGGCGCTCAGGTGCTCCACAACCGCTCGGTGGAGATGGCCAAGCGGTACAACGTCAATCTGGAGGTACTGTCCAGCTTCAGCGGAAAGCCCGGTACAAAAGTGAAGGAGGTCGTCAAGAAGATGGAAAAAACACATGTCAGCGGCGTGGCCAAGGACAAGGACGTAGCCCGGGTTGCTCTGGTGGAGCTGGCCGACCAGCCCGGTATCGCATTTAAGATTTTCTCCCTGCTGGCCCAGAAGGGCATCAATGTGGACATTATTTTACAGTCTATCGGCCGCGACAACAGCAAGGACATCAGCTTTACCGTGGCCCGGGGAGACGCTCAGGCCGCCCGCGCGGTGATGGAGGAGCACAAGGACTCCATTGGCTTCAAAACGGTGGAGGTCAACGAGCAGGTGGCCAAGGTATCCATCGTGGGCGCCGGTATGGTGAACAACGCCGGCGTGGCCTGCAAGATGTTTGAGGCCCTGTACTCCGCCGGAATCAATATCAACATGATCTCCACCAGCGAGATCAAGGTCTCCGTCCTGGTGGACGAGCGGGACGCCGACCGGGCTGTTCAGGCGATCCACGACCGCTTCTTCAGCGAGTTTGGCAACGCGTAAACAGACAGAAAGAGGGACGGCAGGCGCCGTCCCTCTTGATTTTTTTGATTGACCGGGGTATACTGCCGTTAAGCAAGAGAGGCGGGGCCAAGCCTCAGCAAGTACCCAGGAGGTGAGGCCGATGAGCGCAGGCGAAATCATAGCATTACTTATGCTTATTATTGCGGCGATTCAATTAGGCCACAACCTAAAGAAGTAGCCGCCCCCACGGACTAAGCAGGAAAGCGGCATTTTCTCAAGCTATAAACTTGTTGAAAGATTGACCGCCAACCGGCCCCAATCCGGTTGACCGCCCTCTTGTCCTATATTATAACAGCCCTCCGGCGCTCTGTCAAGCCGGTTTTAGGAGGAGACACCATGCGCTTGTTCGACACCCACGCCCACTATGACTCCGGGGCCTTCAACGCCGACCGGCTGGAGGTTCTGGCCTCCATGCCTGAAAAAGGGGTGGAGCTGATTCTGAACCCCGGCTGTGATCTGGAAAGCTCACAGACGGCGGCAGAGCTCTCGGAGCGGTTTCCCTTCGTCTACGCCGCCGTGGGGGTCCACCCCTCCGACTGCGGTCCCTGGGAGGACAGCTGGCCAGACGCCCTCCGGGCCCTGGCCGCCCGTCCAAAGGTAAGGGCCATCGGGGAAATCGGCCTGGACTACTACTGGAAGGAAAACCCACCCCATGACTTCCAGCAGAAGGTGTTCCATTCCCAGCTGGAATTGGCGGAGGAATTACATCTGCCTGTGATTGTCCATGACCGGGAGGCACACCGCGACTGTCTGGAGGTGGTCCGCGCCCACCCCAATGTCACCGGGGTGTACCACTGCTACTCCGGGAGCCTGGAGGACGCCAAAACCCTGGTGAAGCTGGGCTGGATGCTGTCCTTCACCGGGGTGGTCACCTATAAGAACGCCCGGAGGTCTCTGGAGGTCATCGACTGGCTGCCCATGGACCGGATCATGATCGAGACCGACTCCCCCTACCTGACCCCCGAGCCCTTCCGGGGCAAGCGGAACGACTCGGGCTATGTGTACCGGGTGGCGGAGACCATCGCCCAGGTGAAGGGGATGACGCCCGACGAGGCGGCAGAGGTCACGCTGGAGAACGGAAAGCGGTTTTTCGGGATTGCGCCGTAGGTCGCGACGACTCCGGCACGCCGTTATTTGAGAGGCGGCGGGCCGAGGTCGTCTCGCCCTGCACACAGGAAAGGAGCAATATTAATGACCATTACCTATGAATACGAGGGCGCGCTGTACGTCAACCTGACCAACAGGTGCAACTGCGCCTGTGAGTTCTGCCTGCGTCAGGGCAAGGCCCAGGGCTCCATTTATACCGAGGACTCCCTGTGGCTGGAGCGGGAGCCCACCAGAGAGGAGGCCCTGGACAGCTTCCTCAGCCGGGACGTGTGCTCCTATCGGGAGATCGTGTTCTGCGGCTACGGCGAGCCCACCTACCGCATTGACGACCTGCTGTGGCTGGTGGACCGGCTGAAGGAGAAGTTCGGGGACAGGCTTCCCCCGGTGCGGATCAACACCAACGGCCACGCCAACCTCATCAACGGCCGGGATGTCTGTCCTGAGCTGAGGGGCCGTATCGACACCCTGTCCATTTCGCTGAATGCCGCCAATGCCTCAGACTATGCGGCCATTTGCCACCCTGCGCAGGGTGAGGCGGCCTGGCAGGCCATGCTGGACTTTGCCAGAAAGTCCGCCTCCTATGTGCCCAACGTGGTGATGACCATTGTGGACAAGGACAAGACTCCCCAGGAGATTGAGACCTGCCAGAAGATCGCCGAGCGCCTGGGGGTGAAACTGCGGGTCCGGAGCTTCATTGATTCCTGACCGCTGATTTTAGCACTCCGACTGTCTGTTTGTGAACGAAATGTAAATCCTTTCAAATCAACCCCAAATTTTTTGAAATTGGGGGTTGATTTTTTTGCTGAAAGCGGTTATTATCTTAGATGAAGTTAGCACTCAAAAGAATTAAGTGCTAAGTCAAGCATTTGTTGATCCTAAAAAATTAAGCTATATAAGGAGGAACCCGTTATGAAACTCAAACCCCTGGCTGACCGCGTCATCGTGAAACTGGTGGAGGCTGAGGAGACCACCAAGGGCGGCATCATTCTCACCGGCGCCGCCAAGGAGAAGCCCGAGGTGGCCGAAGTGATTGCCGTCGGCCCCGGCGGCACGGTGGACGGCAAGGAGGTCGTCATGACCGTGCAGGTGGGCGACAAGGTCATCACCAGCAAGTACTCCGGCACCCAGGTCAAGCTGGACGGCGAGGAGGTCACCATCGTCCGCCAGAACGATATCCTGGCAGTTGTGGAGTAAGACCCTTAGGGGCCCAGCAATTCCCGAAGGATTGTGTAGGGCGCGACCACTGGGCGCGCCGTTACAAACAAATTGGCGGTACACATACGGCGCGCCGAGGTCGTCGTGCCCTACGCCAAACCTGAAATGAAATTTTGGAGGTAATGCTTTATGGCTAAAATTATTTGCTACGGCGAGGAGGCCCGCAAGGCGCTGGAGAAGGGCGTCAACCAGCTGGCCGACACCGTGAAGATCACCCTGGGCCCCAAGGGCCGGAACGTGGTGCTGGACAAGAAGTTCGGCGCTCCTCTCATCACCAACGACGGCGTGACCATCGCCAAGGAGATCGAGCTGGAGGACCCCTTTGAGAACATGGGCGCCCAGCTGGTGAAGGAGGTCTCCACCAAGACCAACGACGTGGCCGGCGACGGCACCACCACCGCCACTCTGCTGGCTCAGGCCATTGTCCACGAGGGGCTGAAGAACCTGGCCGCCGGCGCCAACCCCATGGTCATGAAGAAGGGCATCGCCAAGGCCTCTGCCGCCGCCATCGAGGCCATGAAGGCCAACAGCCAGAAGGTCAACGGCTCCGACGACATCGCCCGGGTAGGCACCGTCTCCTCCGGCGACGAGACCATCGGCAAGCTGATCGCCGAGGCCATGGAGAAGGTGGGACACGACGGCGTCATCACCATTGAGGAGTCCAAGACCGCCGAGACCTCCTCTGAGGTTGTGGAGGGCATGGAGTTCGACCGGGGCTATATCACCCCCTATATGGTCACTGACACCGAGAAGATGGTGGCCGAGCTGGACGACGCCCTCGTCCTCATCACCGACAAGAAGATCTCCAACATCCAGGAGCTGCTGCCCATTCTGGAGCAGGTGGTCCAGTCCGGCAAAAAGCTGCTGATTATCGCCGAGGACGTGGAGGGCGACGCCCTGTCCACCCTGATTGTCAACCGCCTGCGCGGCACCCTGAACGTGGTCTGTGTCAAGGCCCCCGGCTTCGGCGACCGCCGCAAGGAGATGCTCCAGGATATCGCCATCCTCACCGGTGGCCAGGTCATCTCCGCCGACGTGGGCCTGGAGCTGAAGGAGGCCCAGATGAGCATGCTGGGCTCCGCCCGTCAGATCAAGGTCACCAAGGAGAACACCACCATCGTCAACGGCGCCGGCTCCTCCGAGGAGATCAAGGCCCGCATCGGCCAGATCAAGAGCCAGATTGAGGTCACTACCTCCGACTATGACAAGGAGAAGCTCCAGGAGCGGCTGGCCAAGCTGGCCGGCGGCGTGGCTGTCATCAAGGTGGGCGCCGCCACCGAGGTGGAGATGAAGGAGAAGAAGCTGCGCATTGAGGACGCCCTGAACGCCACCCGCGCCGCAGTGGAAGAGGGCATCGTGGCCGGCGGCGGCACCGCCTACCTCAACGCCATCCCCGCCGTGGAGAAGCTGCTGGCCGAGACCGAGGGTGACGAAAAAACCGGCGTCCAGATTGTGGCCCGGGCCCTCACCGCTCCCGTGAAGCAGATTGCCGCCAACGCCGGCATTGACGGCGCTGTGGTGCTGGCCAAGATTCAGGAGTCCGGCAAGACCGGCTACGGCTTCGACGCCTACAAGGAGGAGTACTGCGACATGATCCCCGCCGGCATCGTGGACCCCACCAAGGTCACACGCTCCGCCCTGGAGAACGCCGCCTCCATCGCCTCCGTCCTGCTGACCACCGAGTCCCTGGTGGCCGACAAGCCCCAGCCCCCCGCTCCTCCCGCTGCTCCCGCCCCTGACATGGGCATGTATTAAGCTGAATTTTTTGAGAGCCCGGCACTAGGTGCCGGGCTTTCTCTGTATCGGTCTTGTCGGTCATTTGATCGGGCGGCAAGCCCAGCCGCCACGCCCTGCCAGTGATTGCTGGTTTTGCAAACTTTCACATTCCGCTTTACATCAGGATTGTTCTGACTTATAATGCTGTCAAGAAGATGATGTTCCAGGAAAAACGAGAGATTTCAAGATTTTGAGGCCTTCTTTTTCCTCTGTTCTGTCTGGAGCATCTTAAACGGAGGCTTATATGGATATCAACCAGTTTTTCACAAGGCTTGATACTTTTTTTGCAAACAAGGAAATGGCGGAAGCGGAAACCTACATGGAAGAAAGCTTAAAGGCCGCGGAACACAGCGGAGATCTCAGCTCCGCCATTGCGATCTGCAACGAGCTTGGAGGATATTACCGCAAACTGTCCCGGTACAAGGAGGGCGCAGCGCTTTACGAAAAGGCCATTGCTTATTTAGAGCAGCTCGGCCTTTCCGGCAGCGAACACTACGCCACCACCCTGATGAATTACGCCACAACCTGCACACAGGCCGGTGAAAGAGAAAAAGCCCTTGCTTTTTTCCAGAGAGCCGCCGGGATTTTCACGGAAAAAGGGATGGCCGCGGATTACCGCATGGCTACGTTACATAATAATATCAGCTCTCTGTACCAGGACGCCGCGGATCTCCCAAACGCCGAGAAGCACTTGCAGATGGCCCTTTCAATTCTGGAAGGGCTGACGGGGACCGAATTGGAGGTCGCGATCACCTACACGAACTGGGCGCAGCTCTGCCTTGCCTCGAACCGGCTTGACGGCGCTGAGGAAAAAGCCCTGCTGGCCCTTGCCGCCTTTGAAAAGGCCGGCGGCGGTCAGGACACTCACTATGCCGCGGCGGTCAATGTTTTGGGAAAAATCAACTATATCAAGAAGGACTACACAGCGGCCATAGCCCAGTTCAGACAGGCGATGGAGCTGATTGAGCAGGAGTTCGGCGACGGAAATCTGAGCTATGCCGTTCTTTGTGACAACACCGCCCGCTGTTACACGCAGCTTGGCGATGCCGAGCTTGCCAAGACCTTTGCGGACAGGGCGAAGGCTATTTACGAAAGGGTCAGGGCATGAAGGGACTGGAGCTCGCCCAAAAATATTATGAGGCCTATGGGCGGGAAATGATTGAGCGGGTTGACCCCTCTCTGTTTGCGCGGGTATCCGTCGGGCTTTGCGGGGAAGGCTCCCAGTGCTTTGACTTTGACGATGAAATTTCCCGGGACCACGACTTTGCGCCGGGCTTTTGCGTCTGGCTCAGTGATGAGGACTTCTCCCGTTATGGCCACGCACTGCGGAGGGCGTATGACAGTCTGCCTGACCGCTTCTGCGGATTTTCCAAAGAAAGCATCATCGCGGGGAACCGGCTGGGCGTTATGACCGGAGGGAGCTTCTACCGGCGATTTACAGGAAGCCCCGAGGGGCCCCAGAGCAATATGGATTGGCTTATGACCCCGGAGGCGCACCTGGCCAGCGCCACAAACGGCCGGCTGTTCCACAACCAAAACACTGCCTTTTCCATGACCAGAGAAAAGCTTCTCGCCTTTTACCCTGAAGATGTACGCCGGAAAAAGATTGCCGCCCGTGCCGCCATTATGGCGCAGGCCGGACAGTACAACCTGCTTCGTCTCATCAGGCGGGAGGACAAAGTGGCCGCGAGCCTTGCGTTTGCCCGCTTTGCGGAGGCGTCAATCTCCATGGCACACCTTTTGAACCGGCGATACACCCCCTTTTACAAGTGGGGCTTTTACAATATGCGGACCCTGCCCAAGCTGGGCGGGGTGATTGCGCCCCTGCTCGCCTCGCTGGTTCGGATTCCCGCCCTTATAGGGGAAAAGCCTGCCCCGGTGGTCCACGAGGAGGCGTTTCAGCTGACTGAGGAAATTTGTGCCGCCACAGCGGAGGAGCTGCGCGCCCAGGCATTATCCTATACACCGGACAGCTTTTTGCAGGGCCACATTAGTGAGATCATGGAGGGGATCAAAGACCCGCAGCTTCGGGCAATGCACCCCATGACAGACTGTCATAACTGACCACCAAATGAAAATGAGTAAATCGGAGGGAGCAATATGGATAAAAACAGCAAACTGATTGAAAGCATTATCAATTTAGAGTGGAATATGTTCCAAAAGGTTCAAAATATCGGCGGGAGGGCCGGCTGTCAGGACGACCAAGAGACCTTTACCATCATGCGCCGCAGCCAGTATGAAAACTGGACCGACGAAATGCTGCTCTGTTATTATACATATGCTGTCTCCTGTGAGGAGAACGGCAGAAATCTGATGACGGAAAAATATGGCCGTATGATGGAGTATACCGATCCGCAGTACTATCAGGAGCACATCGCGGACTATATGCCCTATGTACCGGAAAAAAACTGCCGCCTGATTAACGAAATCGTAGAAGCTATGGTCGGGTGGGGAGAGGATTTTGCGAGGCAGTACCCAAAGCTCTCCGGCGCCGGGAGACCGATTACCGCGGCCGGCGACAGCACAGGCTGTACCTCACAGGAAACCTATGAGCGGGGCGAGCTGGCGACCTACCCGACCGAGCTTTTGGAGCTTTACGCCGCCTATCTCAAAGAGCTCAAGGCACAGGGGAGGTCGCTCGCCGTCATGATCCAGGAGACCATGGTCCGTCTCTACGGCTATAAGACCATTGACGAGGCTGAGGCGAGGCTGTAACACGGTGGAAGCGACCTAAACAGGCCCTAATCATTTAACAGCCGCGCGGAGATCATAGACGCCGCGTTTTTCTCCACTGAGTTGAGAATGAATCCGGCCAAATCGCAGGCATAGAAGAACCCTTCGGTTCTCAGCCCCTGCCGGCAGATATGCGCCTCCAGGGCTGCGTAGCCCTCTGAAATATCCCATCGGCCCCGGCAGCAGACATATAAATAGTTCCCGGCGGGCTTCTCCATGTAATAGGGGAAGTCCGCTTTTTCTTTGAGCCGGGTGTAGAGGTGGCTGATGGCCCTCGGTCCGCCCTGTTCCCCCGGCCGGTGGATGGCACCCAGCTGAAAATCCGTCCGCACCCCATACTGGCCGCACAGCGCCCGGCAGCGCTCCAGTACGGATATCAGCATCTCTTCCTCGCTGGCCGCCGGAGACATCAGCCCCTCCAATTCCCTGGCGGGAATTGCCAGCAGGTGCTCCGCGTCAAACCAGGCGGTCTGCGGAACCATGTCCGGCCCAAACTCCAGATTGCGCAGAGCACTGGACAGCACAAAGTCCATGTGCTCCAGCTTCTGCCGTTCCGCCTCCAGCCGGGACCGCTGCTCCCGCAGCAGGTCCATGGTTTGGGCGGCGTCCTGCCCCCGGAGACAGCGGCGGATCTCTTCCAGGGGTGTGCCCGTCTGGCGGAAGATGGAGATGGCGTAAAAATCATAGAACTGCTCCGCGTCGTAGTAGAAGTAGCCGTTGTCCCCCCGGTGGGCCGGGAGGAGCAGTCCCACATCCTTGTAGTGCCGCAGGGTCTCCTTGGTTGTGCCGCACAGGGCGGCGAAGGCCCCGGAGGTCAGCCAGCCTTTTTTACGTTCCATAAAAATTTCCTCCCAAAATGAAAAATACCTCTTGACTGCGTGGCGGCCACACGGTTTATGATACCCCCTGTCAAATAAAACCGCAAGACCAAAAGGAGGAAACCATGGAAACCAAACTGGACTCTTACCACCTGCCTGTCACAGGCAGAAACATCCTGCGCTTCGCCTTCCCCACCATTGTCATGACGGTATTCAACACCTTCTACACCATGGTGGACGGGCTGTTCGTCTCCAACCTCATCGGCATGGAGGCCCTGTCCGCCATCAACCTCACCGCTCCGGCCATCGCCCTGATTACGGCGGTGTCCGGGATGCTGGCTACCGGCGGCAGCGCCGTGGTGATGAAGAAAATGGGGGAGCACAAAGAACAGGAGGCCCGGCAGGATTTTACGCTACTAATCCTCACCAACGCCGTGGTAGGCGCGGTGATGATGGCGCTGGGCTACACCCTCATGGACACCTTGCTGGGGGCTATGGGTCTCTCCCCGGCGGTGTTCAGCTACTGCCACACCTATTTGAGCAATTACCTCCTGTTCACCATCCCCATTTTGCTGATGTATAACTTCTCCCTGTACCTGATTGCCGCCGACAAGTCCACCCTGTCCCTGATCTGCACCGTGGCGGGAGGCGTGACCAACATCATCCTGGACTACGCGCTGATCTCCCTGTTCAACCTGGGCATCCAGGGCGCGGCCATCGCCACTGGCCTGGGCTACTCCATCACCGCCGTGGTGGGCTTTCTGGTGTTTCGGAAGAAAAACAATCTGCTCCACTTTGAAAAGCCGGTCCTTCGGGGAAGCGTGCTGTTCCACGCCTCCACCAACGGCATGTCGGAGCTGGCGACCTCGCTGGTGTCCGGTATCACCACCCTGCTGTTCAATATGGCGATGCTGAAATACGTGGGTGAGGACGGCGTGGCGGCTATCACCATTATTATGTATGTACTTATGTTTGTCAGCGCCCTGTTCATCGGCTACTCCTACGGCGTGGCCCCCATGATCTCCTACTATCATGGGGAGCAGAACCACGATAAGCTGAAAAAGCTGGTGGGATTCAGCGTCCGGTTCATTGTTGGAGTCTCCGTCCTGTGCACGGTGGTCTCCATCCTGGCAACCGTCCCCCTGGTGGGTATCTTCACCCGGCCAGACAGTCCGGTTTATGAGCTGGCTGTTACAGGAAACCGCCTGTGCTCCCTGGCCCTGCTGTTTGTGGGACTGAACGTCTTTGCCAGCGGGATGTTTACCGCCCTGTCCAACGGGGTGGTGTCCGCTGTGCTGGCCTTCTCCCGGTCCTTCCTGTTCACGGTCGCCAGTATCCAGATTATGCCCGTCCTGCTGGGGGGCGTGGCCGGCGTGTGGCTGGCAACGCCGGTGGCCGAGCTGCTGGGGACGGTTATGGCGGCGGTACTGCTGCTGAAATACCGGAAGCGTTACGGATATTGAGCAAAATATTTTGGGGCAAAGGCATTTCTTTCTCTCTCCGTCTGCGGTATAATTTTTAAAACTGACTGAGGAGGCCGTCCCATGCCCCACATCCTGATGATTGAAGACGATACCGACATCAACAACTCCACCGCCGAGTACCTGCGGCGGAAGGGCTGCCAGTGCAGCCAGGCGTTTTCCGGCACCGAGGGGCGCTCGCTCTGGCAGGCGGGCGGCGTTGACCTCCTGCTGGTGGACCTGATGCTCCCGGGGCTGTCCGGCGGCGAGCTGATCGGGGAGATCCGCAAAACCAGCCGGACGCCGGTCATCGTGCTGTCGGCCAAAACGGAGCTGTCCGACAAGGTGGAGCTGCTGGGCCTGGGGGCGGATGACTACCTGACCAAGCCCTACCAGCTGGAGGAGCTGTGGGCCCGGATACTGGTGCAGCTCCGCCACGCCAGCGCCGCTCCTGCCCAGACCCTTCTGCGTTACCGGGACTGGGTGCTGAACCCGGAGGAGATGACCCTCACCGCCGCCGGCCAGCCGGTCAGCCTCACCGCCCACGAGTTCAGGATTGTGGAGCTGCTGGCGGGCCGGCCCAAGCGGGTGTTCACCAAGCAGCAAATCTATGAGGCGGTCTGGCAGGAGGACTGCGCCGTGGAGGACAAGACCATCACCGTCCACATCAGCAACATCCGGGCCAAGCTGCGGCCCAGCGGTACGGACAGCTACATCCAGACCGTGTGGGGCATCGGCTTTAAACTGGCAGAAGGGTGACAACATGTAAACTTTATACTTTCTTTACCTTTTCTTTGCGATGTTTGGGCACTTGCCTGTTATCCTGTCCCTGCAAACAAGAAATCCTGTGGGGCCGCACAGCGCCCGCAGGCGGCTGACCGCCGTCCCTACAGAGTTTTCAAGCAAAAGGAGGTTTTTACATGTCAGTGATACAGACAAGGGGCCTGTCCAAGCGCTACAAAGACAGATGGGCGGTGGACCGCCTGGAGCTGGTGGTGGAGCAGGGGGACATCTACGGCTTCATCGGCCAGAACGGCGCGGGCAAGTCCACCACGCTAAAGCTCCTGTGCGGCCTGGCCCGGCCCACCCAGGGGGAGGCGCTGATCTTCGGCAAGCCGGTCCGGGACTCGGTGGCCCGCCGCCGGGTCGGGGCCCTCATTGAACAGCCGGGGCTCTACCCCGACCTGAGCGGCCGGGAAAATCTGCGGCTCTACGCCGCCCTGCTGGGGCTGGACAATCCGGAGCGGCAGGTGGGGGAAATCTTGAAGACCGTTGGCCTGTCCCCGAAGGAAAAAAAGCCGGTGCGCCACTACTCCATGGGCATGAAGCAGCGGCTGGGGGTGGCTCTGGCCCTGCTGGGCGGACCGGACCTGCTCCTGCTGGACGAGCCCATCAACGGCCTGGACCCGGAGGGCATCCGGGAGATGCGGGAGCTCCTCCTGGGGCTGAACCGGGAGCGGGGCCTGACCATTCTGGTCAGTTCTCACATTCTGGGGGAGCTGAGCAAAATTGCCACCCGGTATGGAATCATCCAGCAGGGACGGATGGTGGAGCAGATCACCGCCGGGGAGCTTGCGCAGAAGTGCACCGACTATCTGCACCTGCGCCCGAGCCAGCCCGAGATGGCGGCAGCTCTGCTGGAGCGTGAGCTCCATCTGAAGCGCTGGGAGATGCGGCCGGAGGGTGAGATTCGCATCTACGAAGCCGCGGACACCAGGGCGGTGGGGCAGATTCTCGCCCAAGCGGGCATCGCAGTGGAGGAGATGGGCCTGCACCGGCAGGACCTGGAGGGCTATTTTCTGGAGCGGATGGGAGGAACGGATCATGTTTAATATGCTGCGTATGGACCTGCGGCGGCTGTTCAAAAGCCGGAGCTTTTACATTGTACTGGGCATTACGGCGCTGCTGCTGATTCTGGTGACCGTTATGGCCCGCTCCCTTTCCGACCCGGAGACCCTGGCCGCTATGGAGGAACAGGGGGCAGAAATCGACGAGTCCGACCGCATGATGAGCGAGTACATCCAAAATATGTCACAGCTGGACTTTATGCATGAAAGCTTGGGCAGCGGCTTTTTGCTGGTCATGACCGGGATTGGAATGACATTGTTTGTAAACGGCGATTTTTCCAGCGGATTTATCAAAAATACCTGTTGTGTCAATCCTCGCCGCCGGGATTATGTCCTTTCAAAAGTTACTTTGGCAGGCATTTACAGTGGGATCATTACCGTTTTATCCGTCCTGCTGATGCTGTTGTCCCCAGTGCTGATCCACATGTACCCGGCGCCGGATTCCATCTCACAGATTTGGCGGTATACCCTTTGGATGTGGCTGCCCCACTGGGCGTTTGCCCTGATGGCCCTGGCCCTGGTCCTGCTGACCAGAAGCACCACCCTGGGAATCATTCTGTCTCTGGTAGCCGGGAGCGGGCTGACGGTCGCCTTTGTGGGGGCGCTGGGCAAGCTGCTGCACTGGCCTCCCCTGGAGCAATTTTTCCTCTCCTCTGTGGTAAAGGGCGGCTACGCACCTCAGAGCGGCATCACCCAAGTGTGGGTGGTTCTGGCCTGTACCTTTGCATGGGCGGCCATTTACGGAATCGGAAGCCTGCTGGCCATGGAGAAGCGGGATATTTAAGGAGGAATTTTCGTGCTGCCTGCCCTGATTTTAGCCCTTGCCGCCCTTGGACTCGCGGCAACCCGCCTGTGGGCCTACCGTACTCAAATGCTGGAGATGGCCCGGGTGCTGGAGGAGACCCCGGCGGAGAGCAATCTGCGCCTGACTGTGGGGATGTCCGGCGCCCCGCCCCGGCGGCTGTGTCAGGCGATGAATGCCCGGCTGGAGGAGGGGCGGCAGCTCCGTCTGGAGACCCAGAAGCGGGAGCAGGAGCTGAAATACACCATGGCCTGCATCTCCCACGACATCCGCACCCCGCTGGCCGGGGCCATGGGCTACTTGCAGCTGCTGGAGGGGGAGCCGGAGCGTCAGGCGGAGTATCTGGACATCGTGGGCAAGCGGCTGGAGGAGCTGGGGGAGCTGTTGGAGGAGCTGTTCCTCTATACCCGCCTTCAAGGCGGCTCCCTGCCGCTGGAATGTGAAAGCATGGCGGCTCTGCCGCCCCTGTGGGACGCCCTGGCGGAGCTTTACCCCCAGCTGGAGGCGGCGGGGGTGGAGCCGGAGCTGCGGTTTGACCGGGAGGATATGGCGGTCTGGGCCAGTCGGGAGGCTCTGGGCCGGGTATACCGGAACCTGATTGTCAACGCCCTGCGCCACGGCGGCGGGGGGCTGACGGTCTCCGGCGGGGACGAGGTGATCTGCTTCTCCAACGAGCTGCCTCCCGGCCCCAGGCCCGACCCGGAGCACCTGTTTGACCGCTTTTACCAGAGCAGCCCCGCCCGGGCAAAGGGCGGGGCCGGTCTGGGTCTGTCCATTGTGCGGGAGCTGATGGAGAAGATGGACGGACAGGTGTCCGCGCAGATCACGGGAGACAGGCTGGAAATTAAGCTGACCTTTCGCGGTCAAAAACCTGCCGTCTACGGACATTCCCGCACAGAGCCCGGTTTTCTGATATGACGCAGGTATATCGGATATCGGAGCTGCAAAATCTCAGCGTATGCTACAGCGAGGGGCGGAACGCGCTGTCTGGCCCGGTTGGTATAGTTTGAAAAACTATCAGCAAATAATTCAGCTACTCTGTCACAGATTCGGTTCACACCAGTCTAATCCTACAGGAGGTGTTTTTATGAACACAAAAGAAAATCAAGAACTGTCTGCTCTGCTTGAGCAGGCCACCGCGGGGGATAAGGCCGCGCTGGAGACGGTGCTGGCCGGTGTGCAGGATCTGGTATTCAACCTGTCTCTGCGGATGCTGGGCACCTTCCACGACGCGGAGGACGCGTCCCAGGACATTCTGCTCAAGGTAATGACTCACCTCTCCTCCTTCAGGGGGGACAGCGCCTTCACCACCTGGGTGTTCCGCATTGCGGTGAACCACCTCAAGGACTACAAGAAGCACATGTTCGCCCAATTCCCGTTGAGCTTTGAGTTCTACGGAGACGACATCCGTAGCGGGAAAATTCAGGACGTGCCCGACCTGACCCAGAATGTAGAGAAGACCATCCTGGCCGAGGAGCTGAAGCTGTCCTGCACGAACGTCATGCTGCAATGTTTGGACCCGGAGAGCCGGTGCATCTTCATTCTGGGCACAATGTTCCGGGTAGACAGCCGGATTGCCGGAGACATTCTGGGCATCTCTCCGGAGACCTACCGCCAGCGTCTCTCCCGGGTGCGGAAAAAGATGGCAGACTTCCTTTCGGAATACTGCGGCGAGTACGGGAAGGGAACCTGCCGCTGCGCGAATCGGGTCAACTATGCCATCCAGAATCATCGGATTGCCCCCAACCGGCTGGACTTTACCGCCGCCAGGCCCAGCGACACCGCTGTGGAGGTGACGGCGGCCATGGAGGAGATCGACGGATACTCCCAGCAGTTCTCGTTCTGCCGGACGTACCAGTCCCCGGAGCGGCTCAAGCAGATGATCCGTGACTTTTTAAACGGTCCGGCCTTTTCCACAGTTGCGGAAGCGTAAGGGGGTGGAGAGATGAATACACAGGTGATTTTGGACTATCTGACCGAGCTGAGCGCCAACAACAATCGGGAGTGGTATCACGCCCACAAGGCCGAGTACCAGGCGGCTAACGGGCAATTCGAGGAGCTGATCCAGGCGCTGATCCTCCAAATCGGAGAATTTGACGGCAGCGTTCTCGGCCACGCCCCCAAGGAGCTGACCTTCAAGCTGGTGCGGGACACCAGATTCAGCCATGACAAGTCCCCCTACAACCCTGCATTTCGGGCGCACATCTCGTCCATGGGAAAGCTGCCTGTCCCGGTGGGCTACTATTTGATGCTCAAGCCGGGCGGACAATCCTTCCTGGGCGGCGGCCTGTTCGCTGACATGTTCAAGGACGCCACCCGAATGGTGCGGGACTATATCTCGGAGCACGGCGGCGAGTGGGAGGCAGTCATAGCCGCCCCGTCCTTCCGGGAGCATTTTACGGTGGGCGGGTCAGCACTGAAAAACGTCCCGGCTGGATACGACAAGGAGCATCCCCAGGCGGAATACTTGAAGTTTAAGAGCTGGTATCTGGAATACCCCATTCAGGATGAGGAGCTTGCGGACGGCGGGCTGTTCCTGTCCAAAGCCGCGGACATATTCCGCCGGATGAAGCCCTTCAATGATTATTTGAACAAGGCGCTTGCGGGGTTCAAGATGCCGGAGCGGTAAACCTGCCAGATATATCGAAATGAAAAAGGAAAGGACCGGCCCAGGCCGGTCCTTCTCCTTATTCCTTCACATAGTTCACATGGAACAGCTCATGTCGGTGCTCCTCCTCCATGTCCTGGAGGATAGAGGCCACCACCGGGTTGCGCTCAGCCCGCTTGAAGGGGGCCGAGCGGTCGATGTTGTACAGGCCCTCGGCCCGGTCGGCCTTGTCCTGCCGCATGCCCCGGGGCTGGCCCGCGCCGCCCACACAGCCGCCCTGGCAGGTCATGACCTCCACCAGGTCGAAATAGGCGTTGCCCGCCTCGATCTCCTTAAGCAGCCGCTGGGCATTGGCCAGGCCGTGAACGATGGCCAGATGCACATCCCGGTCGCCCACCCGGACGACGGCCACCCGGATCGAGCGGTCGCCCCGGAGGGGGGAGAACTTCAGCTCCCGGAGCACGTTCTTGGATTTGTCGGGCAGGCAGAACCGGACCACCGCCTCGGCCACGCCGCCGGTGGTGCCGTAGATGGTGCCCGAGCCCGAGCCCAGGCCGAAGGGCAGGTCGGGGGACTCATACTCCAGCTCGGTGAGGTGGATGCCCGACTCCTGGACCATCTTCACAATCTCCTTGGTGGTCAGCACCAGATCCACCGCCGGGGAGCCGTCAGGCAGGCGGAACTCAGGCCGGGCGGCCTCCATCTTCTTGGCAGTGCAGGGCATGATGGCGATGTGGAAGGTGGTGCGGCCGTCCTCCTGGTCCTGCTTCTGGTATTTCTCCCGCAGGACGGCGGCGAACATCTCCATGGGGGACTTGCAGGTGGAGATATGCTTCAAATATTTGGGATTCTCGTTCTCCAGATACTTCACCCAGGCAGGGCAGCAGGAGGTGAACATGGGGAAGGGCCCGCCCCTCTCCAGCCGCTGGAGGAACTCGGTGCCCTCCTCGATGGTGGTGAAGTCGGCGCCGAAGGTGGTGTCGTAGACCTCGTCCACCCCCATCAGCTTCAGGGCGGACACCAGCTGGTCCAGGGCGTTCTGACCGGGGGCCAGGCCGAAGGCCTCCCCCACCGCCACCCGGACGGCGGGGGCGATCTGGACCACGACGCGCTTCTTGGGGTCGTGGATGGCCCGCCAGGCGGGGCCGATCTGGTTGTATACCGTGATCGCGCCGGTGGGGCAGACGGAGGAGCACTGTCCGCAGCTGATGCACTTGGTCTCGGACATCTTCCGGCCGAAGGCGGGCATCACCTGCATGTTGTACCCCCGGTGGGCAAAGTCGATGATGTTCATGCCGATGTTCTCGCCGCATACCCGGACGCAGTCGCCGCACAGGATGCACTTGGTGGGGTCCCGGACGATGGCGGGGCTGGAGTCGTCAAACTCACCGCACTCCCGGTTGTCCCCGAAGCGGACCGAATTGATGCCGAACTGTACCGCCAGGTCCTGGAGGTGGCAGCTGCCGCTCTTCTGACAGGTGGTGCAGGAGCAGTTGTGGGAGGCCAGCATCAGCTCCAGGATCATCCGCCGGTGCTTGAGCAGCCGGGCGGTGTTGGTCTTGATGGACAGCCCGTCCCGGGGCTGCATGGAGCAGGAGGTCTCGATCTTCCCCCGCTCGTCCTCCACCACGCACATGCGGCAGGCGCCGTAGACCGACAGGTCGGAGTAGTAGCAGAAGGTTGGCATCTCGATGCCGGCCTTCCGGATGACGGCCAGCACATTGGGCTCCCCGTCGAAAGCGACCCGCTCGCCGTTGATGTACATAATTCCCTTTGCCATACCGCTCACTCCTCCCGAATGGCGCCGAAGGGACAGCAGCCCCAGCATGCGCCGCACTTGATACACTTGTCTGTGTCGATGACATGGGGCATCCGGATCTGGCCGGTGATGGCCTCCATGGGGCACTGCTTCATGCACTTGCCGCAGCCCTTACACAGCTCAGCGTCGATCTGAAGGACCTTCTTTCGGCCGTTGCAGTGGGGGCAGTGCTTGTCCACCACGTGGGCCAGGTACTCGTCCCGGAAGTACTTCAGGGTGCTCTGCACCGGCTTGCAGGCGGACTGGCCCAGGCCGCACAGGGCGGTCTCGCTGATGGTGGCGGCCAGCTCCTCCAGCAGGTCCAGGTCCTCCAGAGAGCCCTCGTTGTTGACGATGCGGGTCAGAATTTCCAGCATCCTCCGGGTGCCCTCCCGGCAGGGGACGCACTTGCCGCAGGACTCATTCTGGGTGAAGTTCATGAAGAACCGGGCCACCTCCACCATGCAGGTGTCCTCGTCCATGACCACCAGACCGCCCGAGCCGATCATGGCCCCCAGCTTTTTCAGGGAGTCGAAGTCCACGGGCATGTCCAGGTGCTCCTCGGTGAGGCAGCCGCCGGAGGGGCCGCCGATCTGGACAGCCTTGAACTGCTTGCCGTCCTTGATGCCGCCGCCGATGTCGAAGATAATCTCCCGCAGGGTGGTGCCCATGGGCACCTCGATAAGGCCGGTGTTCACCACGTTGCCCGTCAGGGCGAAGGCCTTGGTGCCGGGGGACTTCTCGGTGCCAATGGATTTAAACCAGGCCGATCCCTTCCGGATGATGAGGGGGACGGCGGAGAAGGTCTCCACATTGTTCAGTATGGTGGGCTGGGCCCACAGGCCGTGCTCCACCGTCCGGGGGGGCTTTACCCGGGGCATGCCCCGGTTGCCCTCGATGGAGGCGGTAAGGGCGGAGCCCTCGCCGCAGACAAAGGCCCCCGCGCCCCGGTTCACGTGGAGGCGGAAGGAGAACTGGGTGCCCAGGATGTTGTCTCCCAGCAGGCCCATCTCCTCCGCCCTGGCAATGGCGGTCTTGAGCCGGGCCACCGCCAGGGGGTACTCGGCCCGGACGTAAATATAGCCCTCGTCGCTGCCGGCGGCGACGGCGGCGATGAGCATTCCCTCAATGATGGAGTGGGGGTTGCCCTCCATGATGGAGCGGTCCATAAAGGCGCCGGGGTCGCCCTCGTCGCCGTTGCAGACCACATACTTCTTGCCCTTGGGCTGCTTGCGCACGCTGTCCCACTTCCGGCCGGCGGGGAAGCCGCCGCCCCCGCGGCCCCGGAGGCCGGAGTCCATGATCTCCTGGCAGATGGCCTCGTCGGTCATCTCGAAGAGGGCCTTCTCGAAGGCCGCGTAGCCGTCCTTCGCCAGATACTCGTCGATGTCCTCCGCGTCGGTGGTGCCGCAGTTCTCCAGCACGATGCGGTGCTGGCGGTGGTAGAAGGGGATATCACTGTGCTTGGAGTATTTCACGCCGTCCAGCTCGTAGAGCAGGCGCTCCACCACCTCTCCCTTGAGGATGGTTTTCTCAATGATCTCGTCACAGTCCTCCAACTGGACATGGGTATAGAGGATACCCTCCGGCTCGATCTGAACCAGGGGGCCCATCTCGCAAAAGCCGTGACAGCCGCTCTTCTTCAGGTAGACGCCGTCCCCCTTGGGCTCGGTGACGTCCTCGGTCTCCCCCTCCTGGGTGAGGCCCACGTAGACGTCCAGCCCCCGGCGGGCGCATTCCTCTTTAAAATAGTCATACAGCTTCAGCGAGCCGCCGGCGATGCAGCCGGTGCCGGCACACAGCAAAATCTGCTTCTTCTGATAGGAGAGAGCCCGTTTGGCCTTCACCCGGCGGACCTCTAAACGTTCACGATTCATCTCAGGCATTCGCGGCGTCCTCCTTCCTCAGAGTCTCCAGCAGCTCGATGGCCAGCTCCGGGCTCATCTTGGAGTGGACCTGATCGTTTACTGTCACCACCGGGGCCAGGCCGCAGGCCCCCAGACAGGCCACCGTCTCCAGGGTGAACAGCCCGTCGGCGGAGGTCTTCTGCTTGCCCTCCAGCTCCAGATACTCCTTGATGGCGTTAAAGATGGGCTGGGACTTGCGGACATGGCAGGCCGTGCCGTCGCACACCTTGATGATGTATTTCCCCTTGGCCTCCAGGGAGAAATTTTCATAGAAGGTGGCCACGCTGTATACCTTGGCCACCCCCACCCCCAGCTTCTGGGCAATGCGCTCCAGCACCGCCGGGCTGAGATACTTGTACTCCGCCTGAATGTCCTGCATGATGGCGATCATGTGGTGGAACTGACTGTCGTAGCTGTCGATGATCTCCTCCACCCGCTCCATGGATATTCCATTGGACATGGCTGATGTTCTCTCCTCTCTCTTCTTGTTAAAAATAGATAGACTGTTGGATAAACTAAAGTTCACTTCCTGCAATTCTACCATATTGCACCGGGGTTAGACAAGACGAATTTGCAGGAAATGATGCATTTTTTTGCCAAAATAAGGCGGCACGGAGAAATCCGTGCCGCAAAAGCCCTAACGCTGTACTTTTTTGGGGTCGGGCCAGGCATCCGGTCCGTCAGTCCTGGAGATCTCCTTGAAAATTCCCGTCTCCCCGGCGAAGGCATACATGGCTCTGGCGATGGCGTGCATCTGGGGGTAGGCAGCCAGACATACAGATTTGGCGTTTTCCCGCTCGAAGGCATAGACCCAGCCGCCCCCCGCCTGGCGGCGGACCTTCAGATAACCGGCCACCGCCTCGTTGAAGTTTGGGGAGGGAAGAGGACCGCGGCCGGCGTATTCAATATAGGACAGCAGGGCGTACTCCCCTTTTGACAGGCACTCGTTGATCCGTTTGGACAAGTAGCCCACGATCTCCTCGCCCACATAGCTGAGCATTCCGTCCAAACGGAGGTATTGGTGGGTGAACTCCTCGGCGTGGCGTTTGGCGAACTCGTCCGGGTCGAAGTTCAGCGCCCGGTAGACCTCCGCCAGCAGTTCGGGACTCAGTCCGCCGCTCTCCGGCAGACAACCGTTTTCCTCTGACATAGAGACATCCCCCCATGTGATTTCGACAGATTCTTCTCTCATCATAACACAGCCGAAGCCGGGCTGCAAGATAAAAAAGCACCCGGACAGAGAATTTGTCCGGGCGGGTCAATACTCAAAGGTGTAGCTCTCGTAGGCGTTGATGACCTGGGTCTGTCCGTAGACACAGCGGCGGGGGATGTCAGCGCCATAGTTGATGTGGATGTGTCCATGGACAAAGTAGCGGGGCTGATAGCGGTCCATCAGGGTGTTGAAGGCGTTGAAGCCGGTGTGCGCAAAGTCCTCACCGTCGTTGAGGCCCAGGGCGGGGGCGTGGGTAAGCAGAATGTCGAAGCCCCCCTGGCGCATCAGCTGCAGCTTCCGCCGCCAGACCCGGCGGTCCATCTGCCGCTGGGTATACTGGTGTGCCCCCTGGGACTTGTAGCGCACCGAGCCCCCCAGTCCCAGCACGCGGACCCCGTTGTAGGTGTAGATTTGGTCCTCTACGCAGATGCAGCCCTCCGGCGGCACAGTCCGATAGCGGTCGTCGTGGTTGCCGTGGACATAGAGCACCGGGGCGTGGGCAAAGGTGACGATAAAGGACAGATATCTGGGGTCCAGGTCGCCGCAGGAGAGGATCAGGTCAACCCCCTCCAGCCGGCGGCGGTCCAGATAATCCCACAGGAAGGGGCACTCATGGTCAGCCAACGCCAAAATTTTCATCGGCCCAGCAGTCCTTTCAGCGGATTCAGGTCTTGCAGTCCCTTCTTCTTAAGAGAGAACGCTTGATGAAGCTGAAGGAAGCCCTCCTTCAGCTGGGTCTGGCTGTACTGCTTCACCGTGTCGTAGCCAAAGATGTCCAGATAGAGCAGAAGGGCGTCGCCGGTGGTCATCCGGCCGGCCAATTCCTTGGCGCTTTTGTCGCCGTACAGAGCGGAGAAGCTGGTGTAGACAGAGAAAAATTTGCGGCGCTCCGCCTCAGACCACTTCTCATCCGGGGCCTTGCCCACCGCCTCCTGGAGGCGGGGAAAGCGGCCCGGAGCGCTGAACCAGAGGTAGTTTACCCCGGACAGCCGGTAAAAATCCACATACTCATAGTAAATACGGCTGGCCTTGGAGTCGTTTCTGGCGGGCAGAATGCGGGTGACCTCGGCGGGAATGTTCACCGCGCCGAAGTAGCGCAGCACGCTTACCCGCTTGTTGCCCTCCGCCACATAGAAGGTGTGCATATACTCGTAGACCTTGATGGGGTCGGTGATGCCCTCCTCCATGTGGGCCTTGCACAGGGCCATCCACTTGTGGGCGAACTCGGAGTCCTCAGGCATCAGCGGCAGAAAGCTGTGGGAAAAGGCCTGGCTGCGTCCGGCTGTCCGTGTGCCCACGATGAGCTCCAGGGGGATATCCACCAGCCCCAGGTTGAACTCGCCGCAGGTCTCCTCCTCTGACAGGATATTGTCCAGCACAGGCAGATAGGGCGAGCCGCCCCGGGCCTGAGAGACCTTGGATTCCTTCAGTCCCAGCTGCCTTGCCTTACGGTATTCTTCCAGGTACATTTTGGATCACCTCCGCGAACATGCAGACTGATTAGGCGCCGTTTGAAACGATGTATTTCAAGAAAAATTGGGATAGTATGGCGGAAAAGACCCGCCCCTTGGGCGAATTGACATTTTCAAACAAGCCCTAGCCGGTTAGAGTTGCAGTATAGCATGACATGTCTGGCTGCGCAAGGGGAAAATCGCACAAAAAACAGGTCCGCAGAGGGGCGGTATGGGCGTACCACCCCTCATGAAAGCTCCAGCCTGCGGCGGCCGGCGTGGGCTGCCTCCAGGATGGCGGCGGCGGTGGTGCTCTGCCTGGCCATGGCCCGGAAAAGGGCCTGATCCCGCTCTAAAATCCCGTCCCGGAATCGGGTCAGCTCAAAAATCAGGCGGTTTTGGACGCCCTCCTGGAGCCGAAGGTCCTCCACAGCCCCGTCCAGCGCCAGCTGGGCGGCGGGGAACTCGTTCAGCGGCCCCCGGGACCGGAACCAGCCCCGCTCCCCCTCCACATAGCAGCCGCTGTCCAGGTCCCGGTTCTTGGCCGTCCGGAGCAGACAGGTGAAGCCTGGATAGCCCAGAGACAGCTGTCCGGCCAGATCAATACCGTTGGGACCGTATTCTCCCTGCCAGTCCACTGTCTCCGGCGGGCCGAACAGGTCCACCGCTGTGTGGACACAGTAGATTCCCATGTCGTTCAGGGCGCCGGCCTCCATCTCCGGGTTGAAGATGTTGGGGTTCTCCCCACGGAGGTAGGCGTCGTATTTGGAGGAGTACTGGCCGTAGGTGATCTCCGCCCGGCGGACAGGGCCCAGCCGGGACAGCGCCCCCTTACAGGCCAGATAGTTGGGCATAAACAGGGTGGAGATGGCCTCAAACAGGAACACCCCATTGTCCTGGGCAGTCTGAAAGAGCCGCTCCGCGTCCCCTCTCCGGACGGCGGCAGGCTTCTCCAGGATCACATGCTTTCTGTGCTCCAGGGCCTGGACTGTCTGCTCCAGGTGGAAGCGGTTGGGGGAGGCGATGTAGACAATGCTGATGTCCTCCCGCTCCAGCATGGCCTTGTAGTCGGTGCAGGACTCCGGAACGCCGGCGGCCCGGGCAAATTCCCTCCCCCGGACCTCGTCCCGGGAACAGACCACCTGGCTGGTCAGACCCGGCACGGCGGCGATCGCCTGCTGCATCAGCTTCATAATGGCGCTGGTGCCTACACTGCCAATGGTCAGGGTTTTCTCCATGATGATACCTCCCAAAAATTGGATGACCTTACAGGACCGGGATACCGCCGGCCAGCTTATGGCATTTTATTTTAACATGGCAATGTATAAAAAACAACGGATAAATCAGAGCGGAGCCTGGGGCGTATTGACATTTTTCAAACGGCGCCTAAATTCTGTCGAAGGGTGTAACTATAAAAATTTTCAAAAATGCGGACGATTTTCCAGATTGTTGGTGAAATAGTCTCTTCACTTTTTCCTGCAAAAGGAATACAATAGAAAAAACGAAACAACCTATATTATTTATAAAAGGAGCGGTTATTATGTCTATTCTGGTCTGCGGCGGCGCCGGCTACATCGGCAGCCATACCTGTGTGGAGCTCATCCAGGCGGGCTATGACATTGTTGTGGCCGACAACCTGTACAACTCCAGCGAGGAGTCCCTGCGCCGGGTGGAGAAGATCGTGGGCAAGTCCATCCCCTTCGTCAAGGCGGAGCTGTGCAATGACGACGAGGTGGAGGCCCTCTTCGCCAAGTATCCTGGCATCGACTCGGTCATCCACTTCGCCGGGCTGAAGGCGGTGGGTGAGAGCGTGGCCAAGCCCCTGGAGTACTACTCCAACAACCTCATCAGCACCCTGTACCTGCTCCAGGCCATGCGCCGCCACGGGGTGAAGAACTTTGTGTTCTCCTCCTCCGCCACGGTCTACGGCGACCCGGCCACCGTGCCCATCCGGGAGGACTTCCCCACCGGCGGCACTACCAATCCCTACGGCACCTCCAAGCTGTTCCAGGAGAAGATCCTTATGGACATCTGCGCCGCCGATCCCGAGCTGAACGTGGCTCTGCTGCGGTACTTCAACCCCATCGGCGCCCACGAGTCGGGCATGATCGGCGAGGACCCCAACGGCATCCCCAACAACCTGGTGCCCTATATCGCCAAGGTAGCGGTGGGCCAGCTGGAGAAGGTCCACGTCTTTGGCAACGACTACGACACCCCCGACGGCACCGGCGTGCGGGACTATATCCATGTGGTGGACCTGGCCCGCGGCCATGTGGCCGCCCTGAAGAAGCTGGCCCAGAACTGCGGCCTGTTCGTGTGCAACCTGGGCACCGGCAACGGCTACTCCGTGCTGGACGTTGTCCACGCCTATGAGAAGGCCTGCGGCCACGCGCTGCCCTACGTCATCGACCCCCGCCGCCCCGGCGACATCGCCTCCTGCTACGCCGACCCCGCCAAGGCCAGAGAGGAGCTGGGCTGGGTGGCTGAGCTGGGCATCGAGGAGATGTGCGCCTCCTCCTGGAAGTGGCAGTCCCAGAATCCCAACGGGTATAAGGGGTAATCTGTAGGGCGCGACGACCCCGGCGCGCCGCTGATATCAAATACGGCGGGCCGAGTCGTCCCGCCCTACGCGCGGTTCTCAATGCTTTCCCCCGTTCCCCCGGAAAATTTTAACGGGCGGGTAATACCCGCCCCTACATAACGTTTTTATGTGTTGAGGAGGATAACAGTGAACAAGCCTGTTTTAGTGATTATGGCCGCCGGCATGGGCAGCCGGTACGGCGGATTGAAGCAGCTGGACCCGGTGGGGAACCACGGCCAGCTCATCATCGACTACTCCATCTACGACGCCCGCCGGGCGGGCTTTGAGACGGTTGTTTTCGTCATCAAGCCGGAGATCGAGGCCGACTTCAAGGCCGCCATCGGCAACCGGGTGTCCAAGGTGATGGACGTAAAATACGCCTATCAGCTGAAGGAGGACCTGCCCGAGGGCTACTCCGTCCCCGCCGGCCGCACCAAGCCCTGGGGCACCGCCCACGCCGCCCTGTCCGTCCGGAAGCTGGTAGACGGTCCCTTCGCCATCATCAACGCCGACGACTACTACGGCCCCGAGGCCTTCCAGGAGATTTACAGCTATCTGTCCTCTCACCAGGACGGGGATGTGTACGAGTACGTCATGGTGGGCTACCTGCTGAAAAACACCGTCACCGAGAACGGCACCGTGGCCCGGGGTGTGTGCCAGGAGACGGCCGACCACTACCTGACCCAGGTGACCGAGCGCACCAAGATTGAGAAGGGCGAGCCCCCCCGCTACACCGAGGACGACGGCAAGACCTGGACCGAGCTGCCCGGCGACACCATCGTGTCCATGAACATGTGGGGCTTCACCCGCAGCTTTTTGGACGAGGCCCTGGCCCGGTTCCCCGCCTTTTTGGACAAGGCCCTGGCCGAGAATCCCGAGAAGGGGGAGTACTTCCTGCCCACCGTGGTCAGCCAGCTCATCGACGAGGGCAAGGCCCGGGTGAAGGTGCTGCGCAGCGAGGACAAGTGGTACGGCGTCACCTATCGGGAGGACAAGCCCACCGTCACCGCCGCCATCGCCGAAAAGACGGCCGCCGGGCTCTACCCCGACCGGCTGTGGGAGGTGTGAGCTATGGTCCAGGCTGAACAGACCCTCCAGGAGGTGCTGGAGGCATTCGACTTCGGCGCCCCTGTGGTGGGGGCCATCCGCTACGGCTGCGGCCACATCAACGACACCTTTGTGGTCCACACCCAGCCCGAGGACCGCTGCTGCCGCCGATTCATCCTCCAGCGGATGAGCTCCGCCGCCTTCAAGCACCCGGACCAGCTGATGGAAAACATCATCGGCGTCACCGAGTTCCTGGGCCGGGAAATTGAGAAGCACCACGGCGACCGGAGCCGGGAGGCCATGGAGGTCATCCGGCCCAAAAACGGCGCCGACTACTACACCGACAGCCAGGGCGGGGCCTGGCGGCTGTACCCCTTTGTGGAGGGCACCGTCTGCCACCAGGCGGCGGACAGCCCGGAGCTCTTCGCTGCCTCCGGCCGGGCCTTCGGGCGGTTCCAGCAGCTGCTCCGGGACTACCCCGCTGACACCCTGTATGAGACCATTCCCAATTTCCACAACACGGAGGACCGGCTTGTCAAGCTCAAGGCCGCTGTGGAAGCGGACAAGCTGGGCCGGGTTAAGGACTGCCAGCCTGAGATCGACTTCGTGCTGGCCCGGGAGGCCGACTGCTCTGTGGCCCTGAACGCTCAGCGGGAAGGCAGGCTGCCCCTGCGGGTCACTCACAACGACACCAAGCTGAACAACGTGCTTATGGACGACAAAACCGGCGAGGGCATGTGCATCATCGACCTGGACACTGTGATGCCCGGCCTGGTGCTCTACGACTTCGGTGACTCCATCCGCTTCGGCGCCAACCACTGCGCCGAAGACGAGACCGACCTGAGCAAGGTCAATCTGGATGTGGAGCTCTTCGCAACCTACACCGCCGCCTTCCTGGAGGGGGTGGACGGCTCCCTTACCAACGAGGAGATTGCCTATCTGCCCTGGGGGGCCAAGCTGATGACCCTGGAGTGCGGGATTCGCTTCCTCACCGACTACCTGGTGGGGGATGAGTACTTCCACATCGCCCGGGAGCGGCACAATCTGGACCGCTGCCGCACCCAGTTTAAGCTGGTGGCGGACATGGAGACCCACTGGAGCGAGCTGGAGCGTATCGTTAAGCAATATCTGAAATGAACATTCTTTTTGATGAGAAACAGCTGCGCAGACTGATCGCCAACCTGAAAATTCTCACCGGGCTGCCCGCCAACATTCTGGACCCGGAGGGCCGGGACATCAACCTGTTCCGGGGGCACCCGCCCTTCTGCCGGGCCATCAACGACCTGCCCGAGGGACATGAGCGCTGCGTCAACTGCGATATGTGGAAAATCCGCAGCTACACCGCAGAGAAGGGCTTTCAGTTCTACCGCTGCCATCTTGGCATCTGCGAGGCGGTCATGCCCCTCTACGACAGCAAAAACCCCCTGGCCTACCTGGCCGTGGGCTGCTATCTGGACGACTCCCCCATCCAGGAGCAGTGGGAGCGCACCCGCTCCCTCCTGAACTGGTGGCCCGACGGCCCGGACGCCCTAAAGGACGACTTTTTCCGGTTCCGCCAGTGCTCTTCAGAGGAGATTCAGGCCTACACCGAGACCCTGGAGGCCCTGTCCGCCTATATCCGCCTGAAGGGGATGATCCTCAGCACCGAGCAGACCGACACCCAGCGGCTGGAGAGATATTTGGACGAGCACTATATGGAGAAGCTGTCGCTGGCCTCCATCTCCAAGGAGATGCACATTGGCCGCACCAAGCTGTGCGCCATCGCAAAAGAGCTGTCCGAGGGCGAGACCCTGTCCTGGCTCATCGCCCGGCGGCGCATTGAGGCCGCCAAGCGGCTGCTGCTCCAGAGCAACATGCCCATCTCCGCCGTGGCGGAGGAAGTGGGCATCAGCGACTACAATTACTTCTCCAAGGTATTTCGGTCCATCACCGGCACCACCCCCAGCGCCTATCGAAAAAAAGTCCGGGGGTAAAAAATCGTACGACCTTTCATGGGTTCGTACGATTTTTCTATATTCTGTACTTTTCATACTATAATTTGCACAATAGCCAAGTATAATAATCTTTAATAGGGCGTATTTGTGAAATATCTCTATACGTCTTATTTTCTCGAGCAAAAACTATCAAAAGAAGGAGAATAAAAATGAAAAAATTTCTTGCGAGCCTGCTTCTCAGCGCCATGGCGCTGAGTCTTGCCGCCTGCGGCGGCAAGGCCAATACTCCCGCGACCAGCGGCAGCCCCTCCAGCGGCTCCGGCACTCCCGATCCCGCCCCCTCCGGCGACAAGGTCGCCATCAAGGTTATCGCCGCCCAGTACGGCAAGCAGACCAAGGACTGGTGGGCCAAGTTCCAGAGCGACTTCAACGCCGCCAACGAGGACATTGACCTGAACGTGGAGGTGGTCTCCTGGGATGACATCTACACCGTGGTCAACACCCGTATCGCTAACAACGACGCCCCCGACATCCTGAACATCGACGTCTTCGCCGACTATGTGTCCGACGACCTGCTCCGGCCCATTCAAGAGTGCGTCTCCGACGAGACCTACGCCAAGTTCTACGACGCCTTCCTGGAGCAGTCCAACATCGACGGCACCATCTGGGCCATCCCCGACCTGGCTTCCGCCCGCGCCATGTACTACAACAAGGACATCCTTGAGGCCGCCGGCGTGGACACCATCCCCACCACCTGGGCTGAGCTGCGGACGGCCTGCGAGAAGATCAAGGCCTACGACGCCAGCCTCTACCCCTGGGGCGTGGATATGACCACTGATGAGGGCCAGGCCTGCTTCGCCTACTACTCCTGGACTAACGGCGGCGACTTCACCGACGCCTCCGGCAACTGGACCCTGAACAGCGCCGAGAACGTGGAAGCCGTTGAGTACATTATCGGTCTAGTCAAGGACGGCCTGACCAACTCCGACCCCGCCACCCAGAAGCGCTATGACCTGCAGGAGCTGTTCGCTGCCGGCAAGCTGGCTATGATGATCGGCCCCAACCAGATCTCCTCCTATGTTGCCGGCTCTGAGAATCCCATCAACTTCGGCATCGCCTCCATCCCCGCCAACGAGGGCAAGAGCACCTCTTCCGTGGGCGTTATGGACCGGTTCATGGTGTTTGAGAATGAGGACACCGACAGCAAGGTCGAAGCTATCAAGGCGTTCTTCGATTTCTTCTATGAGGATACCCGCTACTCCGACTGGGTCATCATGGAGGACTTCCTGCCCGCCACCAAGACCGGCGGCGAGATTATGGCCGCTGCCGACCCCGACGCCGCCAGCTGGATTGAGATCGTGGGTTCTGCCAAGTTCTACCCCACCGCTCAGGCCAAGTGGGCCGACGTGAAGCAGGGCGTCATCGATGTGGAGCAGAAGGCCCTTCAGGGCGGCAACGTCCAGGAGCTTCTGGACGCTCTCCAGGCCAAGATCGCCGGCTAAGCCAAGCACCCATCCATATTCAGTTACCGCACACAACCGTGGGGCCGGGCCAAAACGGCCCGGCCCCCGTCATCTTCCAGCCGTTTTTCAAGGGCAGAATCCGCTCCGCTTTTGAAAAACGGCCGGAAGGCGCTCATAAAATGACAGGAGGTGTCTCCGTGAGTACAAAAACCCCGGCAGCCCCTGCGGGCCAGCAGGTTCAGCAAAGCAGCCCCCGCCTGCCCAACCCCGGAAGCAAAAAGTTCTTCCGCACCATTGAGCCCTATATCTGGATCGCCCCCAGCATCATCCTGATGGCTGTTTTTATTGTGACCCCCATTGCCAAGGTGTTCCAGCTGTCCATGAACAAGGTAACCAGAGCGGGCAAGCTGAAGGGCTTCAACAACTTTGAAAACTTCACCAGTGTCATCAAAGACCCCGCGTTTTCTCTCGTGCTGAAAAACACCATTCTCTGGACGGTGGCCGTGGTGGTCATCTCCACCCTGTTGGGCTTCATCCTGGCCCTGCTCCTGAACAACAAGTTCCGGGGCCGGAAAATTGCCCGGGCCATCGTGGTCTTCCCCTGGGCCACCACCCTGGTCATTCAGGCCAGCGCCTGGAAATTTGTCATCAATACCGACTACGGCACCCTGAACGCCCTGCTCAAAAAGCTGGGAATCATCAGCGCTTCGGTGAACTGGACCTCCACCCCCACCATCTGGTTCATCTGGGAGATCGCCTGCGGCATCTTCGTCACCGTCCCCTTTGTCTGCTTCTGCGTGCTGTCCGGCCTGCAGAGCATCGACACCTCCTACTACGAGGCCGCCACTGTGGACGGGGCCGATTACTTCCAGAAGCTGTTTAAAATCACCCTGCCCCTGGTCAAGTCCTCCCTGACGGTGTCCACCGTGCTGAACATCATCTATGTGTTCAACTCCTTCCCCATCATCTGGACCATGACCAAGGGCGACCCCGCCAACAGCACCGACACCCTGGTCACCTACCTCTACAAGCTGGCTTTCTACAACGGCAAGCAGGGCGAAGCCTCCGCCGTTTCGGTCATCGGCTTTATCATCCTGCTGATGTGCGCCAGCATCTACATGATCTACACCCTGCGGAAAGGAGATGAGGACCTGTGAGCCAGCCCGCCAATGCCATCCAGAAGAAACCGATTTCCCTGAAAAAAACGATCCTGCGCCTGCTGCTCTACTTCGTGGTGCTGGATGTGTGCATCATCACCCTGTACCCCTACTTCGCCATGCTGTGCACCGCCTTGAAGAGCCGGGAGGAGATCTTCTCCGGCAACAGCGTTCTGCCTGTCACCGTCTTGTGGTCCAACTTTATCGACATCTGGAGCAGGGCCCCCATGGCCAAGTACATGCTCAACTCCATCATTATCGCCGGCGGCTCCACCATCATCGCCATGCTGTGCGGCATCCCCGCCGCCTACGCCCTGGCCCGGATGAAATTCAAGGGACAGACCGCCTTCCTTGGCTTCGTCATCGTCTCCCAGATGTTCGCCCCGGTGGTGCTCCTCATCGGCATCTATCAGGTCATGCAGGTCCTCCATTTGACTGACAGCATCCTGGGCCTGATTTTTATCAACGCCGCCTTCAACCAGGCCTTTACCATCTGGCTGCTCCGTGGCACCTTTATCGGCATCTCGGCGGATATGGAACAGGCCGCCACCATCGACGGCTGCAACCGCATCCAGTCCATGATGAAGGTCCTCCTCCCGGTGGCCGCCCCCGGCATCGTCACCACCCTGATTTTCATCTTCATCAACGCCTGGAACGAGTACACCGTGGCCCTGTGCCTTATCTCCACCGACACCCTCAAGCCCCTCACCGTGGGCATCAACACCTTTAACGGCTACAACATCATTGAGTGGCAGTACCTCTTTGCCGCCTCCATCTTTGCCATCATCCCGGTCGTCATTCTCTTCATGTGCATCGAGAAGAACCTGGTCAGCGGTCTGGCCTCCGGCGGCGTGAAGGGATAAGCACATCACGATATTATGAGACAAATCGAATAAGACGGCTGGGCCGCGCGTTTTCAGACGCGCGGCCCAGCCGCTTTCAGTCATGTGGCTTTTTCAATGGGTGGAAGCTCCATTCATTTGACCGCTCCCCCGCCATGAGGCGGAGGAGCCAGGCAATAAATCGGGTCAGAGCTTGTACCAGCGAATCTCATCGGCCTCCAGGTCCAGCGGGAAGCTGGAGCCGTCCCCCCGGTATACGGTGGTGGACTGAGGCTGATAGGTGTTGTTGACCACGCAGAATCTGCCGTTTTTCACATAGGCATGGACGTCCACGCTGTAGTTGGAGGACAGCCACAGGTTGAGCTGTTCCTCGCTGTGGGCAGACCAGAGCACCGCGCGGTGGAGCAGGCGGCTGTTCTCGAAGGAGTAGGGCAGGCCAGAGAGATACACCGCCCGGCCCGCACCGAACTCATTCACCGCCAGCTGGACCTCCCTGTCCCGCTGGACCAGCACCTGGGCGCCCGGCAGGGCGTAAATGCTCTTTTTCCCCTCACCGAAGTCCACCTCCCCGGCGCAGTCGGCCAGGATGAAGTGGCCGGGGTGTTCCTCCCAGTTGTATTTGTCGTAGTTGAGCGTAAAGCCGGTCTCCTTCTCCACTCCCAGCAGGCCCGCCAGCTGGAGATAGCGGCCCTGATACTGGTGGCCGGAGGGCTCTCCCACTCCGATGAAGCCGCCCCCGTTCCAGACAAACCGTTTCACTGCGGCGGAAATGTCCGGGTCCTCCCAGACCGCCCCGCCGGTGTGGGCGGTGTCGCCGTCGCCCACGTTGAGGAGGACGTCCACTCCGTCCAGGACGGCCGGGTTGGCCTTCAAGTCGTCGAAGCTGATAAACCGCACGTCATAGGGGGCGCCGGACAGGGCCTCGATGACCCCGGCGTAGGAGTAATTCTGCTTCTGATACAGGGCGTGGTGGACCATGTGGCAGCCCCAGGACCGGGCCCTGCCCCAGCTGTTCAGGACAGCCACTGTCTTGACGCAGTAGGGGGTGGTCCCCTTGATATTGTCATAGAGCTCCCGGAACTCGTCACACACGCTCTCCACATAGTCGATGAACTCGGGAAACTGGCAGGCCAACTTCAGGTAGCCGCCGTAGCCGATGCGGTCGATGGGTTTTCTCAAGATGGCCCGGCGGGCGGTGACCCAGTTCTCCTTGGCCTCCCGGACGGGGTCGCCCCCCTCGTGGAAGGTATCGGGGAAGAAGTAGGGCAGGAACCGGCCCTCGGTGTACTTCACGCCGGGGATATCGGAGATCAGCCGCAGGGTGGAGCCGTTGCCCACACTCCCCACCACCGCGTCCAGGCCGATCCGGGAAAACTCCTCCAGATAGGGCTCGGTGCCGATCCAGTGGTCCCCCAGGAACATCATGGCCTCCTTGCCCAGCTCGTGGGTGATGTCCACCATCTCCTTGGCAAGAGCGGCGACCTCCCGGCGCTGGAAGGCCATGAAGTCCTTAAACTCTCTGGAGGGGACCCGGTACTGGTTGTTGTAGTACCCCTGGTCGATGATGTACTCAGGGCGGAATTTGTATCCAACCTCCCGCTCGAACTGCTCCAGGATATAGGGGGAGACAGAGGCGGAGTAGCCGTACCAGTCCACATATTTCTCCCGTTTCAGCTCGTCGAAGACCAGAGTAAACTGGTGAAAGAAGGTGGTGTAGCGGATCACGTCCACATAGGGGTGGTCCGCGATGAATTTCCGCAGCCGCTCCATGGTGAATTTCCGGGTTTTGGGCTGGCGGACGTCGAAGGTGATCTGATGCTCGAAGTCCTTCCAGCCGTTGGTGACAGCGTTGTACATGTGGACCGGGTCCCAGATCAGGCAGGCCAGAAAGCTGACGGTGTAATCGTGAAACTCCTCCGGAGCCCCGATGATGACGCAGCCATCCTCATACTGCCAGGCCTCCGGGGGGATGGGCTGGCCTGTGGTGCGGTCCACCACCTCCCACCAGCGCTTGATGTCGTCCCGGGTGTTCACCTCCATCAGCTCATCGCTGACCCCCTCCATCAGAGGGATGGACAGCTGTCCGCCGCTGGCAGTGTGAAAGCCCGTCATAATGTAGCACTGCTGGACCTCGTCCGGGTTGGCCTTCGCCCAGGCGTTGTCCTTCCGGGTGGTGTAATAGGTGGAGTAGACCTTGGCGTCTACACTCTTCAGCTCCTCCGGGTAGTCGGTGCCGTCGCAGTCCCGGATGGCGTCCGCCCCCCAGCGCTTCAGCAGCTCCATGGTCTCGGGGACCACGTCCACGTCGGTGGGGATGGTCACCTGGCCTGTCTTACGTATATCGGTCATAGCCCTCTCCTCTCAGCGTTTTTTCCCGTCCGTGAAGCGGGCATTGTAGAGATACAGGGTGGACAGCAGCAGGGCTACCCCCACCAGCATCAGGCCCAGGCCCGCCATCTGGCCGGTCATCATCCAGCCCCGGACGATCAGGACCAGCCCCAGTACAAAGGTGGTCAGCATCAGAATGATCCTGAGCTGACTATGCTCTTTCCAGTAATTCATTGCACATCCCCCTTTTTTCGTTCCCGGCCAAGGTTTTGCCAAAATTCAACCTGCCGCTTGACATACTGTGGATCGGAAATCCGGGACAGCCAGGCCTCATAATAGGCGGTGAAGCTCTCCGCCGCCAGGCCGTAGCCACCCTCGTTGTCCGTATCAAAGACCCGGCCCCGGTGCGGCCCGGTGAGGACCAGGGTAAAGTCCCACTGACAGCCGTGGGTCCCCAAGGTCAGCACGCCCCGGCTCCAGTCCTCTTCCTCCGGAACCTCCTGGATGAAATAGCGGGACGGCTCCTTCTCATAACCCTCCCGGGTGACGATGGAATATTCCTCCACCTCCTCCGGCTCCATGGGCCGGGGCTCGAAGGGCTGGCCAAGGGCCGCCCAGAAGCGGGGCAGCCACTTCTGCCCGGTCTCCCGGAATTGCCACGCAAAGGAGTCGATGCCGTAGTCCGGTCCTGCGCCGCCGTCGCCGATCTCAGTGAGGAAATACACATAATCCTCCGGCAGTTCAAGGCCGTGGCGCGTCTCGATTTCGTGGATCAGGGCCGGGGCAAGGGGCGGGCGGAGCCGGTATTGATGCTTTTTGGCCCCGAACAGCGCAAAGCTTGGATCGAGCTGGCGGGCCGCATCCAGGATTTTCTGCACCTCGCTCCGCGTCATCCCTTCAGTCCTCCCACGGTCATGCCCTGGGTCAGCTTTTGCTGTACGCACATATAGAGGATCAGGGTGGGCAGCATCACCAACACCAGGCCGGCGTACAGCCGCCCGAACTGGGCCGCCGACTGGGATGCCTGCATCAGGTTGAGCAGGCCCACCGGCAGAGTTTTCTGCCCGGTGGCGCTGTTCATCAGAGTCATGGAGATGATGTACTCGTTCCAGAAGGACAGGAAGTTAAACAGGATAATTGTAAGAATGGAGGGCTGGGCCATGGGGAAGATAACCCGGATCATGGCCTGGCCGTAGCCCGCGCCGTCGATGTAGGCGGCCTCCTCAAAGTCGTGGGGGAGGGTGGCGAAGTAGCCCGACAGCAGGTAGACGGTGAAGGGCAGGGCGGTGGCGGCGTAAACCACCGCCAGGGTCACCAGATTGTTCATAAAGATGTTGTTCAGCTTGAACAGGTAGTTCATCCAGCTGTCCCAGTCCCGCATCATCAGGAAAATGGGCACCACAATGTAGTTGACATTGATGAACAATCCGGCCATAAAGGCGGTGTTCAGGAACTTGCTGCCTCGGAAGCGGAAGCGGGACAGGCAGTAGGCGGCCGGCAGGGCCACCACCAGCAGGATGGCCAGTGACAGGACGGTGACCAGCACCGAGTTGAGCATATAGCTGCCCATTTTGGCCGCGGTCCAGGCGTCCACGAAGTTCTGCCAGTAGAAGGTGGCGGGCAGGGTCCAGGGGTTGCCGTAGAACTCGCTGTTCTGCTTGATGGAGGCCAGGAATACCCAGCCCACCGGCACGATGATGACCACCGCCAGGGTGATGAGCACCACATAGATGAAGACCTTATACAGCGTGTCGGCGGAATTACTCTTTTTCATGCTCTCATCCCTCCTCTCACATCTGGAGTACGTCCCGCTTGGTGACTTGGTTGACCACAGCGGACAGTGTGAAGGAGAACAGGAAGATAATCACGCCGGCGGCCATAGCGTAGCCGTACAGGCCTTCGTCCTTCTGGGCGTACATGAAGCTCAGGCCCACATCGGCCATCCCCTTAGCCACCATGGCCTTGACAAACAGGAAGGCCATATTGATAGTGGAGATGATGAAGAACGTGAGGGTGGTGCGGATGTTGGTCCAGATCAGGGGCAGGGTGATCTCAAAGAACTGATTCAGCCGGCCCGCGCCGTCCAGGCTGGCCGACTCATACAGGTCCACCGGGACGGCAGACATGGAGGCCATATACATGACCATATAGTAGCCGATGGCCTGCCACACCATAGCGATGATAACGCTGACGATAACCATGGGCTGGTCCTTCCAGAGCACCATGACCTCCCGGCCGGCGAACAGGGAGAAAATGCTGTTGAGCATCCCGTTGTCCGGCTTGTAAATGGCGGAGAAGATGCCGGCGATGACCACCACGGAGAGGATGTTGGGGATGTAGAAGATGATGCGGAAGAAATTCTGCCCCTTTATCTTCTCCCGGGTGAGGATGGCGGCAAAGACGATGGCAAAGAAAAAGGTGATGATGGTCACGGTGACGATGAGCAGGATGGTGTTCTGCATGGAGACGATGAACTTGGTGTCCTTGAACAGGACCTTGAAGTTGTTCAGCCCCACAAAGGTCTCCGTGGGAGAGTAGGCCCCCCGCTCGAAGAGAGACATGCGGAACACATTGAAGGTGGGCATAACCATGAAGAGGAAGAACAGGATGGTGGCCGGGGCGACGCACAGGGCGATAAACCGGCTGCGGCCTGGGCTGCGCATGGGATCGCTCCTTTCTCTCTGGAAATAGAACGGCGGCGGTGAGCGGTTTTCGCTCACCGCCGCCTGCGTTACGGACAATCGAATGGGTTAGGCGGGGAAGATCACTCTGTCAGCAGATTTTCGCGCATCTGGTCGCTGGCGGCCTTGATGTCGGCCATCCACTGGTCCGGGGTCAGGGAGCCGTTCACCAGGCTGTTGAAGGGGTCGAAGAAGACCTCGCGCACGCTGCCCAGGCCGGGCACGGAGGCGTAGGCGGCGAAGCCGCCCATGACGGCGGAGGCGCCGTTGTCATAGATGGAGTAGAAGATCTTGTTGTCGCCCTCCATGCTGTCGGTGATGCCGGTGATGGGCTGGGCGGCGCCGCCCTTGGCGAAGATCTCGGCAGCCTTGTCGCTGTACAGGAAGGCCACAAACTGCTTGGCGCCATCCAGGTTGGGGGCCTGAGCGGGAATCCAGGCCTGCTCCATCCAGCAGTAGCTGGCGCTGGTGCCGCTGCCGCTGCCAGGCAGGGCGCACATGCCCCACTGGAAGCCGTCGGCCCGAGGGGCGTCCTTCATCTCGCCCACCAGCCAGGTGCCGTTGGGGATGAACAGGGCCTTGTTGTCCAGAATCAGCTGCTGGTTCTGGGTGAAGTCCTGGTCGTTGGCCTGGGCCACAGTCACCTTGGCGGTGTAGCCGGCCAGCTTGCTCATCACGTCGAAGCACTGCTTGGCCTCGTCGGTATCCCAGATGCCCTCGGCGTAGTTCATGGCCTTGTCAAAGAACTCGGGCCCGCCCACGGAGTAGAGCAGGGTGGGGAAGAAGGTGTCAAAATAGCCGGTGGTGGGGTAAGTAAACAGGTCATAGCCCTCGGCCTTGGCCTTGTCGCCCAGAGCCCACATCTCGTCCCAGGTAGTGGGGACGGTCCAGCCCTTCTCCGCGAAGAGGCCGGCGTTGTAGAACAGGCCGCAGGGGGAGTAGAACATGGGGGCCAGGTAGGTCTTGCCGTCGCCGTAGGGGTTGGTGATGGAGGTGTCGGTAAAGCCGGGGACGATCTTGTCGGAGACCTTGGCGCTCTCGCCGGGGACGGTCATGGACAGCACGTCGGTGAGCTCGGCGATGTTCTTGTCCTTGATGAACTGCTCGGTGAGCTTCTTGTCACGGCCGGTGGCCAGGTGAATCACGTCGGGGAAGTCGCCGCCCTGCATGGAGGGGCCGATAACGTCCTCCAGGGCCTTGTCCGAGATCAGCTCCACCTCGATGCCGGTCTCGGCGGTGAAGGCCTCGCAGACCTCTTTCCACATGCCGGGATAGGTCTCCTCATAGGCGGAAGCCAGAGCCGCCACCTTGATGGAGCCGGCGGGGGTCTCAGGGGTGCTGGCGCCGCCCTGGCTGGAGCTGTTGGAGGGCGGGTTGGACTGGGCGGGGGGCGTCTGAGGCGCGCCGCCGCAGCCGGCCAGCAGGGACAGAGTCATCGCTGACGCAAGGAGCAGGCTTAACATCTTTTTCATCGTTTCTAAACCTCCTAAAAAATATAGACAAATGCGGCAGGCCGTTACAACGGCCCTATGTGCATAGTATATATGCCTCCCAGCCGGGAAAACAGCCCTATTCTTGCGGTTGTCTTTAGAGATATTGCTTTTTTTGCATTTTTGTGTATATATACAGAATAATTCCATCAGGTTTGGCAATAATAGATGGATTTTTCCCAATAAAGCGGGGAGTTATATTGACACAGCCCATAAATTTCGGAGAAAACAGCGGAAAAATATTTAAAAGTTGCACAACAGCGCCGCAGGGTTTATAATAGGAGCAGAGGGCGTCTTTGTTTTATTTTTGTTAAATTGCGCACATGGGGGGAGCTCTATGAGCAGCTATCAGTACAGCTTTTCCCGGGCGGCGGAGCCGCCCGGCCGCGGAGCTCCGCGGCTGAACTACATTTCCAGAACCCAGTATTCCCGGGAGTGGAACTCCAATCTCCATACCCACGGCTGTGCCGAAATGTTTTTTATCACCGACGGCCACGGCCGGTTCCGCACCCAGCATGAGGAGTTCCCCGTAGCCATCCACGACCTGATCGTGGTCAACGCCCACGTGCTCCACACCGAGCTGAGCCAGATAGACAGCCCGCTGGAGTATATCGTGCTGGGCGTTGAGGGGCTGGAGGCCATGGGCGGAGCCAAGGGGTACACCATGCTCCACCTGCACAGCGGCTGGCGGGAGCTGATGGGCTGTCTGGAGCTGATGCTCCAGGAGGCCTTCGAGGCCCGCTCCGGGTATGAGAATGTATGCCGCTGCCTGCTGGAGGTGGTGCTGGTCCGGCTGGGCCGGCAGGAGGAGCTGTCTCTGGAGCCGGAGCCCTCCGACTCCCGGACCAGCCGGGAGTGCGGCCTGGTCCGGCGGTACATCGACAACCACTTTAAAGAGAATTTGAGCCTGGACCAGCTGGCCCGGCTGGCCCATGTGAACAAGTACTATCTGGCCCACGCCTTCCGGAAGGAGTTCGGCACCTCGCCCATCAACTACCTCATCTCCCGGCGGGTGGAGGAGAGCCGCTTCCTCCTGCGTGAGACCGACCACAGCCTGGCCCTCATCGCCCAAATGCTGGGCTTCTCCTCCTCCAGCTACTTCTCTCAGTGCTTCCGCCGGGTGGAGGGGATGAGCCCGATGGAGTATCGAAAGATGAAATAGCCAGAGGTCTGGAATCATCACACCGCCACAAATCCTTCCCGCAAAGGGTCGCATCAATTTGGTCCTTCCGGCAAAAAACAGCTCCGCCCGGACGAACAATCTGTTCAATCCGGGCGGAGCCGTCTGAGTTATTTTGAGTAGTGATCCTCCGTCAAGGAGAGAAGGCCTGCTTTTTTCAGCACTGTATGTTCCAAAAGAATGGTTAAATAGACACAGCCGCTGACACGCCCGATGCCGATTTCTCCACCGACAGTGGCGCGGTTTTTAATTTCACCCAAGGACAGGCCTGTTAATTGAACCGCGCGCTGCAGCGCATTATGGAATGCGGCATCCATTCCGGCGCCGGTTCCAACCACTTGGATCGGATAGCAGCGCGGGAGCGCCTCTCCACCGTAGCATTGGTAGAGTTCCTCGGCCAAGGTGTATTCCTTCTCTGTAAAAGGACGAAAGCGGCTGTTCAGCTCATCCGGAGCAGGGAGAATGACAGGGCCTTCCAGCCTGATGCCCTTCAGCAGCTTCACACGAACTGTAACGTCGGCGCAGATATCCAGGGTATGCCCGGCAATCTCACCACAGCCCTGGGTCAGGTGGACATCTCCAAAATAGAGGCCAGCGCCTTCCACAAGGACCGGAGAAATCACAACGCTCCCCTGTCCAACCAGGTTAATATCCATATGAGCGTCCGTGATCTGACCGGCAGTGGGAGCCTTAAACAGATCGGTTTTTTCCAAAGAGCCGGAAAAGTCGCCGGTGTTTTTGCTCGACGGGATTGCGGCCGAGGGAACACAGCCTATGTTGCCTATCATCGGCCGGCAGCGAATCGGGAGCCCGTCAAAGTCTGAGCGGCCGAGGATGGTCGCCAGATGCTGCTTAGAATCCTCAGGGAGGAACACCTCTCCTGCGCTGGTCAGCCTGGCAATTTCCGCAGCGCCCTCCGGCGGAACGGCAACCGCAATTTCAGATTCAGCAGAATAGGCCACCGTGTAGCCGTTCTCATAGGTCTGCGGGATGATCGGCCTGTTGCACCGCACACAGCGGACGGCCTCCTCGCCAACTCCTTCGATGCGGGTGTCCGGATGGATGATGCCGCAGTGGGGGCAGACTGCCTTGACAGAGGGGTCTCCCTCAAAACGGCCAGGGATAGAACGGCTGGTTCCGGAAGAGCAGAAACGGGATACAGGTTGGACCTTTTCAATAAAAATCGCAATACTGTCCCCGGGCTGCGCGCCCTCAATATAGACAGGGCGGATCACCTCGTGTCCTCCGAGGATTTTTGGCGTAATCATGGGACCCCAGCAGCCTGGTGCTGTGATGGCGGAAATTCTTCCGCCATCACAGCACACCTGATCCGTGTCCACAGAGCCGCCAATGACACTGACATACTTTGTAACCTTTACATAGTCACTGGCTTTTTTCATTGTACAGCCTCCCACTAGAATTATTGAAACAATTCAGCCAGAAACACATCTTTTTGTTTTTTCGTATATCTGCTGACAACGACCATAACGATAGAGGAAATAACAAGGGCCCAAATCAAAGGATTAAAGCCCAGCAAATTTGTGGGAACCGGCAGGACATAGAGCCCAATCAAGACAAGGAAGCCAGAGACCATAGAAACCAGCCCTCCTGTGGGAGTAGCGCCCTTCCAGAAGAAGCCAAAAACGATGGGAATTGTGAAGGAGGCGGCAAATCCATTAATCGCAAACATCACAATGTCCTGCAGGAACGCAGGCGGATTCAGCGACAGGACTACAACCACCGCGGCAAGCACCAGGGTGACCCCATAGGTGATCTTTTTAATTTTATCCGGAGAGACTTCTTCCTTCGAAGTACGCTGGTAAATATCCTTAATCAGCGCGCTGGAGCAGACCATGGTGAGGGAGGAGACCGTGGACATAACCGCCGCAAAGGGGGCGCACATAAGGATTCCAGCCAAATATTTACCGCAGTAGGTCAGAACAATCGTCGGGAAAATCTGGTCGGAGACCTCTATGCTGGGGATCAGTGCCCGTGCGGCCTGCGCGCTGAGAAACAGGGCAAAGAACCAAATCATGCAGATGATGCTGATCAGGGCGCCGGCTCGCTTGAGAGACTTTACATCCTTGACAGAAAATACCCGGGTGATAACATGGGGCTGCGCCATAACCGCAACGCCCAGGGTGAAGAATGTGGAGAACCCGGTGGCCAGCGGCAGGTAGTTGTCCGGACCGGGGGGAACCAGCAGCATGGGGTCGATCTCCAGCTGCGCCTGGGTAATTGCGGCCAGGCCGCCGGCCTCCCTGACCATGATGACCGCAATGATAACCGAGCCGCCAAGCATGATAACGCCCTGAACCAGGGCATTATAGGCAACACCGCGGATACCGCCGATGATGGTGTAAATTGCAGTAACCGCGGCAAAGAGAATCAGAGCTGTTGTATAGTCAAATCCAAAGAAGGTCTCAATAATGCGCGTCGCCGCGGTATATTGGGAGACGATATAAGCCACACCGAAAACGATGATGGACAGTGCGGCTACAACCCCCATGGTCCGGCTCTGGAAGCGCTCAACAAACAGGTCAGGCAGGGTCAGACAGTTATGTGTGGCGGCAAATCTGGAAATACGGCGGCCAATCATGAGCATACCGCAGATTCCAAGAATCGCGGCGCCAGCCTGCCACAAAATCGTGGTCCATCCATAGCTGTAGTAGACGGATGGGGTGCCGATGAAGGTGCCGCCGCTGGTCCACGAGGTCGCCCAGACAAAGGCGACCAGCCAGGGGCCAAAGGAACGGCCGCCCACATAATATTCCTCCTGAAAGTTTTTTGCGTTCTTGCGCTTCATGTAAGCGAGAATGGAGATGCAGATCAGAACGATAAAATATGCAAAAAACAGCACCTTGGTTATCATCGCGACTTCCATTATTCCTCATCTCCTTCCATAATAAAGAGGCCATAGATCGTCGTAATCACAACCATAATGATCCAAGGGATAAAAACTCCGATCACAGCCCAGGCCGGAATACCAAGTATAAATGTGGCTTCAGTGCCGCTCAGGCCATAGCCAAAGATGCCGCACAGCAGGCAGCAAATCAGAATATAGGCCATGGTTAGAATGCCACAGATTTTGAACTCCTTGAGGCAAAGCTCATAATGACTTGATTTTTTGTCCATACTTATCTCCTTTTCCTCAATGTAAAACGAAATATAAGACGATCCGGGGCCCGCATGGACCAAATGCGCCCCGGAAAAGATGTGCGGCATAACAGCCCCTTAAAGAACGGCGGCAGGCATGAAGGAAGCGCGGCAGAATACCTTCTGCCTTACTGCCTGAAATAATGTTTTAAGGGCTTCCATTTTGCGGCTCATGTGGTATAATAGAAATATAGTCGCTTTTTTCGGAACGGTCTGGCAACCCCTATGATTTTTCATAGGCTGAAAATCGCGGCTATTTTTTATGCCCTAAGATATCCCATTTTTGACGAGATCATACGAGATGTTTCTACCGTCTGCTGAATCATGTCCTCTATCTGCTTCTGCGAAAGATTGATCTTCAGCGTCGCCATTGCCATTCCGGCGATGACCTTGCCCTGAGCATCAAATATTGGCGCACCGACAGCAAAAACACCGATATCTACCTCTTCATCGCTAATAGAATAACCATTTTGTTTGATCCGGGGCACTTCAACCATCAGCTGGTCCCAGGTTCTTGTGAAGCTTGTAAACCTTTCAGGGGTTTGTGTTCGCAGCACCTCCTGCTCTTCGCTTGTCAGGTGCGCAAAGACAGCTTTGGCGGCGGCGCCGCTGTTATAAAAGGCTATCTTTCCAATGTCGCAATAAAAGCGAACATTTTCACACCCGTCCACCCGGTCAATAAACACAAGATGCTCTGGCTTACGCAGCGCCAGCGTGATCGTTTTTCCCGACTTGGCGGCAAGACGTTCGATCCAGGGGTGGGCTATCGTCCGCAAATCCAGTTGTTTCAGATAGATGCTGCTTAGCTCCAAAACCCCGGAATCAATGCTGTATTTTTTTGTAGCCTGATTCAATGAGACCAGATTGTGCGCCTGCAAAGAGATTAAAATTTTATAGACTGTGCTTTTATTGATCTCTGTAATGCGGCTGATTTCTGTCAGTCCCAAATCGGTCTTACCTGTTTTACTCCAGACAAACAAAATATTGAGCACATTTTCGGCTGAATGAAGCGGTCCTAATTTAATCACCTCCAATCGGTTACTATTTACAACCGATGTTTCTATTAGACAACCACATTATATACCATTGATGTGTGAAAGTCAACAAAAAAATTCTCATTTTGACAATTTCAATGTAATATTTACCACCAGGCCTATCTGAATGGAGTGAACCAGCTCGATTTTTGAACCACCCTAAGGGGCGGCTTTATATCCGTGAATCGGAGGCCGCACCCGGCCAGGCCGGGCCAACACCGTCCGCGAGCTGACGCCCACCGTTATTCCTGTCTAAAGTTGGTTGCTAAAAAAGCAAGGCGGGCAGCTCCAAATCCGGAGCTGCCCGCCTTGCTCTAAACCCATTACATCAGTGCAGGGATAAAGTCCCACAAAACAGCGAAGAAAAGGGTGGGAAGCATATTGGCAACCTTGATTTTTATATCCCAAATCAGGTTGATTCCAATGCAGAATATCATGATTGAACCAGTCAGCGAAAGGTTTGCCAGGGCGGCTTCGGTTAAAAACGGCTCTACAAAAACGGCCAATACGGTAATCACGCCCTGAAACAGGCCAACGGGAATTGCGGAGAAAATACAGCCCTTCCCCATAGACGCCGTCATCACCAGAATGATAATCAGGTCCAGAACCGCCTTCGCGGCCAGAATGGAATAATCACCATAGATACCATCCTGGACAGCGCCGACTACGGCCATCGCCCCGATACACACGGTCAGGGAGGCTGTCACAAATCCATTTACAAAGGCAGTGTCGCCGCCGCTGCCGGTCTTTTCTTTCAGCCAAATGCCAAACTGCTCCAGCCGTTGGTCTATGTTAATCAGCTCCCCGACAACAGAGCCGAGGACAAAGCAGAGAATCATCATGACAGACCCGCCGGAGACCAGCTTGCCCTCTGATAATTGGAGCATCTTCTCCATGCACCCTCCAATTCCCAGGAAAAGCACGCAGACAGAGGTTGCCTGAATCAATATATTCTGAAATCGTTCAGGCAGACGCTTTCCAAAGGCAAGGCCCAACAGTCCACCGCAAATAATACCAGCCACATTGATGATTGTTCCTAATCCGACCATCGTTACCACTCCCGCCGCTCTTTGTGCTCTTGCCGCTCCGCCTTATGGATGTCTCACAAATACAATTTCCACCCTATTATAGCAAGAAGTCTCTCCATTCACAAGGCAGGAATCCCCAGCTGAACCATCAGCCTGTCCCAAGCGGCCAGCAAAGATGCCGTCAGCGAGGATCGCCGCTCCAAAGCCTCCGGCACTGTATCCGGTCACGACAGCGGCCTCCGCTTTATTTGAAATCAACAGCCACATCCTGGTACATTGCGTTGTTTAGAATTTCGGGGGATTCTCCCGCAAACGCTTTTGCGGCATTCTGGTCGCCCTGGAGCTGCCACATAAACCATGCGGTCACATAGCCATCCGCAGAATACAGCATCTTCCCGTGATCCATGCCGGGACGCGAGGCTCTGACGGTGCCAGCGGGTATCACCTCGGCAAGACCCTTCACTCCGTCCGGGGTAATTACGTCGTTTTCGGCTGCGGCCAGTATCAAGGTGGGGGTGGTCATTTTGCTGGGGTCGTAGTCCAGCCCGATGGCCATCGCCAACGCCCACTCGGTGGGGGACAGGCTGACGGCGCAGGTATACAGTTCGCCGTGGGGCTGTTCACTGACCGCGTTGAACACCGCCACGCCACCCTGGGAGTGGCCGGATATGCCAATGTGTTCTGTGTCCACCTTCTGATAAAATACACTGTCCAGTTCATTGTTCTGCTCCAGCAGCCAGACAAGGGTGGCCTCGGCGGAGGCCCCGGTGCAGGTGCTGGGATCCTCGTTGCCCAACACGATAAAGCCCCATGAGGCCAGATGCTGAAACAGCGCTTGATACTTGGAGGCCCCGACACCTGTTCCGTTGACAAAAACGACAACCGGAAACGTGCTTTCGGTTTCCTCCAGATCAGCAGGATAGTAGGCCACAAATTTCTTCCAATCGCCTGGGGCCTCCGCCTCGATGTGTTTCACCCAATATTGACCCGCCGCCATATATGCGGCCTCAATTTCACCGCCGGTTTCCACTGTTTTTGTATAATTTTTGGGAACCATCGGCGCGGTGAAAATTCGGAAAATCAGGATAGCCAGCAACACAATAATCACTAAAACAGCTATGCCAATCATTTTCAAAACCTTGACTGCAATTTTCATGGGGATACCTCCATGTATTTGTCCAGATATTCCTCGATGGCCTCCATCCACTGGCGGGAGAGGGCGTTATCGTTTTGGAGCCCGTGGCCGGAGTGGGGGAACTCAAAGTATTTGTGATCCACATGGTTTTCCTTCAGTGCGGCCTTGAGCCGCAGGGAGGCCAGGAAGGGCTGCGCCTTGTCGTGAGTCCCGTAGGCGGCCACCGTGGGGACGGGGTTTTCACTGATCCACTCAGCGGCGGCGATGGGCTTCACCTTCTCCAGGTAGGAGCCGTCCGCCACCTCCGCGGGGGTGATCTCCACCCCGGCCATCACGCCGAACAATTCCGCACAGCCCTCGTCGCTCTGATCCAGGCCAAAGACACCCCAGTCCTCCTGATAGAAGCTGGACGGCCCCACTCCGCCGAAGGTGAGCACCACGGGCGCCGGAGCCGACCGCCCGTCCCGGTAGGCGTAGAGCATAGCCAGGGTGTGGCCCGCCGAGCCTCCCGCCACCGCCATTTTGTCAATAGGGTAGCCGGCCTCCTCCGCGGCGGCGACAACACAGGGCATCGCCGCCTTGATCTCGTTGGACTGGGAGAGGACGCTGGCCTCCGGATGAGCCTCGTCCTGGAGGGTATAGTTGATCCCCGCCGCCACGTAGCCCTTGGAGCACAGCCAGGAGAGCATTTCCCGGTCCTCCGCCTTGTCGCCCGTGGTGAATCCGCCCGTGTGGAGATAGACCACCAGACCGTAGCTCCCCCTGCCGCCGTCCTTCGGGAGGTACAGGTCAAATTTGTTGGCCTCACCCTCCCCGTAGGGCAGATCGGTTTTCAGCGTGCCCAGCGCGTCGCTCCACTGGACGGAATACTCTTTTGCCCAGGCGGGCTTGATTTCCATCTTTGACGCCAGCCCGGCCCCAAAGGCCAGCAGAAAAACCAAAATACCCATCCATACCGGCACAGCCTTCACCCTCTTTTCTTTCACGGTTTTGCTCATAGGAAGTTTCCTCCAAACAGCGTACCGCCCAGCAGGAGGTTCAACACGCCTCGCACCGCCAGCCGCCCCAGCACAAAGCCAATCACCGCGATAATTGCCAGGATCAGCAGTCTCTTCTGCGTCAATCTCATTCCAATATCCTCCCTTGACAGGTTCTATTTTCTATGTTATGATGCGATACTAATGTAACAGCGTCACAAGTGTAACAGCAAGGAATTGAATTGTCAATGGAGGCAGCAAAAATGGAACAAAAGGCGAAAAATGTATCACCGTTCAGCAACGAAAGCCGCAACGCCTATATAGTGGAGCATCTTACCAGCTCCATGCTGGCCCTGCTGGAGGAAAAGCCCATTGCGGAAATTTCCATCAGCGAGCTGTGCGGCATGGCCGGGGTGGGACGGACATCATTTTACCGCAATTACGAGGATAAAGAAGGGATTATCAAGGCATACATCCGGCGCCTGTTTCAGGATTGGGTGGACAAATGGAAAACAGCCCCTGACCTCTCTGTAAAAGAAACCGTTCAAATTGTGTTTTCCCATTTTGAGGCGAACCGGGATTTTTACAGCCTGCTGAACAAACGGGGCCTGGTCTATCTGCTCAAGGACATCATTCTGGACCTGTGCGGCTTTGACCCGGAGCAGGAGCTCGCTGCCGCCTACTCCTCCGCCTATGTGGGATTCTTTTTGTATGGCTGGATCGAGGTCTGGTTCCGGCGGGGCATGAAGGACACAACGGAAGAATTGATAGCCTATCTTCCACAATAAAAAAGTTTATCAAAAAAGCGGAGTTTCTGAATCTTTCCAGAAACTCCGCCTTCTCTTCCTATTTTCGCAGAACCTTCTCCATCGGTTTCCCCTTCGCCAGCTCGTCAATCAGCTTGTCCAGACGGCGGATCTCCCGCATGAGCGGGTCCTCGACCTCCTCTACTCGCACTCCACAGACAACGCCCTTGACCAGCCCCCGGTTTGGATGGGGCTGAGGAGCGTTTTGGAAAAAGTCCCCATAGCAGAGGTCAGAGGAGCGAAGCTGCTCCAGCTGGCCGGCGCTGTAGCCTGTCAGCCAGCAGATGACTTCATCCACCTCGGCCCTTGTCCGGCCTTTCCTGACAGCCTTATCCAACAGGAGTCCATACACCTTCCCGAAATTCATTTGGAACACTTTCTCATTGTTCATATTTGGCACACCTCCAGCAAGCATACAGCATTTGTAAGCGTAAAATGTACCACCGCATATACAAGGGAATAGGAGAATGCAGATAATAGTCCCGAGAGGTCTTGAGA
>NZ_QWKG01000147.1 GCF_009911595.1 Colidextribacter sp. OB.20
TATAAACATCTTGAAAATACAGCCCTGATGATTTATACTAAGTATGTGGTGCTGTTAACACAGTTGTGTATGGATGCTATCCCATCCTGCACAGGGCCTAGGGGGTGCCAGCCCTCTAGGCCTGCCCGCACTACTCGTTACCTCGTATTCTTATTCTAACGCATGATACCATCTCCGTCAATAGAATATTTCAAGGGCACCAACTAAAATAGTCGGTGCCCTTTCTTTTTTTGTGAAAGTATTTATAAACTCTATTATCCACATCCCTAATTTTGTCCCAGCCACATCATAAGTATATTTTAGTACTCATGAGCCACTTTATTTTTGGGTACTGTATGACTTACAACCTCTTTATTATGTTTTTAGGGCGTGGGGGTAGGTCTAGTATTTATATATTTTTATGAACTCAACGCATAGTTAAAATTATTATCATGTATATAAAACATTATTTCTGTCCGTATGTGCAAATTAAACTGTATATCTAATTGTTTAACTCACACATGGAATACCATACAAACTGAGCATACAAAATATGCAGAGTTAAGTGTGCAATTTATATGTTTCATATATCCAAATCAAGCCATAAAGAACGTAAAAGTTCCTTATCTTTCAGCCTATTTCTGACAGTATTGGGCGAGCACCCTAGCTTATCCGCAATCTGCCTATATGTATAATTTTTCTTGCGGAGGTATACCATCATTTCCGTTGACAAGTCCTGCCGAAAGGCGGACGCTTCCACTCCATTCTTAACAGGTCGTTTTTGTGGTTCTAGTGGTTGTGTTTCCTTATCCGAGTCATTTTTCAGCTTGTTTACGTTTGAAGCGTAGTCAACCCCGTATGCTTCCCAAAATTTTTTGACTACTTCTCTCTCATAAAGTTGATTATACTCAAAATCTGTCATCTATATTCCTCCAAAGCATTTTTCTTTCCTGTGTTCTCATAAACTTTTAAAAAATTCACCCAAACAAAACCCAATTTTCACCCCCTGACTGTATCAAAATTTTTCTTTCATGTATTCGTTAACGTACCCCCAATTTTTTAAAAGAAGTCCTGCAAACAAAAGTCAAGCCCTAAAATGGAAAAATTTTGAGTGGGTGAAAAAGGGAACAACAAACTAA
>NZ_QWKG01000148.1 GCF_009911595.1 Colidextribacter sp. OB.20
GCCCGGTCGGCCATGACCCGCCGCGACCCGGAGACCGCCCGCCGCCAGCTGAGGGCTCACGAGCACGAGCTGGAGGCCCACAGCGGCCGCTACGACCCCGGCGAGCACGACAGGCGCCAGATGCGGGTGGCCCTGGCAGGCAACCCCAACTGCGGCAAGACCACCCTCTTTAACGCCCTCACCGGCTCCAACCAGTATGTGGGCAACTGGCCCGGCGTCACCGTGGAGAAAAAGGAGGGGGAGACCCGGATCGGCGACCGGACGGTGACGGTTGTGGACCTGCCGGGCATCTACTCCCTGTCCCCCTACTCTATGGAGGAGATTGTGGCCCGGGACTTCATCATCGGCGAGGGCCCCGACTGCGTCATCGACATTGTGGACGCCACCAATCTGGAGCGCAACCTGTATCTCACCGTTCAGCTGCTGGAGCTGGAGCGGCCCACGGTGCTGGCCCTGAACTTTATGGATGAGGTGGAGAAGCGGGGGGACAGGATTGACGTGGACAGACTGTCCAAGGAGCTGGGAGTGCCTGTGATTCCCATCACCGCCCGCACCGGCGAGGGGGTGGAGGAGCTGATGCACACCGCCCACCGGCAGATGCACCTGGGGGTGACCATCGAGCCTGACAACCTCTACGACGACTACACCCACGACATCCACCACCGCATGGGTGAGCTGCTCCACGACTACGCATACGCCGCCAACCTCCCCGCCCACTGGGCCTCCATCAAGCTGCTGGAGGGGGACGCCATTGTAGAGAAGGCGCTGAAGCTCCCCCCGGACATCAGAGCGAGGCTGGATGCCCTGGTGGCGGAGTATGAGAACTCCAGCGACCTGGGCGACCGGGAGACCCTCATCGCCGACAGCCGCTACCAGTACATCCAGAAGGTGGTGTCCGCCTCGGTGGAGAAGGGGGGCGTGCCCGGGGAGCTGACCCTCAGCGAGAGGATCGACAAGGTGGTCACCCACCGGGTATTTGCCATCCCCCTGTTCCTGTGCACCATGCTGGTGATGTTTGTGGTCACCTTCGGGCCCTTCGGCTCCTGGCTGTCCGACGGGGTGGGGGCGGGGATGGACGCCCTGTCCCAGTGGCTGACCC
>NZ_QWKG01000149.1 GCF_009911595.1 Colidextribacter sp. OB.20
AACCGTATCGCTGACAGCGCCAACTTCAACGGCATCAAGCTGCTGGACGGCTCTCTGGAGAGCGGCGCCAAGGAGATCAAGGTTAACGGCGTGGACAGCACCCAGGTGAACGCTATTGCTGGCACAACTATCAATAAGACAGCTGTTTCTGTTAATCAGGCTACAGCCGCTGCGGGTGATGAGTATACCTTCACCGTCAGCCTGGATAACGGCAAGTCCTACACTGCTACTGTCAAGGTGGAGAAGTATGTGGATGCCGACGGCAACGTCTCTTCCTCCCAGGTCCGCCTGGTGAATGCCGACGGCGAGGTCCTGAACAAGAAAATTGCTGCCACTGCGGTAAACGCCGCCGCCCTGGAGTCCGCCTTCATCAAGGATCTGAAGAAGACCGATCTGGCCAACGACTTCCAGATTGAGAGTGAGGGTGGCACAGCTGGTCTGATTAAGTTTACCAACCTGACCGCCGGCAAGAGCGGCGTGCCTCAGATCAACGCTTTCGAGAGCACTAAGACTACCGCTGCCGGTGTCACAACAAAGACTGCAGACGGCATTGACACAGGCCATACCGCTTATGTGGAAGCAGTAGACGCTGGCCGCGAGATTAAGGCCGCTGACATCACCGAGTACACCGGCAAGAACTACGACGACGCTGTGTTTACCATCAATGGCAAGAAGTTTGTCCTGATGACCGGTCAGATGGATGGCACGACCACCACCGATCCCGCCTATATGAACGCCGTCGCCGCTCTGGGCCCCGACGTCACCGTTCTGGTGAGTGACAGCACAACCGCCACCAATGGCCTCGATCCTAACGATACCAACTTCCAGCAGAACATCGCCAAAATTAAAGAGGTCACCGGCCTGAACGTAGAGGCGAACGACGCTGGCGACGGCATCAAGCTGTCCCTGGACCCCAAGGCCAAGAGCGGCCTGTCCCTCCAGATCGGCGACACCAGCGACAGCTTCAACCAGTTGAACGTCTCCGTGGGCGACATGCACACCAAGGCTCTGGGCATCGACAAGATCGACATCGGCACCCAGGCCGGCGCG
>NZ_QWKG01000150.1 GCF_009911595.1 Colidextribacter sp. OB.20
CGCGCCGGCCTGGGTGCCGATGTCGATCTTGTCGATGCCCAGAGCCTTGGTGTGCATGTCGCCCACGGAGACGTTCAGCTGGTTGAAGCTGTCGCTGGTGTCGCCGATCTGGAGGGACAGGCCGCCCTTGGCCTTGGGGTCCAGGGACAGCTTGATGCCGTCGCCAGCGGCGTTCGCCTCTACGTTCAGGCCGGTGACCTCTTTAATCTTGGCGATGTTCTGCTCAAAGTTCTCGTCATTAGGATCGAGACCATTGGTGCCAGTTGTTTTGTCACCAACCAGAACAGTGACATCGGGACCCAGAGCGGCAACGGCATTCATGAAAGCGTCGCCAGTGGCCTCCATATTGCCGGTCATCAGGACAAACTTCTTGCCGTTGATGGTGAACACGGCATCGTCGTAGTTCTTGCCGTCATACTCGGTGATATCAGAGGCCTTGACTTCGCGACCGGCGTCCACGCCAGCAGTAGTAATGTCGGGCTTATCCGCCGTAATTGTCGCTGTAGTGGCAGTTGAAGCCTTCACAGTGCTCTCAAAGGCATTGATCTGAGGCACGGTCTTATCGCCGGCCTGGAGATTAGTAAACTGAATCTTATCAGTGCCGCTCTTCTCAATCTGGAACTGGTCTGCCAGGTCACTCTTCTTCAGGTCCTTAATGAGTGCATCAGTCACTGCTCCAGCGTCCACTGCAGTAGCGGCAATCTTCTTAGTCAGGACCTCGCCGTTGGCATTCACCAGGCGGACCTGGGTGTCGGAGACGTTGCCGTCGCCATCCACATACTTCTCCACCTTGACGGTGGCGGTATAGGACTTGCCATTGTCCAAGCTGACGGTGAAGGTGTAGGTGTCGCCTTCTTCAGCATCAGCACCGGTGGTTGTAAGAGCAGTATCGTTTGTAACGACGCTCTGCACTGCGTTCACCTGAGTGCTGTCCACGCCCTTGACGCTAATCTCCTTGGCGCCGCTCTCCAGAGAGCCGTCCAGCAGCTTGATGCCGTTGAAGTTGGCGCTGTCAGCGATACGGTT
>NZ_QWKG01000151.1 GCF_009911595.1 Colidextribacter sp. OB.20
GCGATCTACGCCAAACAGCTCGGCCTGGGCCTGGAGGAACAGCTAAAGAAGTTCGTCCGTCAGCACCCCGACACCAAGCTGATTATCATTGACACCCTCCAGAAAGTCCGGGAGGTCGGCGGGGACAAGTACAGCTATGCCAACGATTACGAGGTGGTGGGCAAGCTAAAACGCCTTGCCGATGATTGCGGTATCTGTCTCCTGCTGGTACACCACACCCGAAAGCAGCAGGCAGACGATAAGTTTGACATGATTTCTGGCACCAACGGCCTGTTGGGAGCTGCGGACGGGGCCTTTCTTCTTCAAAAGGAGAAGCGGACGGACGGCAGCGCCATTCTGGATGTGGCCGGGCGTGACCAGCAAGACCAGCGGATGTATCTCACCAAGGAGAAAGAGCGGCTTGTGTGGGAGCTGGAACGGCTGGAAACAGAGCCGTGGGTGGAACCGCCCGACCCGGTATTGGAGGCCGTTGCCGCCCTTGTGACGGCGGACAGGCCCGCCTGGGGCGGTACGGCCACGGAGCTGGCAGCGGCGCTCCAGACCGACATGAAGCCCAACGCCCTGGCTATGCGGCTGAATGTCCGGGCCGGGAGGCTGGCATCGGAGTATCATATCCGCTATGAGAACAGCAGGAGCCACGCCGGGAGAAATATCACCCTCACCCTGGAACCGCCCCAGGCGTGACGACCGTGACGGCTGTGACGGCTTTTTTGAGAGCGGGGGCGGTGTGTAAAACATCGTCACGGTCGTCACGGCCGTCACGGGGAGCGGGGCCAAAAGTCAAGGGGCCATACCTGGGGGTGGAGATTGCCGCAAGGCAATACAACCCGAACCCCTTGACTTTTGGCCCACGGAGAACACTGGCCGGGTGGGGGGAAAGGCTGTGCCTTTCCCCCCTGCCCAACGGCGAGTGTCAAAGTTTAGGCGGGGTGCAGGGTGCCCTTTTCAAAGGGC
>NZ_QWKG01000152.1 GCF_009911595.1 Colidextribacter sp. OB.20
ATTCAATATATTTCAGCATGCTTCCAATACCGTCACGAAACACATAAACGCTTCCATCATATGGATCAAGTTTTAAATGATAACGGATAATTGCCAGCAGGCCATCCAATCCCGTGTACATGCTGGTGATACCGCATACCAGCCTCACCCGCTTTCCTCGTTTCCCTGCTCCACTGGCCCGAGCCGCTTCTGTCAGTTTCTGCAGCCATTCTTCCGGTTCCCCATGACTGATACGCCGGCTCCCTCGCCGCGCTTTCGGCGTAAATCGGGCCGCTGTGGCACAGCTCCGGCTGCAATACCGCCGCCCCTGTCCACTGGTGTCGGTAAACTTTTCTCCACACCACTCACAGGTTTCCTCCACATGGGTCTGGTCCATTGCCAGCAGATAGCAGAAACGGCTGCAGTACGTCTTGCCTCGTTGTTTTCCCGTTAAGGGCGCTCCGCAAAACGCGCATTCCTCCGCTGGCGCTTCCTCCGGCGGATGTGCTTTGTGATACTCCTTCCACCATTCGATCCGGCAGGCGTCACTGCAGTATTTCCGCTGACTCCCCGCTCCCCATTCCGGCTGAAATTCTTTCCCGCAATTCGGACATATTTGCTGAGGACGTGCCCGCTTTCGCCGCTCCGCCAGCAGCTTTTGGTGGTGGTATGTTACCCGGCACTGATCGCTGCAGAACCGCCGCCATCGTCCTGGCCGGCAATCTTTCTGTTCCACAACATCTCCGCATGCCGGGCAAATATTTACCGGCACTTCATAGCGCCTTTTGGCATTGTTATACCGATGCCGGCAGGCGTCACTGCAGTATTTCTGCCGCGTGATATGGCAGGTCGGGATGAACTTCTTTCCGCAGTTTAAGCATTCTTTTTCTTCTTTCATTTTCTACTCCCCCTTCTTTTCCATTCTACCATTGGGGGACAGGTACTGCTCTATTTTACGCTTAC
>NZ_QWKG01000153.1 GCF_009911595.1 Colidextribacter sp. OB.20
TGGCGCCACCGGCCCAGCCGGCCCAACAGGTCCCACCGGCCCCACCGGCGCGACAGGACCCGCAGGCCCTGCCGGACCAGATCTGATCGGCGCGGACGGTCCTGCGGGCCCCACCGGCCCTGCAGGCCCCACCGGCCCCATTATCATCGATTTTGCCTATGCCGTTAACACCGGCGCGGCCGCGATCTCCATGAATGGCCTGGTGCCTCTGCCCAATAACCAGGTGAAGGGCAAGGGCATTACCATCAGCCCGGACAGCACCAAGTTCACCGTGAAGACCGGCGGGGTCTATCAGGTCGGGTATGTCCTCAATACCGACAAGGCCCTGACCGCCGGTGTCCGGCTGCTGGTCAACGGCGAGCCCAGGGAGGTGTCCGCTGTTGGGGGGATCGCAACATTATCCCTGAGCCGGCTTTCCAACGAGGTCCTGCTGCGCTTGAGCGATAACGACGAAATTTCCCTGCAGATCTTCAATAATCCCCTTGGCACTGTGCTGCTGCCCGCGCCCGTGGGGGCGTCCCTGAGAATCGTCCGGTTGAGCTAAGGAGGAACGCTTTATGTCAATGCCCACATTTCCCAAAAACGATCCTCCCCTGAGCCGCGAGGGGAGTCTGAACGAAATTATCGCTTCCATCGCCGCCGAGGAGTTAAGCTTGAGCCACATTCTCAACGCCGAGGGCGAAAAGCTGCAATACGTCCTGGGGACCCTGCCCGGTCTGGATGAGGCGGCCTCGCTGGATGAGGTGCTCCGGACCAACCAGAGCGTAAAGGACACACTGTCCGGCATCGTGGAGCAGCAGATGATGCTGTCTGCCAAGCTGGGCGCGGCCTTGAAAGCCCCCACCATTCCCGGCCCTGCCGGCCCTGCTGGCCCTGCCGGTCCCACCGGCCCTGCCGGAGCTGCCGGGGCCGCCGGAGCGGACGGTCCTGCCGGCC
>NZ_QWKG01000154.1 GCF_009911595.1 Colidextribacter sp. OB.20
CTCATAATTTCTGGAGCCGGGCTCCATCCGGCTGAGCTTCTGCTGGAGCTTTGCCAGCTTCTCTTGGGAGTCCTTCAACCACCGGGGCGGGTCGGCCATATCGCCGTTGTCCGCCACATAGAAGTGGCCCATGGAGTATTTCAGGCCCAGGGTCGTTTCTGGGGTGGGGACCACCGGCTCAGGCTGTCTTACCGGGAGCTCGTAGAGGATGGAGCAGTAAAATTTGCCCGTTTTGGTCTTGCTGACGGTAATCCGTCTCAGCCTCCACCAGCCCTCAGGCCGGCGGGAGAACCTGGCCTTGACAATTCCCGCCTTGGTCATGCGGATTCCGTCCCGGGTGGTGTAGATGGTGGGGCCGGACTCAAACACGTGGTTGCAGGCGGTAAAGGACTCCCGGTCGTCCTTTTTGCGCTTGAATTTAGGCTGCCGGAATGTCTCCGGGCTCTTGAAGAACACCCGAAACGCCTGGGAGAGCTTGTTGTACTCCTGAGTCAGCGCCTGGTTGTCGACCTCTTTCAGGAACGGCGCGCCGTTTTTGTACTTGGCCGGAGTGGGGATGAAATGGGCCCCTGTCTCGGCGTAGAATCGCTGCTGGTCGGAGAGCATCTGGTTCCAGACGTACCGGCAGCAACCGAAGGTCTTTTCAAACAGCTCCGCCTGGGCCGGGGTGGGATAGAGCCGGACCTTGAGGGTGGTGTACTGAATGACCTGTCCGTCCACAGCCCTTGCTTTCCGCGCCATCGCCAGCCGCACCTCCGTCCGCTGCGGTCAGGTTCTATAGAACCTGACCACCTGAAAACAGGAGATTCGACAAAATAAACTTGTTTGAAATTTTTATGTTTTAGGGCTAAAGTATTAGGAAAGACTGCCGATATGTATTATTGAAACGGCTATAAAAACGCGGCCAGGTTGTATACAACCTGGCCGCGTTTTT
>NZ_QWKG01000020.1 GCF_009911595.1 Colidextribacter sp. OB.20
GTTAGCCCTCCGGGTCTGATTGATAAGCTGTATCAACTCCTGCCGCACATCCAGATTTTCCGGCTGACTTGTGCTGTTTTCGCTGGTGGGCGCTGTTGGAACAGCGGGAGCGCCGGAGCCAACGATGAGCGTCAGGGTTCCGCTCTCTCCGGCACGGTTGGCGGCGGTGATCTCAGCCGTTCCCTCCGCCTTGGCTACGGCCACCCAAAAGCCTGTGATCTGCTCCACCAGCACCGTGTCTGGGTCGCTGGAGGTAACGGTGTAGTCCGTCCCGCTGGGGCCGATGATTAGGCCGCTCCGCTCTCCAACTGTCAGGGTATTACCCTTGCAGCTGCTCACCCGGACAGGCGGGGCCTCCGCTGCCCGTGCGGGGAGGGTCAGGCCGATGGTCAGGGCGGCACAGGCGATTCCAGAGATAAGGCGTTTTAGACTGTTTTTCATTATGAATGACCTCCTTTTGTGTATGTTGGGTGCTTTGCTGTCCCAACAGTAGCACAGAGGGGAGCAAACAGTCCAGTGTGCGAATACCTTTTCAGCGGGTATCAGACCTCTACGGCCCGAACCGCCCAGCGGTAGGCGCTCTGATTGCGGACGCAGGTAAAGAGCGTGACGCAGTTCTCGGCGGTGGGGGCCAGCAGGGAGTTGTCCGTTTCGCTGATCTTGTTGACGCTGGTAACGGAGTAGGTGCGGGTGCCCAGCTTGGTCGTCAGGGTGATTGTGTCGCCCACGTTCAGGTTGTGGATGTCGCCAAAATAGCAGTTGGTCCCCCGGTTGTGACCAGCGATTGCGCAGTTTCCGTCCCAAATGCTGGTGTCCTCAAAGTGGCCCGCCCCTTTTGCCAGGACGGAACTGCCCGTACCCTCGTAGACCTTGACGTTCACATTCAGGCTGGGGATTTTCAGGGTCGCCAGATAGCCGCCCTTGTAGTAGAGATCGGATGTGACCTCCGTGTACCCGGTGAAGGGGGCGGGCGTGGCTGTGCCCCCGGTGGAACCGCCGCCGGACACGATGCCGCTGGGGATGGTGTTGAAGTCAGGCGGGGCGACGGTCACGCCGGTTCCGCCAGAAATGACAGCGCCCTCGCCCAGCATATAGCCGGGGGCCAGATTGGGCGTCAGGGGTGTGCCGGTGTTCAGGGTGTAGGCACTGGGGGAGCCAAAACCGGGCGGGATCAGGGCCGCGTTCTTGCTCACGTCCACGTTGGGCAGCTCGCCCCGGTCAGCCGTGATAACCGGCTCAATGGAGGTGGACTTGCCGTACTCCGGGTCGCCGGGGCCGTCGATGTTGTATTCAAGGGCACTGGCGGGGACAGCCAGGGCCAGGGTCAGGCACAGAACGGATAAAAGCATGGTCAGTTTCTTCATGGTGTTTACCTCCTGCGTTTGATGAAGTAGAACGCTCCGCCGCCCAGCAGCACCACCACGACAACAGCCACCACGGGCAGGACGTTGTTCTTCTCACTGGTGGGGGCGTCAGTGGGAGCATCAGTGGGGTCAACGGGAGTAGTGGGGTCAGCGGGGTCGGTCAGGCCGGGGTCAGAGGTGTCGCCGGGTTCCTCCGGGGCCACGGGTTCCAGAGCCGTACCCTCGAAGATCGCCACATAGCGGACTTTATTCAGATTGATACGGCTGACGGTGCCAGCGTAGTCGGCGGTGACAGTGTAACCCTTCACATAGGAGCTGGTGGCGGAGCCGGAGTAGGAGGCCACGGCGGTAAAATGGCCGTCGCCCTCGGTCTGCCAGTTCACGGTCTGGAGGGTCAGGGAGTGGCCGTTGTCGCTGATGGACTTGGGGATATACTGCGTGTCTTGGTCGGCAAGGCCGGGGTAGGTGCGGGTGGCGGTGACGCTCTTGGTGGCGCTGCCGTACCCGGCCACCTCCACGTTCACCGTGTCCAGCTTCAGGGCCAGCGTCCCGGCAAGGCCGTCCTCGGTGACAAACTCCTTTGTCTGCGGCAAAAGGGCCAGCACCGCGCCCATATCCTTGCTCTTGCTGTTCACGGACACGGTTTCCGTGTGCTGACGGCTCTCGTTGGCGGGAAGTTCCTGCTTCAGCAGGTCGGTGAGGGTGTAGTGATAGCCCTCCTGCTCAAAGTCGGAACGGGAGATGCCAGCGGGATTGTCCTCCGGCCCCAGGTCGTACATCTTCCTGATCTCGCCGCCGTCCTCGCTCCGGGTGACGGCGGTGGGGTAGCAGGGGGACGGCTGGACGGGTTCAGGCGGGTCGGCGGCAAAGGCGGCGGTGGTCAGGCTCATGGCAAGAGCCAGGACGCACAGCAGCCGAGCCGCGTGGATGATGGTTTTCCGCTTCATAGAAAAATTACCTCCAGTTTTTTGATTTTGGGCACAAAAAAAGCCCGTGGCGCTCCACGGGGGCGGTTCAAGGTTTTTACCGGCTGAAAAAGGATGGGCAGAGATTTTCTTTTCAGTAGGTACAGCAGGTTTTGAGGGGGAGAGTGTGAGAGGGGGAGGGCGTGGAAAGTGCCAGGGCCGCAAAAGGGCAGACTTTCCCCCAGGTGTGACGTTCACCGCTCCCGCCCCCTTTCCCGCCTGCGGTACATCTCCAACGCTTTTACAATGGTGTCCTCGATCTTCTGTGCGGGCGTCCCCGCAGGGAAAAACTTGTCGATACGGTTCCGGGGCATTTTGAATTGCTCCACCTGATTGGGCTTTTCCTCCTGCATGATGGACAGGATCACTTCGGGATTGAGCTTGCCTTTTTCGGAAAAGTCCCTGATTTTGATGGCCTGGGCGTGAGAGGGGGTGCAGTCCTCGCTCTCCATGATCTCCAACAAGGCGGTTTGCTGGTTCTCCGGCAGATAGGACAGCTCCACGGCGGGGCGCAGGGCCATTTGTAACCGCCCCTTTTCTTTCAGCACAGAATTGTCTACCATGTCCAGCAGTTCGGGCACAAGGTTTGTCAGGCAGATATAACGGTGAATTTGGGTTTTGCTGTCAGGAGATTGGTCTGCAAGTTCCTGATTTGAGCGTGTTCCCAACTTCGTCCCCACCGGGGACGAGGTTAAATCCCTCCGTTGTCCCTGTCGTTTCATGGCGTCCAGCTTCATTTTATAAGCAAGTGCCTTTTCCGAGGGCAAAACTTTTTCCCGCTGGAGATTGCTGTCCACCATGATAATGATGGCTTCATCATCGGTCAGCTCCCGGACGATGCAGGGCACCGTGGTCAGTTCCGCCAACTCCGCCGCCCGCTTACGTCGGTGGCCTGACACCATCTGATAACTGCCGTCCGGCATGGGCCGCACCAGCGCAGGAGAGAGGACACCACGCTCCCTGACGCTCTCCACCATATGCTCCATTTCCTCATCCATCCGCACCTTGAACGGGTGGTCGGGAAAGTCGCTGATTTGAGCGGCGGGCAGGTCGATCACATAACTGCGTTGGGCGTTGTCCCGTTCCTCCTGGGTGGTAAAGATGCTATCTACCGAGGTCAGAAGTCCGGCTGCGCTCTTTTTGCCCAATTTCCAGCACCTCCTTTGTCAGTTTGCGGTAGGCGTCCGCCGCTCGTCCCCTGGGTTCGTACTGGAAGATGCTCTTGTCCGCCGTGCTGATTTCCGCCAGCCGAACAGTGGACGGGATCACCGTGTCCAGCACAGGCAGATGCCGTCCAAAATTGGATTTGACGCTGTTCACAATGTCCTTGCGGAACGTGGTTTCATTTGCCATCGTCAGAAACACGCCGCCGATTTTCAGCCGGGGGTTGATCTGACGCTGGATGCTCCGCACCGTCCCCACCAGCTCCGTCATGTCCTCCGCCGCCAGATAGTCCGCCTGGACAGGGACGAGAACATAATTCGAAGCAGACAGGGCATTGATGACCAGCATCCCCAGCGAGGGGCGGCAATCCAGCAGAACATAGTCATAGTCCCGCTTCACGCTGTCCACGTATTGCTTCAAGACGGTTTCCCGGCTCATCACGTTCACCAGCCCCACCTCTACAGCGGACAGGCTGCGGTTTCCTGGCACGAAATCAAAGCCCTCATGGTGGTGCATGATCTCCGGGTGGTCAGATGGCTCTGTCCCGGCTACAACATCGTTCATGGCGTTGGCAAGGGTCAGGGGCAGGTCGTGAGGCTTGCGCTGGCCCAGCATCTTGGTCAAATCACCTTGGGGGTCTACGTCCAGCATCAGGACTTTCTTTCCTTCCAGCGCAAGACCGGCCCCCAGGTTGTAGACAGTCGTGCTTTTTCCAACTCCGCCCTTTTGATTTGCTACACTTAACACTTTCGGTTTCGCCATTTGGGGGTTCCTCCTTTCATAGATTTAGCCGCCTGCGGCGAGACAGACGGCTATGTATGGGCATAGAAAAAGCCGCCTTTTCCATGCAGAAAAGGCGGCTCATCCAGTCGGGCGATATGTGATTTTCAGGGGCAGTTCAAAGGGCGGCGCAAAACCGTATGTCCGCATTTCCCGGTGTTTCGTCGTATCAATGCTCATCCCTTGGTAGTAAATTCGTAGTAATTGGGGTGGTTTGCTGTCAGGAAATGCGGCGTTATGCGCTGTTCCACAAGGTTTTGCGGGGTCTTGCAAAATATTTCTGGGCAAGTATCTGAAATTCCCCAATTCATTCAAACTCCACCTCGGATGTGTCAGCATAATCTTCGGGTGAAAGTCCTAAAGCTTCATCAATTTGATAATCAGATAGTAATTTGGCGGTATCAAAATGAGACATAATCGAAACAGTATTTTCGATTAATCCACGGATCACATCCATATTTATCCACACTCCTTCGTATCATTATTATACATGCCAACAATCAATATATCAACAAATTTGCTGATAAAATTACCGAGACAGATTTCTCATTTGTGGTTGCTGAATGGACCCAGCGGACAAAAACCACACTGTCATTAACTCGAGGGTGACAGAGATTGTACGGCAGATTTATCGGTGGTCGCTGTAGGGCTATGGGCGGCAGAGTATTGCCTATTTGTTGAATCATCAAAGGTGTCCTGAATCCGACGTACTACAGGATGGGTCGAAGTTGCAACCATCCTACCAAGAGCAACTTTGGACTATGAAACAAGGAGACAGTGGGGCGGATTCTTGTAAACAAGGTGTACGTGGGCGTTATGTTCCAAGGGTAGCATAAGAATGTTAAGCTACAAGTCTAAGGCTATCATTCGCACATCTTGAACAGTGTATCAATATGTGGTACAATATTTTAAAGTTCTACTATTTTTCTGCTCCATGAAAAGACTTGGCCTTTCGAGTATATGGCCTGCCTACTTGCGGATTTTTAATTTGCCTCAATGCTGAAAGGAGCCTCATATGTATTTACGAGGGTTCTATATCCAAGAGATTGCTTCCCGCCTTGCTTGGATCAAGGCTCAGGTGGAGGTCCTGGATTCATTAAATTTATATGATATCAATATTCATTCCGAGACTTTCTTTTGCGGATTATTAAATGTCATCTTTGGATATAACTTAGAAAACATTAATGATTCCGAAAAGAATTTTCCATCAATAGATTTAGAAGACAAACTCAATAGAGTTGCAATACAAGTCACAACGCAAGAGGCTAGTTCTAAAATTCAATATACTTTAGATAAATTTTTCGAGAATAAGCTTGACAAAACTTTCGACCGTTTAATAGTTCTCATAATCGGCACGAAGCTTCACTATACCAAAATTTTTAAGGTTAAAGAAGGTTTTTCTTTCTCAAGGGAAGACGACATCTGGGATACATCATTCCTTATTCAGGAAATCAAGAAAAAAGAAACAGCAGAGCTAGAAAAAATTTTTGATTACTTATCTAAGGAATTAACTCCAGCCAACGGTTATACAGGCTTTTCTCCTGCCAAGGTTGCCCAAGACATGTATAACAAGGCCCATGCACTATGTACTGTAAAATTACACGCAGCAGGTATTCAAGAGGACATTGCTGCCCGAATAATTGATGCAGACATTGCCAGTTCCAAATATCAATATATACTTGATAGTGCTTTCTCTGGAAAACGATATCTCACTGGTGATTTTGGCACTGGAAAATCCCATGCACTGACAATTCTCGCTCAGCAGTTAGCAAACAACTATCTCGATGATACCAACAATACACTTCCTCTATTTATACAAGCGAAAGAACTCTTTAGAATTGGCTCAGTGCAACAATGGATTGACAGCCTAAACATTGGATCATTATCATATCTCCTGTTGATTGATGGTCTTGATGAGGTCGATGTTAAGTTTACTACACAGATAATCGAGGACATCGATATTCTAGCTGTCTCAAATCCTCAAAGCAAAGTTATTGTTAGCAGTCGCCCACTATTTTCAATATCCGAATCTGGAAAAACGTTTAAAATCTTGTCGCTAACGAATCAGGAGCGGAATGTTCTTTATGATTCCATTGTAGGAGATTCCTCATCAAATTTTGCATTCCACAACCTTGACCCACAAATGAACAGCCTGTTGTCAAGGCCTTTCTTTTGTATTATTTATGCCCTTTTTAAATCCGAACCAAAAAGTTGGGCAAAAACAGACATGGACCTTGTAAGTGCATTTATCAAACGGACTCTTCAGAAAGTTGAAAACCGATCCAGTGTATTAACTGATTTATCTGCTATAGCGGCTAAATCCATAAGTAAAAACCTTGGTGATGTTCATATGTCAGAAATTCGGTTGACAGGTGCGCTGGATAATTTGCTAAAAACGGGGTTCATTTCTCTAACAGACGATTACCTGAGTTTTTCTTTACCAATTATCGGACAGTGGATGGCGGCAGAAGCTATTCGGCGCAAAATTGTACAAATTTCTTCGATTATTGACGACAGAGCTAACACTACTCGCTGGCTTTATCCTTTTTCCATTCTTTTCAGCCAAATGTCCTTTGAGGAAGCTTTGGAGTATTTCTCACAAATTGTACTTAAAATGCCAGATATTGCTGCGAGAATCATTCGGGATGGAATTCGCTTCGGTACTCTACGGTCTGCTCCAACCGAAAATGAATGCGGAAAAATGATTCAACAATGTATGCAATTTTGGATCGATGCTATTGGACCTTTAGCACCATATATTGCTCCAATAGAAGATGGGCGCCTTTATCCGCTTGGAATAAATATCGAAAACGGCCAAATGATTACATATGCTTGGCTAAAGAATTATTCCGGCGAAGTTGTGGTTCCTATGTCTCAAAATGAGTTGATGCAAACTCCTGGCTGTAAAGCCGAGGGTATTCCTGCACAAGCAACTTGGCCTTGGATTATAACACTTGATGCCCTTTCGGATCGCTTGGAAAATGCTGTTCACCATCGATCTATGATTGTAGAGCATACTCAATTATGTGCAGAACATGTATGGAATGTCGCTCTGCAAATGGCTGGAAAAGGCAACGCTTATGAGGGTGAATTATCGTTAGAACCCTGCGAAAAATACAGATGTTATATTGGGAGGTCCCTTCAAATAGAAACCGTATCTGTTCAAACTGATCTGTTTTTTAAAATTATTGACAAACACTTTTCTAGTGGTATTTCCAAAATCTCGCCTCCTTTTCCAGTTTCCGACAGGGCACAAGCATCTGGAGGAGACTGGATGGCCTATTCAACGGAGCGGTACTTAGAAAAAATTCAATTCATTTATAATTCAGCATTGACTGAATATTCCACATTGGTGGATGCGATCTTCTCTTCCTTCAAAAAAGGATTTAGAATTTCTCGGCTTTCCCCATGTAAGCTGGTTGGAAAGCTTATATTTGAAGAAAATTCTGAATATGCACCGTTTCTTACCTGGTATTTTGAAGCACTTCCAAGTAGTTAGCAAAACAGTACAGATATTCAACTTACCAAAACGTCTGTTAATCCATATACGCTTTTAGAATCTATTGCAAAAAACAATTCTATTCTTAGGCCAGAATTAGTAGGTTCTAATATTGCAAGTGTCACAAGTCAGCCTTTATATGGACTCAGCACTACTCCTGTCACGGATGTCGTATATAAATGGTTGGACTCTGAATTGACAGCCATAGGTTGGCTAAAATAGCGTGGGTGCCTGACACTGAACACCCGCGTTGTCCTTAGCAGTTCTTTATACTCTCGCAATACATCTCTCATGTCATTGTACACATGAGAGGTGTATTTTTTGTCCGCGCTAAGATTGATGCTTGTTTTTTCATATTTTATATTTAGTTTCATATGATTTTCTGGAGGTGTTTTATATGAAAAGGCCTATTCTGGTCTTAACTGAGTATCATCCGACTGCACTTGCGCCTCAGATTCAAACTATTCATCCAGTTGTTTCCACTTGGCTCGCAAAGAAATTCCACAAATGATGCCTTTGCCGTTTTATCGGCAAAGGCATTTAAAATAATTTCTTGCCATGCGGCTGCTCATAGGGTATGATGATACCGAGCAGTTACGCCTTGAAGGAGGTGTAACAAATCCTTTGTGCGATCTATACACGACTGAGTAAGGAGGACGAAGACAAGCACCAGCCCGAGTCCGAGAGCATTCAAAACCAGAAGTCCCTGCTTACCCAATACGCCATCGACCACGGGTGGGACATCTACTCGATTTTCTGCGATGAGGACTACTCGGGAGTAGACAGCCAGCGTCCCGATTTCAACCGCATGATCGAGGCCGCAAAAGCGAAGAAATTTCAAATCATCCTCTGTAAGAGCCAATCCCGCTTCACCCGAGACATGGAACTGGTTGAGAAGTACATCCACGGTCTGTTCCCCATCTGGGGCATCCGGTTTATTGCGGTAGCGGACAACGCCGACACGGAGGTCAAGGGCAACAAGAAGGCCCGGCAAATCAACGGCCTGGTGAACGAGTGGTATCTGGAGGATCTGTCGGAAAACGTCCGCATGGTGTTCGACCTGAAGCGGCGGGAGGGAAAGTACATCGGCGGCTTTCCCATCTACGGCTACCGCAAGGACCCGGCGGACAAAAACCACATCATCCCCGACCCTGAGGCGGCGGAGATAGTCCGCCAGATTTACCAATGGTCGTTGGAGGGCCACGGCCGCCAGAGCATCGCCTGCCTGCTGAACCAGCGGGGCATCCCCAATCCCACCCGCTACAAGGCGGAGCGGGGCTGGACCTGCAACCATCCCATCAAGAACGACTTCGGCCTGTGGAACAAGGTGACGGTGGGGCGAATCCTGACAAATGAGATGTACACCGGGGTGATGATTCAGGGGCGGCGGCGGAAGGTCAGCTGCAAATCCAAGGTCATCATTGACACGCCGGAGAGCGAGTGGTATCGGGTGGAGGGCACCCACGAGGCCATCATCGACCGGGCGACCTTCGAGGCCGTCCAGCGGGTTTTAAAGCTGCGCGCCCGAACGGACGGCTCTGGAGAGGCTCACCTGCTGTCCGGGCTGGTGAGGTGCGCCGACTGCGGCTCCACCATGAGCAAGTGCTCCAACGGCAGGCGGGCCTATCTACGCTGTAAGCTGTACGCCGACAGCGGCGGGGAAAAGCTGTGTACCCGCCACTCCGTCCGGCTGGACCGGCTCATTGACCTAATCTCCGACCGCATCCGATACTACGTCCAGACCTACTACCAGCTGGACCCGGCAAACCTCCAGCCCCAGCGGGACACCCGCCGGGAGGCCCTGGAGCGGGAGCAAAAGACCCTGACTGCCCAGCTGGAGAAGCGCAGCCAGGCGCTGAAAACGCTGTATTTAGACCGGGTGTCGGAGGTCCTGGGCGAGGAGCAGTTTGTGGAGCTGAACCAGTCCTTTCTGCAAGAAAAAAGCCGCCTGGAGCGGCGGCTTGATTCGATCCAGAAGGAGCTGTCAGAGCGGGAGCATTCCGATAACCAGACCGAACTGATGGAACGGGCGAAAGAGCTTTTGCGGCTGGAGACCGTCCCCCGGGAGCTGGTGGCGGGGCTGGTGGAGAAAATCGAGGTCTGCGAGCGGGACCCGGAGACCAGTCGGCAGGAGATCAGGGTGACCTGGAGGTTTTAGACCTCCCCCTTGGCCGCCCGGACGATATCCCCTACCCCGTCCAGGATCATGGACGGCCGGTAGGAGAAGGTTTTCATCGTCTCCGGGGTGGAGATGCCCGACAGGACCAGCACGGTGGACATACCGCTCTCCAGGCCGGAGATTACGTCGGTGTCCATCCGGTCACCCACCATCACCGCGTCCTCGGAGTGGCACTTGAGCAGCCGCAGGCCGGTGCGCATCATCAGGGGATTGGGCTTGCCGCAGAAGTAGGCCTTCGTCCCGGTGGCCATCTCGATGGGAGCCACCAGGGCGCCGCAGGCGGGGACAGTGCTCTCCTCCCCCGGGGCGGAGACGTCAGAGTTGGCCCCGATGAGCTTGGCCCCGCCCAGCACCAGGTTGATGGCCTTGGTGATGGTGTTCAGGGAGTAGTTCTGGCTCTCGCCGATGACCACGTAGTCGGGGTCGATGTCGTTCATGGTGATATCCGCGTCGTACAGGGCGTTGAGCAGGCCGGCCTCCCCCAGGGCGTAGACCGAGCAGCCGGGGGCCTGACTCTTCAAAAAGGCCGCCGTAGCCAGGGCGCTGGTGTAGAAGTGCTCCTCGGGCACGTCCAGCCCCATACGGGCCAGCTTCTGCTGGAGCTCCCTGGGCGTGGAGCCGCTGTTGTTGGTCAAAAAGAGATAGGACTTCTTCTCCTCGTTGAGCCACTGGATAAACTCCGGAACCCCGGGCAGAATCTGATTGCCGTGGTAGATCACGCCGTCCATGTCGCAGATGAAGCCCTTTTTCTTCTGAAAATCAATGGAATACATCCTTCTTTTCCCCATTTCTGACCCGCCGTATCCGGCGGGTTTCATATTCACCGATAGTATAACAGATTGCGGGGGAGCACGCAAGAAAAACGAAGTTTTTCGCCAAGGTTTCTTTTTGGTTACTTTTTCTTTTCGAAGAAAAAGTAACAGGGCGTGTCTTTACGGCACCACCCCCTGGGGCGCTGTTCCGTCCACAATGGCGGCGGGGATGCCGGGGAGGATCACGGCGTCCAGGGAGTCCGGATCGCCGGAACAGAGGATGTACTCGGTTTCCAGCCCGGCCTCCTGGGCCCAGGCGCCCACCTTGCGCATGAGGGTGGACTTGCCGCAGCCGGGCCCGCCCTTCAGGATGTAGATGGCCCGGGCCTCCTCGGGGGCGAGGAGGTGGTCGTACAGGGAGTAAAAGCCGGTGGGGGCGTTGGCCCCCAGAAAATATTGAATATGTGGCAAAGCAGTCATAAGCGACCCTCCGTATCAACGATTTTACGCCTCAGCCTATGTCGGGACGGGGGCGTTTGTGCGAAAAACAGCCGCCGAAAATACGCGTTGGGGATTGTATCCCGGTTTGACTTTTGGTATAATGAGGAAAACTTACCATAGCCTGTCTGGAGCGGTTCAGGCGCATGGCAGATTACGACAGGAAAGGCTGGAAAACCGTATGAACAAGCAGTGGACTGATACCTTCTGTGGGGAAATTGAGAGCTTTAAAGACGCCATCGGCGCCTTTGACAAGGGGGAGATCGACCGGAAGGCCTACAAGGGCGTGTCCGGCGGCCTGGGCTCCTACGCCCAGCGGGACCACTCCAGGCACATGCTCCGCCTGCGCCTGCCCGGCGGGCGGCTGACGATGGAGCGGCTGAGGTTCCTGGCCGAGGTGGTGGAGCGGGAGCAGGTGGGCCGGATGAAGCTGACCACCTGCGAGACCATCCAGCTCCACGACCTGTCCGCCAACCAGGTGCCCGCCCTCATGGCGGAGGCGGTGGGTTGCGGGATCTACACCAAGGGGGGCGGCGGCGACAACCCCCGGAACGTGATGGCCAGCCCCCTAAGCGGCGTTCAGCCCGGCGAGGCCTTCGACGTGGTCCCCTATGCAGAGGCGGTGACCAAATATCTGCTGTCCATCTGCCGGGACATTAAAATGCCCCGCAAGCTGAAAATCGCCTTCTGCAACGGGGTGGACGACTGCGTCCACAGCGCCTTCCGGGATATGGGCTTCCTGGCCCAGCCGGACGGCACCTTTGCCCTGCGCATCGCCGGCGGCCTGGGGGCGGCCCGGCCCTCTATGGGCGTGCTGGTGGAGGAGCATGTCCAGCCCAGGGAGGTCCTGTACTACGTCCGGGCCATGGTGGACACCTTCTGCGCCCACGGCGACTATGAGAACCGGGCCAGAGCCCGCACCCGCTATATGCAGGACACCCTGGGCCCCGAGGGCCTGAAGGAGGCCTTCCTCAAGAACGTGGCCGCCCGGAAGGCGGAGGGCGGGCTGGAGGTCACCGGCCTGGAGGCCCCCGCTGACATCGCCAGAGACAGCAGCGGCACTGTGGACCACCCCCGCGCCATCCCCCAGAAGCAGGCCGGCATGTACGCCGTGAAGTACCACCCCATCGGGGGCCTGCTGCCCGTGGAGAAGCCCCGCCAGCTCTATGAGCTGCTGAAGGACATCCCCGGAGCGGAGATTCGCGTGGCCCCCAACGAGAAGCTGTATGTCATCAACCTCACCGCCGCTGAGGCGGAGAAGGTGATTGCTGCCACCGAGGACGGGGCCCGCACCAGATTTGAGTGCAGCGTGGCCTGCATCGGCGCGGCCACCTGCCAGCAAGGGGTCCGGGACAGCCAAGGGGTCCTCCGGACCCTGGTGGAGGCCGTCCGGGAGGCGGGTATCCCCGACGGAGCCCTGCCCAAAATCGTGATCTCTGGCTGTCCCTCCAGCTGCGCCGCCCACCAGGCGGGGGCTATGGGCTTCCAGGGGGGCGTGAAGCTGGTGGACAAGAAGCCTCAGCCCGCCTTTAAGATGTTCCTCAGCGGCACGGACCAGGTGGGCCAGGCCCGCTTCGGTCAGGAGGTGGGTACCGTTCTGGAGGCCGACCTGCCCGCCCTGCTGGTGGAGCTGGGCAAGGCGGCGGCCGCCGCCGGCCAGGACTGGCATCAGTGGTCGGAGGACCACGCCGCTGAGCGGGACGCCATCATCGCCAAATACCTGTAACCACAAAACCGCGGGGCGGCCCGGCTGGGCTGTCCCTGCTTTTAAGGAGGCGCTCACATGGACATGAAAAAGATTGACCCTCCCCTGGAGGCACTGCTGGAGGACATCAAGGCCCGGACAAAAGTCCCCGCCTACCGCCTGCGGGTCCAGCGGGGGAAGACCCCCGGCCTGACCGACAGCAAAATCGGCGGCCTGCCCTACTGGGACCTGAGCCGGCCCTACCCGGCGGACGAGAAGGGCCAGCCCTTGCAGCTGCTGGCTCAGATCAACTTTGGGGCGGAGGACATGGACAAGCCCTTCCCCAAAACCGGCCTGCTCCAGTTTTTTATCGGTCAGGACGAGGTATTTGGCTGCAACTTTGCCTCCGCCCCGGACCAGAAGAACTACCGGGTGGTGTACCACCCGGAAATTGACGGGAGCGTCACCCCGGACCAGGTGTCCGCACTGGGCGTCCCTGGCCTGGTGGACGACTACAGAACCAGCCCCCTGGAGGAGGTGCTGGCCATCCGCGCAGAGCGGGAAGACAGCTCCGCCAACGACCGCTCTTTTGTCTTTGAGGACGCCTTCCGGGCGGCGGTGAAGGCTGTGATGGGGGTGGACATAGGAGAGAAGAAGTCCTGGGAGTTTCTGGAGGAGGACGCCTATGATGAGCTGTTTGAGTCCTTTCTGGATACTGACGACGGCTGCGAGAACGGCGGCCACTGGATGCTGGGTTACCCCAGCTTTACCCAGGAGGACCCCCGGACAGAGGACAGCCCCTTCGACACCCTGCTGCTCCAGATCGACTCCATGCAGGATGAGGAGAACAACTACTCCATCCTCTGGGGGGACTGCGGCGTGTGCAATTTCTTCATCGCCCGGACCGACCTGGAGAGGCTGGATTTCAGCCGGGTGCTCTACAACTGGGACTGCTGCTGATTTTATGCACTCCGTAGGGGGCGGCCTCTGTGCCGCCCCGGATGCGCATCATGACACCATACCGGCGGGGCGGCGCGGAGGCCGCCCCCTACACCAATTTGCACCAAAAACAACACGGCGCGCCGTGTTCCCGCGCCCTGCGAAAAGGATAACAAACCATGAAACAACGCATATTTATCACACTATTGCTCCTTGCCCTTCTGCTGGCCTCCTGCGGGCGGACGGCCCAGCCCCCCGTGGAGTCTGGGCCGGTGGACGCCTCCTCTGAGGCCGGAAAAATTGCCTTCACCGACGGCCTGGGCCAGGAGTTTTCCATCGACCCGCCCCGGCGTGCGGTGGTGATGATCGGCAGCTTTGCCGACGTGTGGGTGCTGGCGGGGGGAGAGGAGGTCCTGGCCGCCACCGCCAACGACGCCTGGGAGTCCTACGGCCTGGAGCTGGGGGAGGGGACTGCCAACATCGGCTCCCCCATGAAGCCCAGCGCCGAGCTGGTGCTGGCGGCGGAGCCCGACCTGGTGATTGCAAGCAGCCTGTCCCCCTCCAACCTGGAGCTGAGGGAGACCTTCGACCGCTCCGGCATCCCCGCCGCCTACTTCGACGTGTCCTCCTTCCAGGACTACCTGGACCTGCTGGAGCTGTTTACCCGGCTCACCGGCCACCCGGAACGCTATGAGCAGTACGGGACCGCCGTCCAGGCGCAGGTGGACGAGGCCGTGCAGCGCAGGGCCGTCTATGACTTCATCCCCACTGTGCTCACCATTCAGGTTTCGGGGAGCAGCGTGAAGGTGAAGAACAGCGAGGACAACGTGCTGGGCCCCATGCTGAAGGACCTGGGCTGTCTCAACATCGCCGACCGGGACGGGGCCCAGCTGGAGGAGCTGTCCCTGGAGGCCATCCTACAGGCCGACCCGGGCTACATCTTCGCTGTCTACCACGGCACCGATGAGGCGGCCGCCCGGGCCAATCTGGAGGAAACCCTGCTGTCCAACCCCGCCTGGGCCTCCCTCAGCGCGGTGCAGGGGGGACGGTTCCACATCCTGGAGCGGAGGATGTACAGCCTGAAGCCCAACGCCCTGTGGGGGGACGCCTATGAACAGCTTGCGGATATCCTCTGTGGGGAATAAGGGCCGGGCCGGGGTGATCGCCCTGCTGGCGGGGCTGGTGGCGCTGGCCTCGGTGGCCAGTCTGGCCTTCGGAGCGGTGTCCATCCCGCCCGGGGAGGTCATCGCCGCCCTGCTGGGCCGGGGGAGCGGCACAACGGCCTCCATCGTCCTATACGCCCGCCTGCCCCGGCTGTGCGGCTGTCTGCTGGCGGGGGCGGCCCTGGCCTGTTCCGGCGTGATCATCCAGGGGGTGCTGAACAACCCCCTGGCTGCCCCCAACATCATCGGGGTCAACTCCGGGGCGGGGCTGGCCACCGCAATCTGCTGCGCTCTGGCCCCCAGGGCGGTTCGGCTCACCCCCATCGCCGCCTTTCTGGGGGCGCTGACGGGGGTGCTGCTGGTGCTGGTCATCTCGGAGCGGGCGGGGGCGGCGAGAATCACCCTGGTGCTGGCGGGAGTGGCGATGTCCAGCATGTTCAGCGCCGGCATTGACGCGGTGGTCACCTTTTTTCCCGATGCCCTCAGCGGCTACACCGACTTCCGCATCGGCGGGGTGAAAAATCTGTCCATGGCCCGGCTGGCCCCCGCCTTCTGGGTGATTTTGATTGCCCTGGCGATTGCCCTGTCCCTGTCCAACGAGCTGGACCTGCTCCTGCTGGGCCGGGAGACCGCCCGAAGCCTGGGCCTGCCCGCCAAGCGGCTGCGGCTGGTCCTGCTCATGCTGGCGGCGGCACTGGCGGGAGCGGCGGTGAGCTTCGCCGGCCTGCTGGGCTTTGTGGGCCTGCTGGCGCCCCATATGATGCGCCGCCTCGTGGGGGAGGACAGCCTTCCCCTGCTGCTGGCCTCCGCTCTGGGGGGCGGACTGCTGCTCACCGCCTGCGATCTGACCTCCCGGCTCATCTTCGTACCCTTTGAGCTGCCCCTGGGGGTGGTGCTGTCTTTGACAGGGGGACCCTTCTTTATCTGGCTGCTGCTGCGGCAGCGGAGAGGGGGCGGCGGGCTGTGATTGAGCTGAAAAACCTCTGGGCGGGCTACCCAGGCCGCCCGGTGCTGGAGGATGTGACCCTGGAGCTCCGCCCGGGGGAGGTGCTGGCCATTCTGGGGCCCAACGGCTGCGGCAAGAGTACCCTGCTCCGGTCGGCCAACGGCCTGCTCTCCAGGGCCGGAGGGGAGGTGCTGGTGGACGGCGTGCCTCTGGAGCGGCTGTCCGCCAAAGAGATTGCCCAAAAGGTGGCCTATCTGCCCCAGTCCCGGACCACCCCCAATATCACCGCCGCGCGGATGGTCCTCCACGGCCGCTTTCCCTATCTGTCCTACCCCCGGCGATACCGCCGGGAGGACCGGGAGATGGTAAAGCGGGCGCTGGAGTGGGTGGGGGCGGCGGAGCTGGCTGACCGCCCCCTGACCGAGCTGTCCGGGGGCCAGCGGCAGAAGGTCTATCTTGCCATGGCCCTGGCCCAGGACACAGAGACCATCCTGATGGACGAGCCCACCACCTATCTGGACGTGAGCTGTCAGCTGGAGGTGATGGCCCTGGCCCGGCGGCTGGCGGGGTCGGGCCGGGCGGTGGTGATGGTCCTCCACGATTTGACCATGGCCCTCCAGTACGCCCACCGGGCGGCCCTGCTCAGCGGCGGCCGTGTGGTGCGGACGGGCGCGCCGGAGGAGCTCTATGCCGGAGAGGCGCTGGAGCGGGTGATGGGCGTCCGGCTGGGCCGGGTGGAGACAGAGGAGGGCTGGCGGTATTTTTACAGGTAAGGGGACTGTTCTTCCGTAGGGGGCGGTCTTTGTGCCGCCCCGGGACTTATGCCGCGAACGACAGAGCGTCAGAGAGACTGCCCCCTACTGTAATAAACGTAAAAAGGGGCTGGTCAAACGGGGCGGAATGGTGTAAAATGTCACTTGACAACAGGGACCAGCCCTAGTAGAATGGTTGGCGAAATGAAAGAAAACCTGCAAAACGCAGGGAAATCTCCTAAAAATTGCAGAGATCACATACAGACTGTCTTTTGGCAGGAACAGGAGGAAGAGAGAACATATGAAGCACACCTTTGAAACAAAAATTCAGGAGCTGAAGACCTCCGTGCTGGCCGAGGTGGCCCGCCTGACCTGGGAGGATAAGCTCCAGACCGGCATTCTGGACATCCCTGAGAAGATTATCCCCGGCCCCGAGTCCAGCCTGCGCTGCTGTATCTACAAGGAGCGGGCTATCATCGGAAGCCGGGTCAAGATGGCTATGGGGGGAGACAAGTCCAACCCCAGCGTGGTGGAGGTCCTGCCCATCGCCTGCGACGAGTGCCCTGTCACCGAGATGACGGTCAGCGCCTCCTGCCGGGGCTGTCTGGCCACCCGCTGCGTCCACGCCTGCCCTAAGGACGCCATCAGCATTGTCAATCACCGGGCCACCATCGACCACAGCAAGTGCATCACCTGCGGCAAGTGCGTCAGCGCCTGCCAGTACAGCGCCATCGTGAAGAACCAGCGCCCCTGTGAGAAGGGCTGCCCCGCCAAGGCCATCTCCATGGGCCCGGACAAGAAGGCGTCTATTGATATCAACGAGTGCATCTCTTGCGGCAACTGTGTCTATCAGTGCCCCTTCGGGGCCATCCAGGACAAGTCCTGGATTGTGGACACCATTAATATGATCCGGGGCGGCGCCCATTGGGGCTACAAGACCTACGCAGTCATCGCCCCCTCCATCGCCGGCCAGTTCTCCCCCGCGACCTACGGCCAGGTTGTGGCCGGCCTGAAGAAGATCGGCTTCTCGGGCGTGGCCGAGGTGGCCCTGGGCGCCGACATGGTGGCCGACCGGGAGTCCGACGAGCTGGCGGAGAAGGGGGTCCTCACCTCCTCCTGCTGCCCGGGCTTTGTGGGCTATGTGAAGAAGAAGCACCCCGAGCTGAACCAGTATGTCTCCCACACCCCCTCCCCCATGGTCATGATCGGCCTGCACCTGAAGGAGAAGGAGCCCGACGCCAAGGTGGTCTTTGTCGGCCCCTGTGTGGCCAAGAAGAAGGAGTTCCAGCTGGGCCGCACCATGAACGCCATCGACAGCGTGCTCACCTATGAGGAGCTGTACGCCCTGTTCCAGTCCAGGGACATCGACCTGGAGACGCTGGAGGAGGCCGAGCTGGACGAGGCCAGCGGCTATGGCCGGAACTTTGCCCGCAGCGGCGGCGTGGCCGAGGCCGTGGTCCAGACGCTCAAGGAGAAGGGCAGCGACTTCCAGGCCAAGGCTGTCCCGTGCAGCGGCACCGCCGCCTGCGAGGTGGCCCTGATGAAGCTGAAGGTGGGCCGCCTGGAGGGCAACTTCATCGAGGGCATGGCCTGCGAGGGCGGCTGCGTCCAGGGGGCCGGCTGTCTGGTCCGGAGCCCCAAGAACAAGCTGGATGTGGAGAAGCACGCCAAGGAGGCCAACGATCAGGGCCGGGGCGTGGTCCAGGCGGTGAATGCCGCCAAGGGCGTCGAGACCCCCGCGCCGGCAAAGGCCGCAGCAAAGGCTGAGGGCAAGGCTGAGAAGGCGTAATCGAATACCTATCGATCACCGTCCGTTTTGGACGGTGATTTTTTTGCAAAAATCTATTTTCCCTCTTGACAAGGGACTCTATTGGTGATATGGTTAGTTACACAAGTAATGAACCAACAAACAAATACAATCACGGAGGTGATAAAATGCGCGGGACTTTAAACGACCAGTCCCTGATCTATTTGCAGATTGCCCGGATGCTGGAGGACGACATCCTCCGGGGAGTCTACCGGGAGGAGGAGCAGGTGCCCTCCACCAACGAGCTGGCCCGGGGGTACAACATCAACCCGGCCACGGCGGCCAAGGGCATCAACCTGCTGGTATCGGACGGAATCTTGTACAAGCGCCGGGGCATCGGCATGTTTGTCTCGAAAGGAGCGGGGGAGACCGTGAAGCAGAAGAGGAAGGCCGCCTTTTACGACGGCTTTGTAAAGCCCCTGGTGAAGGAGGGGGCGTCCCTGGCCCTCACCGGGGAGGAACTTTTGGCCATGATTCAACAGGCCATTGGAGAGGAGAAAGAAAAATGAACGCTGGAACATTAAAGGCAGAAAATCTCTGCAAATCCTACAAGGACAAGGAGGTCCTGCACAATCTGGACCTGACCATCGAGCCGGGGAAGATCTACGGCCTGATCGGGCGCAACGGGGCGGGCAAGACCACCCTGCTGGGCATTCTCACCGCCCAGAACACCAAAAACAGCGGCGAGGTCACCTACGACGGCCAGCCGGTGTGGGAGAATCAGCGGGCCTTAAGCGACATATGCTTCTCCCGGGAGCTCCAGCCCACCCTGTTCTCCGGGCCCAACAACCTGAAGATCAAGCACTATCTCAAGTCCGCCGCCATCTACTACCCCAACTGGGACTTTGACTACGCCCTGCGCCTGCTGGACGAGTTCAAGCTGGAGACCAAGAAGAAAATCTCCCAGCTGTCCAAGGGCCAGATGTCCATGGTGACAATCCTGATTGCGTTAGCCAGCCGTGCCCCAGTGACGATCCTGGACGAGCCCGCCGCCGGGCTGGACGTGGTCATGCGGGAGCGCTTCTACCAGCTCCTCCTGGAGGACTTTGCCCAAACGGGCCGCACCTTCATCGTCTCCACCCACATCATTGAGGAGGCCGCCTCTGTTTTTGAGCGGGTCATCATCCTGGACGAGGGCCGCATTTTGGAGAACACCGACACCGAGGAGCTCATCAGTCAGTTCCGCTACGTCTCCGGCCGGGACGACGTGGTGGACGAGGCCTGCAAGGGGCTGGAGGTGCTGTCCACCCACCAGATGGGCCGGCACAAGACGGTGGCCGTCCGGGGGGACGCGGTGAAGCTGGAGGCCGCTCAGGAGGCCGACGTGGATATCGCCCCCATGAACCTGCAAAACGTCTTTGTGTCCCTGTGCGGCCACGGGGACACCCAGTAAGGGGGCGGGAACGATGGTAAAATCCTTCCGATTTCTCCTGAACTTCACCTGGGCCAACCTGGGGGCCATCTTCGGCTTCGCCGCCGTGGTGATCGTGGGCTGCTACGCCACCGGCGTGCCCGATAACCCGGAAAGCGGCAATCTCTTTGAGACCTACTACTCCATGTTTCCAACTATGATCCTGCTGTGCCTGTTTCTCTACGCCTTCGCCCTGTGCACCAATAACCTGAATCTGGGGCTGTCCTTCGGAGGGCGGCGGGGGGACTTCTTCTGGGCCCTCCAGGGGATTATGGTGTTCTACGCGGCCATCTGCTGGGCCCTCCAGCTCTTTATGTCCGCCTTTCCCGCCCTGGCCAACTGGGAGGCCCGGGAGCGGTGGACCCTGCTGAACCTGTTCGGGGGCCGGGTGTGGGTCTTCCCCCTGGTGTGCCTGGTGCTGATGGTGCTGGGCTGTCTCAGCGGGATGGTGGTGGTGAAACACAAGGTCCTGGGCGGTATCCTGGTCACCCTGTCTATTTTTGTTATGATAGGGGTTACATGCTTTATGATTTTGTTGACTGAGACCAAAATCATGGACTTTCTTCTGGATACGGAGTGGAGCTGGCTGTGGACCACCCTGCCGAAGGTCATGGCCGCCGTGCTGACCGTCTGCGCCGTGGGGGGAGAGCTTTTCATTTGGCGGACCATCCAGCGCTATGTTGTGAGGTGAGTGGAGATGATGAAAAAACTGATTAAGCTGAACCTGGACGACCTGGCCCTCTACCTGGCGGTGGAGGGAGGCCTGTTCCTGGTGATTCAAATTATCATCGGCTGCGTCATGCGCTTTGGCCGGCCGGACACCAGCGTCACCGTGTCCTGCATCCTGTTCCCTATTGTGGGCGGCTTCACCGCCCTGGTTGCGGGCATCTCCCATGTGGGGGTCAGCTTTGACCAGGCCCTGCGCTTCGGCCAGACTCGGAAGCGGGCCCTGGGCCTGACCCTGGGGCTGTGCGCCTTCGAGTCCGCCTTCGCCCTGGCCCTGGGCGGACTGCTGGCCGCCGTGGAGCGGTTCCTCTGTGTCCCCCTGTGGGCCAGGCTGTCCGGGATGAACGGCTGGGTAATGGGAGGGTCCGGTGTGATGGAATTTGCAGTCTCTCCCGGCCACGACGCCCCTATTACCGGGAAGATCTTTGAGAATATGGCCGGGGAGCTGGTTCCTGTGCCGGAGAAAACCCTGATTATTGAGACATTTACCCTGGACTGGTACTGGTGGCTGCTGATCTTCGCCCTGGCTGTAGGCGGGGGCATGATCGTCGGGGCGGTGCTCCAGCGCTTCGGGGGCAAGGGCGGCTGGATCATCTGGGGTATCTGCGTCGTCCCCATGCTCCTGCTTCAGATTTTTCCCCGGGAGCTGGTCTCCTCCGTTGAATTGATGGTCCCTGTACTGGCTGTCCTTTTCGTGGCCGGATTCCTCTGGTCCCTCTGGTCCTTACTCCACGCGGTGGTGCGGTCATAGCGCTGAAGCGGGCGGTCGAAAGACCGCCCGCTTTTGGTTGCTTTTGGATGGAAGATGTGGTATGCTGAAAACAGGAAAGAATGATCTTTCAGCGCTGCTTGTAACGGTATGCGGTTGGCCCTCTGACAGGGGGCAGCTTCTTTGCCCCCTGATCCTGCGAAAGGGGGGCTTGCCCTATGGTGACTTACTCTGATATGTTTACATACAGCCTGGTTATCATCGGCATTATCGGTCTCTTCATTGCGGCCAATAAAAAGAAGTAACCGCCCGGTCCCTCAACCTGCGGTTACTCCTTTTTGAGTAATTAAGTTTTAGGGGGCCAGCCGCTTGCCGGCAGCGCCCTTTCTATTTTTAGTATAGCCGCAAGTTCAGGCTTTGTCAATCGTCCTATGCTCTTTTCCCCAGAAAAGATAATTGCATTTTCCCCGGCCTTTTGGTATAATGTAACATCTATTGGTATGTACAGACGCAGGCGGGGAGAGAACCCGCCGTTCAGATGATATGAGGTGGCCTGATTGTATCTAAAAGCATTGGAAATCCAGGGCTTTAAGTCCTTTCCTGACAAGACGGTCCTCACCTTCGGGGAGGACATCACCGCCATTGTAGGGCCCAACGGCTCGGGCAAGTCCAACATCTCCGACGCCATCCGCTGGGTGATGGGGGAGCAGTCCACCCGGGCTCTCCGGGGGGGCAAGATGGAGGACGTGATTTTCGGCGGCACCGCCAAGCGGAAGCAGACGGGCTACGCCGAGGTCTCTCTGGTGCTGGACAACACCGGCCGCCTCTTCGACATGGAGGAGTCCGAGGTGATGGTCACCCGGCGGTACTACCGCTCCGGCGAGAGCGAGTACTATATCAACCGCCGCTCCGTCCGCTTAAAGGACGTAAACGAGCTGTTTATGGACACCGGCCTGGGCCGGGAGGGCTACTCCATCATTGGCCAGGGCCGCATCGACGAGATCCTTTCCGTAAAGTCCGCCGACCGCCGGGAGGTATTTGAGGAGGCCGCCGGCATCTCCCGCTACCGCCACCGGAAGGAGGAGGCGGAGCGCAAGCTGGAGCGCACCGACGAGAATCTGGTCCGCATCAACGACAAAATATCCGAGCTTGAATTGCAGGTGGAGCCCCTCCGGGAGCAGAGCGAGAAGGCGAAGAAGTTCCTGGTCCTCCGGGATGAGCTGCGGGGGCTGGAAATTTCCGTCTGGCTGGACACCCTGGAGCGCATCCGGGCCGGCAATATCAAGCTGGAGGCCGACTACCAGGAGGCCGTCCGCCGAAAGGAGGAGGTCCGCGTCGCCCAGGAGAAGGCCTATGCCGCCGCGGAGAAATTTTCCCAGGAGATGCGGGATAAGGACGTGGAGGCCGACCGGCTCCGGTTTGAGATGCAGGGCCGCCAGGCCCAGGCCAACGAGCTGGAGTCGGCTATCGCTGTGCTGAAAAGCAGCATCCAGCACAATCTGGAGTCCGCCCAGCGCATCAAGGCCGACCTGGAGCAGCAGGAGGGCCGGGAGGGCTCTCTGGCCGAGCAGATCGGCCAGCGAAAGGCCCGGCTGGCTGAGATTGAGACCCAGCTGGAGGAGGGACGGGCTGCCCTGACGGACAAGAGCCGTCAGGCGGAGGAGGCCGCCCGGTCCGCCGGCACCCTGGCCAAGGAGCTGGAGGAGCTGCGGGCCAGGGCCGATCTGGGGACCTCCGGGGCCGCCGAGGCCAAGGCCCTGCTGTCCGCCCTGGCCGCCGCCGCCCAGGAGGTCATGGACCGGGACGAGACCGTCCGCCGGGAGGCCAACGAGCTGGAGGACCGGCTGGAGGAGGCCCAAAAGGAGGCCCGGTCCGCTAAGCGCCGGTACGACGACGCGGTGGAGGAGCGGGACGCGGTAAAAAATGTGATCCAGGGCTACCAGCTGCGGATGGACTCCCGAAAGAAGAAGTGGGACCAGACAAAGGAGCAGCAGGTGAAGCTGCAGATGGAGGAGAACGCCCTCACCTCCAGAATCAAACTTCTCACCGAGATGGAGCGGGAGCACGAGGGCTACACCAAGGCGGTCAAGCTGGTGATGGCCGAGGCCCAGCGGGGGACCCTGAGCAATATCCACGGCCCGGTGGCCGACCTGCTGAAGGTCCCGGATCAGTACACCGTTGCCATTGAGACCGCCTTGGGCGGGGCCATGCAGAACATCGTGGTGGACCGGGAGGAGGACGGCAAGGCCGTTATCCAGTATTTGAAGCGCCGGGACGGGGGAAGGGCCACCATCCTGCCCCTCAGCTCCATCCGCCCCGGCTCCCTCCGGGAGGAGCGGGAGCTCTCCGGAGAGCCCGGCTTTGTGGGTGTCGGGGACAAGCTGATCTCCTTCGACCCCAGATATCAGAACGTATTTTCCAACCTGCTGGGCCGGGTGGCCGTGATGGAGAACCTGGACGCCGCCATCGCCGCCGCCCGGAAGTACGGCTATAAGTTCCGCATCGTCACCCTGGACGGCCAGGTCCTGAATCCCGGCGGGTCCATGACGGGCGGCTCCGCCAGCCGCAGCGCCGGCATCCTCAGCCGGGCCAACGAGCTGGAGCGGCTGAACAGCCAGCTGGCCGGCATCCGCACCCGTGTGGCGGAGACGGCGAAGGCGGTGGCCGAGGCGGAGCGGGAATCCACCGCCGCCGCCTATGAGCTGGAGACCTCCCAGGCCCAGCTGCGCACCTGGGAGGATGCCATCCTGAAGGCGGAGGGCGAGCTGTCCCAGCGGCGCACCGTCACCGCCGAGCTGGAGCGCCAGGGGGAGACCCACCGGGAGGAGCTGGAGCAGCTGAAGAGCCGGTCCGCTCAGATCGAGACCGACACCCGGGCTGCCCGGGCCCGCATCCAGACCCTGGAGGGGGAGACCGCCGCCCTGAAAAGCGAGGCCGAGGGCAAGGCCAGGGGCCAGACCGAGGTCCAGGAGCGGTCTGCCCGCATTGCCCGGGAGGCGGCGGAGCTCACCGCCGCCCAGGCGGCCCTGGAGGCGGAGCGGGAGGCCACAAGGTCGGGCCTCACCGAGCTGGAGAACCTCAAGGCCAGCATGGCCGGGGACCGGGACCAGAGCCGGGCGCTGATGGCCGGCTATGAGGAGAAAAATCAGAGCATTACCAGGGAAATCGCGGAAAAGGAGGCGGCCCTGGCGGGCCTGCAAAGGGAAAACCAGAGCCGGAGTGAGACCATTTCCCGGCTGAATCAGGAGAAGCTGGACCTGGAGGGCCAGCGGGTGAAGGCCACCAGGGAGAGCCAGGGGCTGAACGAGGAGCTGCTGCGCACCGAGGGGGAGGCCTCCCGGCTGGAGCAGAAGAAGGTGGCTGCCTCTCTGGAGGAGAAGCAGCTGTTAGACAAGCTGTGGGAAAACTATGAGCTGAGCCACGAGGCCGCCCGCCAGCAGAGGGTGGAGATCGAGTCGGTCCAGAAGGCCAGCCGCCGCATCGCCGAGCTGAAGCGGTCCATCTCCGGACTGGGCAGCGTGAACGTGGGGGCTATCGAGGAGTTCCAGCGGGTGAACGAGCGGTACACCTACCTCACCGACCAGCGGGACGACGTGGACAAGGCCAAAAAGGAGCTGGAGGAGATCATCGCCGGCATTACCAGTGAGATGAAATCCATCTTCCAGCGGGAGTTCGACACCATTAACGAGGCCTTCGGCCAGACCTTTCTGGAGCTCTTCGGGGGCGGCAAGGCCACCCTGGAGCTGGAGGACCCGGAGGATATCCTCAACTGCGGCATTGAGATCAAGGTCCAGCCCCCGGGCAAGGCGCTGAAAATCATCACCCTGCTCTCCGGCGGTGAGAAGGCCTTCGTAGCCATCGCCCTCTACTTTGCCATTTTGAAGGTCCGCCCCACCCCCTTCGTGGTCATGGACGAGATCGAGGCCGCCCTGGACGACAACAACGTGGTCCGCTTCGCCCGGTATATGCGGGCTATGTCGGAAAAGACCCAGTTTATCGTCATCACCCACCGCCGGGGCACCATGGAGGAGGCCGACGTGCTCTACGGCGTCACCATGCAGGAGCAGGGCGTGAGCCGTATGCTGACCATTAACCTGAACGACGTGGAAAAGGAATTGAATATCCGATGAACGAGGACAAGAAAAAAACCGGCGACTGGAAGATGATTATTGGGGGTATCCTCCTGATTATCGTGCTGTTCGCGGCCATTAAGCTCATATTCTGGGGACTGGGAGAGGCCATTCCCCAGAGCCGTCTGAGCGGAGGACAGAGTGTCTCCGCCAGTCAGAGCGCCCCCGATACCGATGCGGAGGCCCCCAGCTTCTGCGTCCACTGCGGCAAAGCCCTGCCGGAGAGCTTCCAGTGGGGGCAGTTCTGCCCCTGGTGCGGGGAAAAAATTGAACAATAAGGAGTAACACCCATGGGCTTTTTTGACAAGCTGAAAAAAATTAACATTTTCTCCGGCTTCGGCTCGGAGCTCACCGACGATTTCTACGACGAGCTGGAGGAGTCGCTGATTCTGGCCGACACCGGCATGGACGTGACCCTGGAGCTGGTGGAGGAGCTGCGCCGCCGGGTGAAGGCGGAGGGCGTCAAGACCGTGGAGGGGGCCCGGGAGGTGATGGTCCAGGTGATTGCCGACGCCCTCAGCGCCGGGGACACCGCCCTGGATCTGTCCACCAAGCCCTCGGTGGTGCTGTTTATCGGGGTGAACGGGGTGGGCAAGACCACCACCATCGGCAAGATCGGCCATCAGCTCCGGGAGGAGCGGAGGAAGGTCCTCTTCTGCGCCGCCGACACCTTCCGGGCGGCCGCCGCCGAGCAGCTCACCATCTGGGCGGACCGGGCGGGGGTGGATATCATCAAGCAGCAGGAGGGGGCCGACCCCGCCGCGGTAGTGTTTGACGCCATGTCCGCCGCCAAGGCCCGGAACGCCGGGGTGGTGCTGGTGGACACCGCCGGCCGGCTGCACAACAAGCAGAACCTGATGAACGAGCTGAACAAGATCTCCCGGGTCATCGACCGGGAGCTGCCCGGCTGCGCCCGGGAGACACTGCTTGTTCTGGATGCTACCACAGGCCAGAACGGCCTCATCCAGGCCAAGCAGTTCAAGGAGGCGGCGGGCATCACCGGCATCGTCCTCACCAAGCTGGACGGCACCGCCAAGGGGGGCATTGCCATCGCCATCGCCAGGGAGCTGGGCGTGCCCGTGAAGTATGCCGGGGTGGGTGAGGGCATCGACGATCTGAAGCCCTTCGACGCCCAGGAGTTTGCCCAGGCGCTGATTTGAGTGGGTGAAGGCGTGTAGGGGCCGACGACCCCGGCGGCCCGTTTTACGGAATTGCGGCATTGTATGGACGGCGTGCCGTGGTCGTCGCGTTCTGCGTGCGGCGCGTGTTCAATGTAGGGGCGGACATTGTCCGCCCGCACGATGATGCGGTGGGTATCATTAGAACGGGCGGATCATATCCGCTCCTGCGAGGATGCCCGAAAAATTTAATAGAATATCAATAGACACACAGAGAAAATATGGTAGAATAAGGGGGAAGCCTGTATGAAGCTGGTACTGGCCAGCAAGAACGAGAAGAAGCTGGTTGAGATGAACGATATTCTGTCCCATCTGGGGATTGAAGTCTGTTCTGAGGCGGAGGCCGGAGTGGACATCGAGGTGGAGGAGACCGGGACCACCTTTGAGGAGAACTCCCTGCTCAAGGCGAGAGCCGTCATGGAGGCCAGCGGCCTGCCCGCCATCGCCGACGACTCGGGCCTGTGCGTGGACTGCCTCAACGGGGCGCCGGGGGTGTACTCCGCCCGGTACGGCGGCGAGGGACTGGACGACGCGGCCCGCTACCGGATGCTCCTGGAGAACATGCGGGGGCAGATGACCCGGACGGCCAGGTTTGTCAGCGTGATTACCTGTTGCTTCCCCAACGGCGACGTGCTCACCGCCCGGGGGGAGTGCCCCGGCACCATCGCCTACGCCCCCATGGGGGAGGGCGGCTTCGGCTATGACCCGGTGTTCTTCGTCCCGGAGCTGAAAAAGACCTTCGCCCAGCTCACCGCCGAGGAGAAGAACGCCATCTCCCACCGGGGCACCGCGCTGAGGCTGTTTCGTGAGCAGCTGGAGCGGTATCTGTCGGGCGGCGAGAGCTACCCGGTGAAGAGCGTGGGCGAGACGGGAATGATTCGTGGAGAGGATCGTTAAATGGAATTGACAAGCAAGCAGAGGGCCCAGCTGCGGGGTCTGGCGAACAATATTGACACGATTCTGATCGTGGGCAAGGAGGGCATCGGGGACAACCTGGTAAAGCAGGCCAACGACGCGCTGGAGGCCCGGGAGCTCATCAAGGGCAGGGTGCTGGAGAACTCCCTGCTTTCCCCCCGGGAGGCGGCGGAGGAGCTGGCCCCCCTGACCAGGAGCGAAATTGTCCAGGTGATTGGAACAAAATTCGTGTTATACCGTCCAAGCCATAAGAAGGACAAAAAGGATAAAATTGTGCTGGTGCAGGAGAAGAAGCGGCCGAAGGGTTAGGACAGAAGCCTCCCTTCGCGAAGGGAGGTGTCATCCGCGAAGCGGATGACGGAGGGTTTTCCCCTCCCGAAATGCATCGGGGCCTGTCGGAGGAAACCCCCACCGCCCTTCGGGCGGAGCCCCCTTTGCGAAGGGGGCCTGGGGCGCAGCTCTGTAAAATTTTCATTCTGAAATAAGGCGGTGTCAGTGATGAAAATCGGAATTTTTGGCGGAACCTTCAACCCGCCCCATCTGGGGCATCTGGCGGCGGCTCAGGCTGCGGCAGCGGCGCTGGAGCTGGACAGGCTGCTCATTGTTCCGGCGTCCATCCCGCCCCACAAGGAGCTGCCGGAGAACACCCCATCTCCCGAGCACCGGCTGGCTATGGCAGAAATCATGGCCGACGCCCTGCTGATGCCCCAGGTGACGGAGGTGTCCTCTCTGGAGCTGGACCGGGCGGGGAAGAGCTACACCGCCGACACGCTGGCGGCCCTCCGGGAGGAGTACCCGGAGGCGGAGCTGTGGCTGCTCATGGGGACGGACATGTTCCTTACTCTGCAATACTGGCGGGAGCCGGAGAAGATTCTGGAGCTGGCGGGTGTGTGCGCCTTCGGCCGCACCGAGCAGGACGGGGAGGAGGTCTTTGCCCCTCAGCGGGAGTATCTGCAAAAGACCTGCCCCGGGGCCAGGCTCACCACCATCACCCTGCCCGGCCTGGTGGACATCTCCTCCACCCGGCTGCGGGAGCTGCTGGCCAAGGGAAAGGGCGGGGACTATCTCATCCCCGCCGTCTATGGGTACATCCTGAGAAATCAGCTCTACGGCACCCGCGCCGACTTAAAGCACCTGGACATCCCCGAGCTTCGGGCCTGCTCCTACTCCATGGTGATGCAGAAGCGGGTGCGCCACATCCGGGGCACCGAGGAAGAGGCGGTCCGCCTTGCCAGGCGCTGGGGGGCGGACGAGACCCACGCCCGCCGGGCGGGCATCCTCCACGACTGCACCAAGTATCTGGAGCTGGAGGAGCAGCTGGCGCTGTGTGAGCGGTACGGCGTGGAGCTGGACGAGCTGGAGCACCAGGCGGTGAAGCTGCTCCACTCCAAGACGGGGGCATGTATTGCCCGGCACGTTTTTGGAGAACCTGATGAGGTGTTTGACGCCATCTTCTGGCACACCACAGCCAAGGAGAACATGACCACCCTGGAAAAAATTCTGTACGTAGCCGACTACATGGAGCCAAACCGGACCTTTGAGGGGGTGGAGCGGCTGCGGGAGCTGGCCTATCGCGACCTGGACGCCGCCCTCCTCCTGGGGGTGGAGACCACCATTCAGGAGATGAAGGACAGGAATCTGCCCGTTCATCAGAGTACCCTCCGGGCCCAGGCGTGGCTGCGGGAGCACGGAGTGACAACAGAGGGATAATGTATGAGCGAAAATAACAGACGGCAGGCCCCCGGAGCGGGGGGCTGCTGGAGCAGATACCGGGCCTGGGTGGCCGGGCTGGACCGGGGGGCGAGGCTCCGCTACCGGATTATCCAGATATTGGCGGTGCTGGCCGTCCTGATTCTGGGGGTGACGCTGTATCTGCGTTCCTGGATCAGCCTGCCCCAGGTGCCCGACCCGCCGCCCCGGCCGGTCATCAACACGCCGGACGGCAACGGCTCTCAGAGCGCCCTCGGCAGCGTGGACTATGAGGGGGCGGAGCTGCCCGACGTGATGTTCAGCGGGCGGCGGGAGGGCTGCTACACCTTCCTGGTGGCCGGCCAGGACGTGGTCAGCGGGGCCACCGACACCATGATGCTCATTACCTACGACACAAAGGCAAAGCGGATCAGCGCCGTCAGCCTGCTGCGGGACACCATGATAAACACCTCCGGAAAAGGCGGGGGCCAGAAGCGGCTGAACGTGGTCTTTGCCCGGAATATGGGGGACAGGAGCCTGCCGGAGAAGAAGCGGATTGAGAACGGCATGACCGCCCTGAAGCAGGAGGTCAGCAAGCTCACCGGCATTTACCCGGATTTCTATGTCCTGGTGGAGTGGGAGGCCATCGGCCGGCTGGTGGACGCCATCGACGGGGTGTATTTCGACGTTCCTCCCGGCATGGACTATGACGATCCCTATCAGGATCTGCACATCCATCAGGCGCCGGGCTACCGCCTGCTCAACGGCCAGGACGCCATGGAGGTGATCCGCTTCCGGAAGAACAACGACGAGAGCGTGGTCCTGTACGACGCGGGGCGCACCCAGATTCAGCGGGACTTTCTCATCGCCACGCTGAAGAGGTGCCTCACCCCGGAGATTTTGCTCAAGCTGCCCACGCTGACCCAGATTTTTATGGAGAACGTGAGCACCGACCTGACGGTGGGCAATATCCTGGCCTTCGCTCAGCTGGCGGTGGGGATGGATGTGGATCAGAATGTGAAATTCTCCTCCATGCCCTGCACGGTTGTGAGCTACCGGGGGGCGTCGCTGGTGGTGGCCAATCAGAAGGAGCTGCTGGAGCTGCTCAACGACGGCATCAACCCCTATCTGGACGAGATTGGGGAGGACGATCTGCAGCTGATGTACCGCAAGCGCGGCGGGGGCTTCGGTGTGACCAACGGGACCCTGCTGGACCCGGCGGTGGCGAACCCTCCGGCGCCGGAGCCGGACCCGGAGGAGCCTAAGGACCCGGAGGAGTCGGAAGGCCCGGAGAACCCGGAGGATAACCCGGACTCCTCCGATCCTGCGGGCTCAGAGGAGAATCCGGGGACCGGCGAGCCCGACACGCCGGCAACCCCGGGGGATATCGGCTCTATTGATCCCGGCGATATATTCCCGGATCCGTCCTCGGACATACGGGGGGAGACGGATCAGAGCCAGGCGGCGGCCTGAAAGAATAGAAAGGAGCAAGACAGATGGAATCCTATCAACTGGCGGTTCTGCTGGCCAAAGCGCTGGACAGCAAGAAGGGCGGAGACCTCAAGGTGCTGAAGACGGAGGGGATTACCACCCTGGCCGACTACTTTGTCATCTGCACCGCTACCTCCAACACCCAGATTAAGGCTATGTCCGACGCCTGTGAGGAGGCGGCGGAGGGCAGCGGGGAGCGGGCCCACCACATCGAGGGCCACCGGGGCGGCACCTGGCTGCTCATGGATTTCTCCAGCGTGGTGGTTCACGTCTTTACCGACGAGGCCCGGAAGTTCTATGACCTGGAGCGGCTGTGGAGCGACGCCGAGGAGATCGACGTGTCTGAGCTGCTGAAGACCTGATTAAATATCAAAAAATGCCGCGGGGACCTGAATGAAGTCCGCCGCGGCATTTCTGCGTCTATTTTGCCCGGATAATTTGCAGGGCCTTCTGCCGGTTGACCACCCGGTTGACCGGCTGGTCCCCGCCGAACTCCCCGTCCACCGTCCAGGAGACAGGCTGCTGGGCGGTGAAGGTAAGCGTCCGGGCCTGGAACTGAACCAGTGCCCCGGAGCGGTCGGCGGCGGGGTTGGTCAGGGCCTGGAGGCCGTCGGCCAGGTCGGCCAGGTTGATGGGCTTTTTCACCAGAGTGACCTCAAACAGCCCGTCGTCCAGCACCACCCGCTCCACCTTGGGGGGCTTGATGCCGCCGATGGACTGGGCGTTGCTCACCATGCCGAAGTAGAAGTCGTCCTCCAGGCTCTGCCCGTCGTACTCCACCTTCATCCGGTAGGGGGCGATGGTGGGCAGGGAGGCGATGCCGGCAAAGATATAGGCCAGATGTCCAAAGGTGTTTTTCAGCTCCTGCGGGGTGTCGTATGCCACCTTGGTAAAGGCGCCGAAGGCGGCCACATAGATAAAGGGCCTGCCGTTGAGCTGGCCGATGTCCATAGGGAAGGGAACGCCGGTGCCGGCGGCCACCAGGGCGGCCTCCACAGGCTTTTTCGGCAGGTGCAGGGTGGCGGCGCAGTCGTTGGTGGAGCCGAAGGGGACATAGCCCAGCGGGGGCGGGCTGTCCAGCTCCATCAGGCCGGCGGCCACCTCGCTGAGGGTGCCGTCGCCGCCGGCGCACACAATCCGGTCGAACTGCGCCCCCAGCTCCCGGACGGCCCGGGTTCCGTCTCCGGCGCACTGGGTGGGGTAGGAGGTGACAATCCAGCCCGACTTGGTGAATACGTCTAAGACAGAGGCCAGCGCGGACTTGACTTGTCCGGTGCCGGAGGTTGGGTTATAGATAAAAAGGAGTCTGTTCATGGCAAGCGCCTCCGCGGTCAGTGGGGATAAAAAGGATGGATTACCACCCATTATAATAAGCGGGACCGAAAAATCAAGATGGAAGAAAAAACTTTATTCCTTCTTAACGCGGGGATTGGAAAGGGGGTTGCTTTCCCGGAGGAAAACGAGTAAAATATAGCGAAACTGCTTTGATTGAGGTGGGGTTTGCGATGAAGCGAAGAACCCTGGCCGCCGCCTTTCCGGTGACGGTCCCGGTGCTTATGGGATATCTGGCTATTGGAATGGCTTTTGGGCTGATGCTCCAGTCCATCGGCTACGGCGTGCTGTGGGCGCTGCTGATGAGCGTGGTAATCTACGCCGGCTCCGGACAGTATCTGGGGGTATCCCTGCTGGCAGTGGGGGCGCCCCTGCATCAGGTGGCCTTCCTGACCCTGATGGTCAACTTCCGCCATCTGGTCTACGGACTGTCCATGCTGGAGAAATTCCGGGGGATGGGGGCGAGAAAGCTCTATATGATCTTTTCCCTCACCGACGAGACCTATGCCCTGCTCTCCTCCGCCAGAGCCCCGGAGGGGGTGGACGAGCACGACTTTTTCTTTCTGGTGGCACTGCTGGATCACAGCTACTGGATCGCGGGCTCGGTGCTGGGGGCCGTGCTGGGGGCCGCCCTGGGCTTCGACACCACGGGGGTGGATTTCGCCATGACCGCCCTGTTCCTGGTCATCGCTGTGGGCCAGTGGAAAAGCGCCGGGGGACATATCCCCGCCCTGATTGGAGGGGCGGCCACCCTGGTCAGCCTGCTGATCGCGGGGGCGGAGGACATGCTCCTGCCCGCCCTGGCTATGATTGTGATTGCCCTGACCCTCCTCCGGCCCCGGCTGGAGGGAAACGTGAAGAGAGAGGAGGAGACCCCATGCCCCTGACCCCTATCCAGACTCTGGCCTCCATCGCCGTCATGGCGGCGGTGACCTTCCTTACCCGGGCTCTGCCCTTCCTCCTCTTCGACCGGGGGGATCACCCCCCCAAGCTGGTCCTCTATCTGGGCCGGGTGCTGCCCCCGGCCATCATCGCCATGCTCATTGTCTACTGCCTGAAGGGGGTCGCCTTCACCACCCTGGGGGGCTGGGTCCCGCCCCTGATTGCCGGGCTGACGGCGGTCCTCCTCCACCTGTGGAAGGGCAATGACCTGCTCTCTATCTTCGGGGCCACAGTCCTCTATATGATCCTGGTCCAGGGGGTATTCGCGTAATAGAAGGGATGGAGGAAGCGGAGATGAAGGACTGGAGGAAAACGATCCGGCAGAAAGCGAAGGCGTTTCAGGAAAAACACCCGTATTTCTGTATGGTCAGCCCCTATGTTTTGTTTGCCCTTGTGTGGAGCCTTGTCATTACCAAGGAAAACGTGGAAAAATGGTGGCAGACGGTTCCGGAATGTGTAGAGCGGGCTCTGCTGTTTGGGCTGATCCTCCTCTCCTGGGGCGGAATAGGACTGCTGTTCGGGCGTTTTGTCTCTGGATGGTTTCCCTTCCTGCCCACAAGCAGGATTTATCTGCCCATCCCAGGCAGATTTCTCCAAAGGCTGCTGATTGGAGAGGAGACACTGTACTGGGGCCGTACAGGGCCAAAGGGCCTGCCGGAGGAGTACTACCGGGTCAGTCCCCGGAACCGGAACAAAATGTGTCTCTGGGGTATCCTGTTTTATACGGGCTGGCTGGCTAATTTCATCCTTATGGCTTTAAGCAGCAGGCTGCCTGATCCCCTGGGGGACTGGATATACCCCCTGTTTCTGGCCTGGCCGCTTCTGATTCATGGTCTGGGAAACTGGGACTACAGCCGGGGCTTTCACCGGCTGGTGGAGGAACAAAAACAGCGGGATAAGGAAGAGTGAAAGGGAGCTGTTCTATGTCAAGCGTACTCATCACCGGCGCCTCCCGGGGCATTGGCGCGGCCACGGCCCGGCTCTTCGCCCGGGAGGGCTGGAACGTGGCGGTCAACTACAGCCGCAGCCGGTCAGAGGCCGAAGAGCTGGCCCGGGAGCTGTCCGGGCTGGGGGTGCGGGCCGTCCCCATCCAGGCGGACGTCTCCGACCCGGAGCGGGCGGAGGGGCTGGTGCGGGAGGCAGAGGAGGCTCTGGGCGGCCTGGACGCCGTGGTCTGCGGCGCGGGCATCGCCCTGCCCCAGCAGCTGCTCACCAATACCACGGCGGAGCAGTGGCGGCGGCTGATGTCTGTGGACCTGGACGGGATGTTCTATACCCTGAAGGCCGCCATCCCCGGCCTGGTGCGCCGGAAGCGGGGGAGCATTGTAACAGTCTCCTCCATGTGGGGGCTCACCGGCGGCTCCTGCGAGGCCCCCTACTCCGCCGCCAAGGCGGGGGCCATCGGGCTGACGAAGGCCCTGGCCAAGGAGCTGGGGCCGTCGAATATCCGGGTGAACTGCGTGGCCCCGGGAGTTATTGACACCGATATGAACGGCCATCTCACCGCTGAGGACCTGGTGGCCCTGGAGGAGGAGACCCCCCTGGGCCGCATCGGGACCCCGGAGGAGGCGGCCCAGGCGATCTGCTTTCTGGCCTCTGACCGGGCTTCCTTCATCACCGGACAGGTGCTCCAGGTGGACGGCGGTATGGTGATTTAATAGGAAAAGAGAAAGATTTTCAGCAAAAATTAAGAATCTTGACAGGGAATTGCAGTTGTAAAATGCGGTAAAACTTGATATAATAAATCACTTGAAAAATAAATAGTCCAGAATTTTCCAGAAAAGGCGTTGGGAGGAGAGCTATGGGCCATTCCAACAGGGATATGGGCGGATACCGGGGCCGCCGGACCTTGACCGATATTTTAAAACTGATTGCTATCATCCTGGGGATACTGGTCATCCTGGCGGCAGCCGGAGTGATCTATCTCCAGCGATATGTGGTGTATACCGACGAGGGGACCAAGCTGGAGCTGCCCCCCTTCCTCCAGATGCTCCGGGGCGGAGACAGCGCCCGGGAGCCGGAGGGCTCCGCCTCCCTGCCGGGCCCGGGGGACCTGAGCATCGACATCCAGCCCGCCGGGAGCCAGTCGGAGCCCCAGGAGGCGGTTGGCTTTGCCCTGACCCTGCCGGTGAGCGCCGTAGTGGACGGCTCGGCTGCCGGCAGGCTGGCCGAGGCGGGGGCCGATGCCCTGATTCTGGAGATGAAGAGCCGGGACGGCAGGCTGGCCTGGCTGTCCGAGCAGCCTGTGGCCAGGCGGTCACGGGTAAACGGAACCCAGGAGGTGAATGACGCCCTGGCCCAGTGGAACGCTGGTGAGGTCTATACCATTGCCCGGGTGTGCTGCTTCCGGGACGACAGCGCCCCCTATTACAACAACTCCCAGGCCCTGCGCCGGGGCAACGGCAACTGGAAGGATGAGCTGGGCCTGCGGTGGCTAAGCCCCGCCCAGGATGATGCACAGGCCTACATCGCCGGGCTGTGCGGCGAGCTGGCCGCTATGGGCTTTGACGAGATCATCCTGGAGGATTTCCACTTCCCCGTCCAGGGGGACTTGGACAAGATTACGGTGGGCAAGTCCTACGACGCCGGACAATTCACCGCCCAGGTGGAGGACTTTCTCACGCAGGTCCAGGAGGCGGTGCAGGGGAAGTCCGCAGTGTCCCTGCGGATTGCCGGGGCGGACCTGGGGGCCGGGAGCGCCTTCAGTGGCGTGACCCCTGAGATTCTGGAGCGGTTTGGCCACCGAATCTGGGGCGATCAGGAGAGCCTGTCCGCCCTGTCGGGCTTTGAGAGCGGACAGACCGTTCAGATTGTCCCCCAGGCGGAGGAGGATCGCACGGTGTATCAGGCCGTGATCCCGCCAGAGGAATAAAACAGCGCCGCCCGGCCGAGATGGCCGGGCGGTTTTTGCGCAGGGCCGAAAAGCTGTGGGAAAATCAGTCAAATGGAAGGAAATGCCCATAAAGAATTGGAGAAAAAAGCCTTGATTTTTTGTAAAATGTTTACTACAATAGTAAGGTAGCAAATCTCTCCATTTTTTAGACGCAGAAGGTGGTGAAAACATGGCATTGGAAGCGATTCAGACGGTCACCCAGGCCGAAGCCAAGGCCAAGGCGGACCGGGAGGCTGCGGCGGCTCAGGTCAAGCAGCAGGTAACCGATGCGCAGCGCGAGGCGAGACAGATGGTGGAGCAGGCCCGCCAAAAGGCCCAGGAGGAGGCCCGCCGGATGATGGTCCAGGCCGAGGAGAAGGCCGCCCAGCTGACCCGGGAGGAGCTGGAACGGGCCGAGGCGGACTGTGAGACGCTGAAGCAAAATGCCCGAGGGCGGCTTGAGGAGGCCGCGCAGCTCATTGTTGGAAGGGTCGTGGAACGCTGATGGCTATCGTAAAAATGAAGCGCCTGCGCATGGTGGCCATGGTCCAGGACCGGGAGGCGCTGCTGCGCCAGCTCCAGCACATGGGCTGCGTGGAGATCACCCAGCCTGAGGACGACCCGGACGACCCCCTGTGGGCCCAACTCACCAGGCCGGAATCGGAGGGGCTGACAGCCGCCCACGGGGAGCAGAGCGAGGCCGAGCGGGCGCTGGAGGTTCTCAAGCGGTACGCCCCGGCCAAGAGCGGCCTGCTGGAGCCCAGGCCCGGCCTGCGGGAGGGAGAACTCCTGGATGAGGCCGGGGCCCAAAAAGCCCGGGACATGGCCAGGGAGATCAATGATCTGGACCGGAGGCTGGCGGCCATCCGGGCGGAGGAGAACAAGCTGGAGGCCCAGAAGGAGGTGCTGCGGCCCTGGATGGCCCTGGACCTGCCGCTGGAGACCGGCTCCACCGCTCAGGTGACCGTCCAGCTGGGCACCCTGCCCGCCGCTGTCCCCATGAACCAGGCGGAGGGCGAGGTCCAGGCAGCCGGCGAGCTGGCACAGCTCACCGAGGTGTACACCGAACGGGATTTCCACTACTGTATGCTGGTGTGCCACACCAGCCAGGCGGACGCCGTGCTGGAGGCGCTGAAGGCCCTGGGCTGGTCCCGGGCCAACCTGCGGGACTGGACAGGCACCGCGTCGGAAAACCTGGGCCGCTTGTACCAGGAGACCAAGGCACTGAGGGAGGAGGCCGCCGCTATCCAGGAGAAGCTGTCCGGTATGGGCGGGTACAACGCCCCTCTGCGGCAGATGTCCGACCTGGCTGGGGTCAACGTCAGCCGGGAGGAGGCCCGGGGCCGCCTGGTGGACACCGGGCAGACCTTCCTGCTGGAGGGCTGGGTGCCCGAGGAGAGCTGGCCCGCCCTGAAGCAGGAGCTGGACAAATTTCCCTGCGCCTGCGAGGTGAGCGACCCCGCCCCCGAGGACTACCCCCAGGTGCCGGTGCGGCTGAAAAACAACTGGTTCACCAAGCCTCTGAACATGGTGACAGATATGTACTCCCTCCCCGTGTACGGCTCTCTGGACCCCAACCCCCTGATGGCCCCCTTCTTCATCCTGTTCTACGGGATGATGATGGCGGACATGGGCTATGGCATCATCATGGTGCTGGTTTCCCTGATAGTAATCAAGAAGGCCAGACCGGATGGGGCGACCATGCAGTACATGATGCCCCTGCTGGGGCTGTGCGGCGTGAGCACCTTCCTGTGGGGGGCCGCCACCGGCGGCTTCTTCGGGGACCTGATTCCCCAGATGCTGGCAATGCTCAACCACGGGGCCGTGGAGGACTACGCCCTGCCCAAGCTGTTTGACCCGCTGAGCAAGGCGGTCAACGTGCTGGTGGGCGCCCTTGTTCTGGGTGTGGCGCAGATCTTCACCGGCATGGCGGTGAGCATGTACAAGCAGATCAAGCGGGGCGAGACCATGGCGGCGCTGTGCAACGAGGGCGCCTGGTTCCTGGTGTTCATCCTGGCCGGCGTGGCCGCGCTGACCGGGCAGACCACCCCCTGCGTCATCGCCATCCTGGTCCTGCTGGCACTGACCCAGGGCTATGGCAAAAAGGGCGTTGTGGGCAAGCTGATGGGCGTGGCCGGATCGCTTTACAACAACGCCACCGGCTATTTCGGCGACATCCTGTCCTATTCCCGCCTGATGGCCCTGATGCTGGCCGGGGCGGTGACCGCTCAGGTGTTCAACACCCTGGGCGCTATGACAGGAAATATATTCTTTTTCTTTGTCATCGCCATGGTGGGCAACGGCCTGAACTTCGCGCTGAATATTCTGGGCTGCTTCGTCCACGACATGCGCCTGCAGTGCCTGGAGTACTTCGGGCGGTTCTATGAGGACGGCGGAAAGCCGTTCCGGCCCCTGGATATCAACACAAAATACTACAAGGTAGTAAAATAAGAGGAGGAAATAATTATGACTGACATTTCTCTGGCGCTGGAAGCGCAGCAGCTGGCAACTCTCTTCGGTGGCTTCGGCGGCCTGGCTCTGGCCCTTCTGGGCGCGGGTCTGGCGGTGGGCCTGAGCTGCGTAGGCTCCGCCAAGGGCACCGGCATCGCCGGTGAGGCCGGCGCCGGCCTGCTCAGCGAGGACCCCGGCAAGTCCGGTAAGGTCATGATCCTTCAGCTGCTCCCCGGTACTCAGGGCCTGTACGGCATGGTGGTGTGGTTCTTCGCCATCAACAGCATGGGCCTGCTGGGCGGCGACTTCGCCACCCTGCTGAGCGAGATGACCGTCTCCAAGGGCATGGCCTACTTTGCCGCATGCATGCCTATGGCACTGGGCGGCCTGCTGTCCGCCATTGCGCAGGGCCGTGTGGCCGCCGGTTCCATCAACATCCTCGCCAAGAAGCCCGACGACTGGTCCAAGGGCCTGATTCTGTGCGGCATCGTGGAGTTCTACGCCATTTTGTCCCTGCTGGCCTCCATGCTGATGCTGCTGCAGTTCTGATCCCGGGGAAAGGGGATTCAGTATGGAAGGAATTGAAAAAATCACCGCCAAAATAGCCCAGGACGCCCAGGCGGAGATCGCCCGGCTGACGGCTGAAACGGGAGAAAAGATCAAGACCATCCAGGCCGAGGCTGAGGCCCAGGCCCGGAAGGAGGCCGCCGAGATTGAGGCCAAGGGCCGGGCCGCCGCCGACGAGCGGCTGGAGCGGCTGAGCTCCGCTGCCCAGATGGAGCGGCGCAAGCTGGAGCTGGGGGCCAAGCAGGAGGTGCTCAGCGAGGCCTTTGATCTGGCGCTGGAGAAGCTGTGCACCCTGCCTGAGCAGGAGTACATCGCCCTGCTGACCAGGCTGGTGCTGGAGGCCTCCTCCACCGGCAGGGAGCAGCTGATCTTCTCCCAGAAGGACCGGAACACCGTGGGCAAGCAGGTGGTCATCGCCGCCAACGACGCCCTGGTGAAGGAGCGCTCCCCCAGCCTGCCCGAGGAGGTCGCCAAGTCCAAGGTGGGGGCCTTTGTGGATAAGCTAGTCCACAACACTACCGCCATTGTCACCGGAACCGGGATGCTCACCCTGGCAGAGGAGACCCGCGACATCAAGGGCGGTTTCATCATGGTGGACGGCGACGTGGAGATTAACTGCGCCTTCGACACCCTGGTGCGCCTGCAGCGGGAGCAGATGGAGAAAAAGGTCGCTGACGCGCTGTTTCAATCGTAAGGAAGGGGGCAGTTACTTTGTCCCACCGCAGAAAAGATACTGATTACCTGGTCATTTCGGCCAGAATCCGAGCTATGGAGAACAAGCTCCTCACCAGGGAGCGGATGGACCGGATGATCGACGCCCGGGACGACGCCGAGGCCATGAAGAGCCTCGCCGAGTGCGGCTATGCCGAGGGCCCTCTGGATGCTGTTCTCGCCCAGGCCCGTGCCGAGGTCTTTAAGGACATGGAGCAGGGGACCCCTGACCCGCGGCTGGTGGAGGTCTTTCAGATCAAGTACGACTACCACAACGCCAAGACCATCCTCAAGGCCCAGGCCGTGGGGAGCAGTCCGGAGCGGCTGCTGCTGGCCGGCGGCCGGTACAGCCCGGCCCAGCTGTGGGACAGCTGGCAGCGGGAGTCCCTCAGCGGCACCAGCGAGGCCTTCCGCAGGGCGATGGAGCAGAGCGCGGCGGCCCTGGCCGACGGGGGAGACCCCCAGCAGGCCGACCTGATCCTGGACAGAGCCTGCTACCTGGAGATGGAGCGGCTGGCGAAGGAGCTGAAAAGCCCCTTCCTTCAGGGCTATGTGAAGCTGTCGGTAGACGTGGCCAACCTGCGCACCGCTGTCCGGGTCCACCGAATGGGCCGGGAGAGCGACTTCCTGCGCCAGGTGCTGCTGCCCGGCGGGAATGTGTCGGAGCAGGCCATCGCCGCCGCCCGGGGGGATAACCTGGGCGAGGTGTTCCGGGCCGGCCCCCTGTCCCGGGCCGCCGAGCTGGGGGCCAAGCTGGCCCAGCCGGGAGGGGAGTCCCTCACCGCCTTCGAGCGGGAGTGCGACAACGCCCTCACCGCCTATCTGGCCGCCGCCCGCCGCATCCCCTTCGGAGAGGAAGCGGTCATCGGCTATCTGTACGCCAAAGAACAGGAGTTCACCGCCATCCGGGCCATCTTCGCCGGACGGGCGGCGGGGCTGGATGGAGATACCATCCGCTCCCGGCTCCGGGAAACCTATGTGTAAGGGGGTAGGCAGATGTATAAAATTGCCGTCATGGGCGACAAGGACAGCGTCCTGGGCTTCAAGGCCCTGGGCCTTGAGGTCTGCCCGGTGGATTCCCCCGAGGAGGGCCGGGAGGCCCTCCACCGCATGGCCAGGGAGAACTACGCCATCATCTATATGACCGAACAGCTGGCCGCCCAGCTCCCCCAGGAGATCGCCCGGTATAAGGATGCCCTAACCCCCGCCATTATCCTCATCCCCGGCAAGGAGGGCTCCCTGGGCATCGGCATGGCCAACGTCAAGACGGCGGTCGAACGGGCCGTCGGCGCGGATATTTTGTAATGTGCTGTATAGGGGCGGATATCATCCGCCCGCCCCAAAAGCCTCCCCCTTTTATGGGGGAGGTGGCCCGAAGGGCCGGAGGGGGTCTTTCGGCTCCCCCCGCGCTCCGAAAGCCCCCTCAGTCACCGCCTTCGGCGGCGACAGCTCCCCCACAAGGGGGAGCCATATATGAAATTTACCCAGAAAGAAGGTTTTAACGCCTATGGGAAAAATCGTTAAGGTCTCCGGCCCGCTGGTGGTGGCCACCGGCATGGAGGAGGCCAACATGGCCGACGTGGTCCGTGTAGGCGAGCAGCGCCTGATTGGCGAGATTCTCACCATGACCGGCGGCTCGGCCTCTATCCAGGTCTATGAGGAGACCTCCGGCCTGGGCCCCGGCGCCGACGTGGTCACCACCGGCGCCCCCCTGTCTGTGGAGCTGGGCCCCGGCCTGATCGAGAACATCTACGACGGCATCCAGCGTCCCCTGGAGGTCATCATGAAGAAGGTCCAGGGGAACAACCTGCCCCGCGGCGTGGAGGTCCCTGCGCTGGACCGGGAGAAGAAGTGGGACTTCACCGCCACCGTCAAGCCCGGCGATAAGGTCGTGGGCGGCGACATCATCGGCACCGTCCAGGAGACCCCCTCCATCCTCCACAAGGTCATGATCCCCCCGAAGATGAGCGGCACCATCGAGTCCATTGAGTCGGGCTCCTTCACCGTGCTGGACAAGATCGGCGTCCTGCTGGACAACAAGGGGGAGAAGCAGGAGCTGACCATGATGCAGAAGTGGCCCGTCCGTGTGGGCCGGCCCTACAAGCACAAGTATCCCCCGGTGATCCCCCTCCAGTCCGGACAGCGGATTGTGGACACCTTCTTCCCCGTGGCCAAGGGCGGCACCGCCGCCATCCCCGGCCCCTTCGGCTCGGGCAAGACCGTGATGCAGCACGCTCTGGCCAAGTGGTCCGACGTGGACCTGGTGGTCTACATCGGCTGCGGCGAGCGGGGCAACGAGATGACCGACGTGCTGCGGGAGTTCCCCGAGCTGGTGGACCCCCGTACCGGCGAGTCCCTGATGAAGCGGACCGTCCTCATCGCCAACACCTCCGATATGCCCGTGGCCGCCCGTGAGGCATCCATCTACACCGGCATCACCATCGCCGAGTACTTCCGTGACATGGGCTACGCCGTGGCCGTCATCGCCGACTCCACCTCCCGCTGGGCCGAGGCTCTGCGTGAGATGTCCGGCCGTCTGGAGGAGATGCCCGGCGAGGAGGGCTACCCCGCCTACCTGTCCTCCCGTCTGGCCCAGTTCTACGAGCGTGCCGGCTCGGTGGCCTGCATCGGCTCCGACGAGGACCGCCGGGGCAGCCTGACCGCCGTGGGCGCGGTCTCCCCTCCCGGCGGCGACCTGTCCGAGCCCGTCTCCCAGGCCACCATGCGCATTGTCAAGGTGTTCTGGGCTCTGGACGCCTCTCTGGCCTACCGCCGCCACTTCCCCGCCATCAACTGGCTGAACTCCTACTCCCTGTATCTGGACTCCCTCAAGACCTGGTATGACGAGAACCTGGGTCCCAAGTTCCTGGCTAACCGGGAGTGGGCTATGGCCGTCCTTCAGGAGGAGGAGAGCCTGAACGAGATCGTCCAGCTGGTGGGCAAGGACTCACTGTCCACCAAGGACCAGATCACCCTGGAGACTGCCAAGATCATCCGGGAGGACTTCCTGCAGCAGAACTCCTTCGTGGATATCGACTCCTACTCCGAGTATGACCGGCAGGCCCGGATGCTCACCATTATCCGGGATTACGACACCCAGTGCCGGGCTGCCGCCGAGAAGGGCGGCTCCCTCACCGAGCTGTTTGAGATTCCCTCCCGAGAGGACATCGGCCGGGCCAAGTCCGTCCCCGCCAAGGAGTATAAGGACGTTTACGCCGCCCTCCAGGCTCGGATGGAGAAGGAGATTGCCGAGATCGGGGAGAAAGGAGCGGATGCGCAGTGATTCGGGAATATAAAACCATTCAAGAGATCTCCGGCCCCCTGATGGTGGTCAACCGGGTCAAGGGCGTCACCTATGACGAACTGGCCGAGATCGAGCTCACCGACGGCACCGTCCGCCGCTGCAAGGTGCTGGAGGTCAACGGCGACAACGCCGTGGTCCAGCTGTTCGAGGCCTCCGCCGGCATCAACCTGGCCGAGTCCAAGATTCGCTTCCTGGGCCACCCTCTCCAGCTGGCCGTCTCCGGCGACATGCTGGGCCGTGTGTTCAACGGCATGGGCCAGCCCATCGACGGCGGCCCCGCCATCCTGGCCGACGAGTACCGGGACATCAACGGCTTGGCTATGAATCCCGCCGCCCGTGACTACCCCAACGAGTTCATTCAGACGGGTATCTCCGCCATCGACGGACTGAACACCCTGGTCCGCGGCCAGAAGCTGCCCATCTTCTCCGGCTCCGGCCTGCCCCACGCCAACCTGGCCGCCCAGATTGCCCGCCAGGCCAAGGTGCTGGACGGCGCGTCCAACTTCGCCGTGGTTTTTGCCGCCATCGGCATTACCTTCGAGGAGTCCAACTTCTTCGTGGAGGAGTTCCGCCGCACCGGCGCCATCGACCGCACCGTGCTGTTTACCAACCTGGCCAACGACCCCGCCGTCGAGCGTATCGCCACCCCCCGTATGGCCCTCACCGCTGCGGAGTACCTGGCCTTTGAGAAGGGGATGCACGTGCTGGTCATCCTCACCGACATCACCAACTACGCCGAGGCCCTGCGCGAGGTGTCGGCGGCTAAGAAGGAGGTCCCGGGCCGCCGCGGCTACCCGGGCTACCTGTACACCGACCTGGCTACCATGTACGAGCGGGCTGGCCGCCAGCTGGGCAAGACGGGCTCCATTACCATGATCCCCATCCTCACCATGCCCGAGGACGACAAGACCCACCCCATCCCCGACCTGACCGGCTACATTACCGAGGGCCAGATCATCCTGTCCCGGGAGCTGTACCGCAAGGGTATCATTCCTCCCATCGACGTGTCCCCCTCCCTGTCCCGTCTGAAGGACAAGGGCGTGGGACCCGGCAAGACCCGGGAGGACCACGCCAACACCATGAACCAGCTCTTCGCCGCCTACTCCACCGGCAAGGAGAACAAGGAGCTCATGTCCATCCTGGGCGAGGCCGCCCTGTCCCCCACGGACCTGCTCTACGCCAAGTTCGCCGACGAGTTCGAGAAGCGCTACGTGGCCCAGGGGACGGACGAGAACCGCTCAATCCAGGAGACCCTGGACCTGGGCTGGGACCTGCTGTCCATTCTGCCCAGGGCGGAGCTGAAGCGGATCAAGCCCGAGTTTATCGAGAAGTATCTGCCTAAAAAGGATTAAGGGGGGATTTGAGTGCCTTCCACAACCATTAACCCCACCCGGCAGGAGCTGACCCGGCTGAAAACCCGTCTGCGCACCTCCATGCGGGGCCACAAGCTGCTCAAGGACAAGCGGGATGAGCTGATGAAGCAGTTCATGGACGTGGTCCGGGAGAACCGCGCCCTCCGGAAGCGGGTGGAGGAGGGGCTGATGCGGGCCCACGGTGCCTTTACCGTGGCCGCCGCCCTCATGTCCCCCGAGATGCTGGAGCAGTCCCTGCTCTACCCCAAGCAGTCCGTGGAGCTGGATATGACCTTCCAGAACATCATGTCGGTGGATGTGCCCCAGTACCAGTTCCGCACCAGCAGCCAGGACCCCGGCGAGGTCTATCCCTACGGCTTTGCCCAGACCAGCGGTGAGCTGGACGACGCAGTGGACGCCCTGTCCCGGGTCCTCAGCGATATGCTGCGGCTGGCCGAGATCGAAAAGACCTCCCAGCTGTTGGCGGAGGAGATCGAAAAGACCCGCCGCCGCGTCAACGCTCTGGAGTATGTGAAAATCCCCGAGATGCAGGCCAATATCAAGTATATCACCATGAAGCTGGACGAAAACGAGCGCGCGAACACCATCCGGCTGATGAAGGTGAAGGATATGATCCTGAAGGAAGCCATCGAGGAGAAGCGGGCGGAGGACGCCAAGGTCCTGGAGACCTTTGGCGGCGAGGCGCCGGCGCAGGTCTGAGAATGCTGCAACACAAGGTGGTACTGCCTGGATGAACCGGGCAGTACCATCTTTGTACAGGAAGGAAAGGAGCGGCCATGAGCTTAGTGCAAGCGGTCCTGTGCGACCGATTCGTCCTGGTCTGCGGCGAGCAGCAGGCAAACCTGGACAACGGCGGGATACTGCACAATTTCAAGAAGGTCTTTAAGCTGAACGAAAACGTCATCATCGGCCTGTCGGGCGTGATTGAGGACAACTACTACCTGTTCCAGGACTACCTGAATGTGGACTTCACCCTAAAGGAGGACTGTCCCGACAGCCTGGAGGAGGTCTTCGCGCATGTTTCCGCCCGGTATCAGGAGATGACGGACCAGGGGGAGTGCGATGTGTTCAGCCTGGTCTGCGGCTGGAACGGCGGAGAGTTTGAGGCGAGGACCTTTTTTATCGACTCGGCAGACCCCTCCAACAGCAGGATTACAGAGGTGAAGCAGGGACGTGCCAGCGAGGCAAAGCTGATCTCCTGCGGCGACAACCGGCATTACGATAATTTCCTCTCCTGCATGGCCCGGCGGGGCTTCAGCATTCTGGGACTACAGGACACCTTCCGGGATGTGCTGTCTATGGGCGTGAAGTTCGATGACTATATCGACACAAACGCCTGGTTTGAGCTGATTAAAAGACCGGAATAGGGACCTCCGGAGGAGGGAGAGACAAGGTGTATCGGGAGCTGGTGGAATACTATCGGACAACGCGTAAATACGGAGAAGATATTGCTCCCCGTCCCCCTGTGGACAGTGCAGCGATTGTCCGCGGAGAGCAGCAGCTGGGGATTCCATTTCCCCAGGAGCTGCGTGATCTGCTGATGGAGATGGACGGGGACTGTGACCTGCTTCTGTCTCTGGATGATATTGTGGAAACCAGCTCGTTTCCTTATTCAGAGCGGTATCCGGTTGGATCGTTGCTGTTTTTTGGCAGAGACGGCGCGGGGAACCTGTATGGCTATCCTGTTGAAGAGGGCCAGGCGAAGGGCGGAGAGATCGTCCTGTGGGACCATGAGATGGCCGTATGGGGGACGAGAGAGGAGGAGGTCTGCTACAAGGCGGACTCTCTTGAGGAGCTTATCCGGAATTATTATGACCTCTGCTACGGAGAGCCGCTTGACAGTACTTGAAAGGATAAAGTTCCTCTTGCATATACTGGACAGTGGTGGTATAATAATCACTGCCAAGAGTTTGACTAGAACCACGGCAGACACGCAAAAGGGGACCCGGAGGGCATCATCCTCCGGGTCCCCATTTTGGCTCACGGGTCCTTGCGGTGCCGGTCAAGCTATTTGCTCACATAATTGCCAATTATGCTCGCTCCGATCGACACAAAGAGATTGACTAGAATATCCAAGACATTCACCCCCTCTCCGGGGAAGGACCCAGAACTATTATATCAGCCTTCGACATGGTTCGCAAGGCTGATATTTTTTTGTCATAACCCCCTGCTTGTCCTCATACAATGCAGTGAGTTGAAAAGGCGGTGAAGGCTATGACACAAATGACAGCGGCCCAGAGCTGTGAGCAGGCCCTCCGGGTGCTGCCCCTGCGGCTGCGGGAGGAGGGACGAGCCCTGCCCGGAGCGGAAAAAAGCCGGGCGGAGGAGCTCCGCCTGCGGGTGGGCTGGCCCATGTCGGTGGTGCTGGAGGGGGAGGAGCGCTCTCTGAGCGGCCCTCCGGTGCGGAGGGAGGAGCTGGAACAGCTGGTGGAAATCGCCAGCCAGGCCTCCCTTCACACAGTGCTGGACCAGGTCCGCCAGGGCTATCTGACCGTGGAGGGGGGCCACCGGATCGGCCTGTGCGGGACGGCGGCCCTCCGGGAGGGAGAAATCCACACCCTGCGGGAGCTGTCCTCAGCCAATCTGCGGATTGCCCGGCAGGTGAAGGGGGCGGCCGCCCCGGTGCTGGACAGGCTGTGCCCTGGGGACCGTCTGGCCGATACCCTGATTCTGGCGCCCCCGGGCCTGGGTAAGACCACCCTCCTGCGGGATCTGATCCGGTCGGTGTCCGAGGGCGAGGGATGTATCCCACTTCGGGTATCCCTGGCCGACGAGCGAGGGGAGGTGGCCGCCCTGTACAGCGGCCGGCCCCAGCTGGAGGTGGGCCGGCGCACCGATGTGATGGAGGGCTGTCCCAAGGCTCAGGGGCTGATGCTCCTCCTCCGGGCCATGAACCCCCAGGTGCTGGCGGTGGACGAGATCACCGCCCCCGAGGACGTGCGGGCCCTTATGACGGCGGCAGGGTGCGGCGTCACCCTGCTGGCCACCGCCCACGGGGAGGGCCGGGGCGACCTGGAGCGCCGGTCTCTGTACCGCCCCCTGCTGGAGGAGGGACTCTTCCGGTTTCTGGTCCGCATCTGCCGGAGTGGAGAGGGCCGGGCCTATGCTATAGAGGAGCTGAGGTAGATGATCCGTCTGATTGGAGCCCTTCTGCTGGGGGCGGGAGGGGCCTGGCTGGGCCTTCTGGCGGCGGGAGACCTGCGCCGACAGGCGGGGGACCTGCGGCAGCTGGAGGCGGGGCTGGCCCTGCTGGAGCAGGAGCTGGAGCTGTCCGCCCCGCCCCTGCCCCGGCTGCTGGCAGAGGGGGCGGAGCGCTGTCAGGGCCCGGCCCGGGCCCTGTTTCGGGACTGCGCCCAGAGGTTGGACCGGCTGGACCGGGAGCCCTTTTCCGCCCTCTGGCGGGGGGCGGTCCGGGGGCGGGAGGAGCTGGGGGAGGAGGGACAGGCCCTCCTGCTTCCCCTGGGGGACACGCTGGGCCGATGCGATGTCCCGAGGCAGAGGGAGGCCCTGTCCGCCGCCCGCCGCCGCCTGGAGGAGCTGGCCGCCCGCCGGGAGGCGGACAGCCGCCGACAGGGGAGGGTCTATCAGGCCCTGGGTCTGTCCGGCGGGGCGTTTCTGGTGATTTTGCTGTTGTAGGGGGTATGGAACCGCACTGTAGGGGCGCGCATTGCGCGCCCGTTCTACCAGCACACACTGCATTATCGTGCGGGCGGACAATGTCCGCCCCTACAGAGATGGTGCGCCGGGATCGCCACACCCTATATATCTTAATTACGAAAGAGGGCATTTACATATGGAAGTTGATCTGATCTTTAAAATCGCGGCCATTGGCATTCTGGTAGCGGTGCTGAACCAGGTGCTCAGCCGGGCGGGGCGGGACGAGCAGGCCATGATGACCACCCTGGCGGGGCTGGTGGTGGTGCTGATGATGGTGGTTCGGGAGATTGCCAGCCTGTTCGACCTGGTGAAGAACCTCTTCGGGCTGTGATGGAGGCCATGGTAAAGCTGGCCGCCGTGGGGGTGACGGCGGTGGTGCTCAGCGCGGTTTTAAAGAAAAACACCCCGGAGCTGGCCCTGCTGCTGGCCCTGGCCGCCGGACTGTGGATTCTGGCTCTGGCGGCGGCCGGCCTGGGGACAGTGAAGGCCCTGATGGAGGAGCTGGCCCGGCAGGCGGGCCTGTCTGAGGTGCTGCTGGAGCCGGTGGTCAAGACGGTGGCCCTGTCTATTCTCACCAAGCTGACGGTGGAGATCTGCCGGTCGGCGGGGGAGGGGGGCGTGGCCGCCTTCGTGGAGACGGCGGGGACAGCGCTGGCCCTGCTGACGGCCCTGCCCCTGGTGCGGGCGGTGGCCCGGCTGATGGGGGAGCTGCTGACATGAAAAGAGTGGTGATTTTCTGCGCTTTGGCCGCCCTGAGTCTGGTCCCGGTCCTGGGGGCGGAGCTGGCCCTCCCGGAGCTGGAGCAGATCTGGGAGCAGGCGGAGGGCTATGGCGTGAGCCAGGGGGAGTCCCTGGATGACGGCCTGTCCAACCTCCTCACCGACGCTCTGGGGCAGGCGGGCCTGCTCCTTCGGACAAGCCTGGCCAACGGGATGAAGCTGATGGCGGTGGTGCTGCTGTGCTCCCTGGCCTACAGTGCCAGGGAGGGGGAGGAGAGCGCCCTCCAGGCGGTGAACCTGGCGGGGGCGCTGGCTATCACCGCCCTGACTATGACAGATATGGCGGCAATGATCGGCCTGGGCCGGGACACCCTGGGCCGGATGGAGGCCTTCTCTGCGGTCCTGCTGCCCGCCATGGCGGTGCTGACGGCGGCTGCCGGCAATGTCACCGCCGCCGCCGCCCGTCAGGGGGCCACGGTGCTCTTTTCCCAGCTGCTGATTACTGCTATGGACCGGCTGCTGGTGCCCCTGGTCTACGCCTTCGTGGCGGTGCACTGCGCCTACGCCGCTGTGGGCAATCCGGGGCTGAAAAAGCTGGCCGACCTGCTGAAGGGAGCAATTACCTTCTTCCTCACCGCCCTGCTGCTGGCCTTTGTGGGCTATCTCACCGCCAGCGGGGCCATCGCGGGCAGCGTGGACGCCGCCGCCGTCAAGGCGGCCAAGCTGGCTATCTCTCGGGCCATCCCGGTGGTGGGGGGGATTCTGGCCGACGCCTCCGAGTCGGTGCTGGCCGGGGCGGGGGCGCTGAGAGGAACCGTGGGAGCGGCGGGGCTGCTGGTGGTGCTGGCCATCTGCCTGACCCCCTTCCTCCGGCTGGCCCTCCAGTATCTGGTCTACAAGGGAGCGGCGGCCCTGTGCGCCGCGGTGGCCCAGCCCAAGCTGGTGGGTTTGATCGACGCCGTCGGCTCCGCATTCGGGCTGGTGCTGGGAATGACGGGAGCGGGGGCCCTGGTGCTGCTGGTCAGTCTGGTTTCCGCCATCCAGGCGGTGGTCCTGTGATGGGGGCGGTGCGAGGCTGGCTGCTGGCCGTCATCGCTGCCAGTCTGCTGTGCGCTCTGGCGGATGCCCTCATGCCCCAGGGGGCGGTGAAGCGGGTGGGGAAGCTGGTGTGCGGCCTGGTCATCATGGCGGCCATTGTGTCCCCTCTGGTGGATTTGGATGTGGAGGAGAGCCGGCGGTGGCTGGAGGAATGCCTTACCGGAGTGGAGCTTCGGGCGGCGGAGCTGGAGGATACCGTCGGCGGCCAGCGAAAAGCCATCATAGAACGGGAGTGCGCCGCATATATTGTGGACAAGGCGGCAGAACTTGGCTGGACCTGCACCGCCCGGGTGATCTGCGAGCCCGGGGAGGAGGGGCTGTACCTTCCGGTGCGTGCGGAGGTGTCCGGCCCCCTGCCGGAGAGCGCCCAGGTCCGGTTGAGCGAAATCCTGTCGGAGGACCTGGGGATTCCGGCGGAAGCCCAGCTTTACAGTAAGGAGGAAATGCCGTGAAATGGAAGTGGCCTGAGGCGGCCCGGCGGTGGAAGGGGGCGCTGCGGAAGTATCAATATGTGCTGCTGGTGATGGCGGTAGGAGCGGTTCTCCTGCTGCTGCCCTCCGGCGGGCGGGACAGCCCCCGGCAGGAGGCCCCGGAACAGGCGGAGGGGGCGTCCTTCGACCTGGAGGCCTTTGAGAAAAAACTGGCCCAGACCCTCTCTCAGGTGGAGGGGGCGGGGGAGACCCAGGTGGTCCTCACCCTGGACGGGAGCAGCCGTCAGGTGCTGGCCCGGAACCAGGACCAGGAGGGGGACGGAGGCTCCTCCAACACAGTGGTCACTGTGGGGAAGGGCTCCGGCCAGCAGGAGGTTGTCCCCCTCCAGACGGTGGCCCCCCAGTTTCGGGGCGCCCTCATCGTCTGCCCCGGTGGGGGAGACGCCCGGACCCGGCTGAAGCTCATCGAGGCGGTTTCCGCCCTCACCGGCCTGGGCAGTGACCGGATCTCGGTGTGTCAGGGGGGATAGGAAAAGCCTTTCAAAAGGAGCCCGTTTGCGAAGGACGGGAGATTTAAGGATCAAAAAACAAGGAGGAATTATCATGAGAACGAAAAAGTCCGACTGGTCCCAGCTTTGGAAGCGGAACGCGGTGGTGGCGGCAATCGCCCTGTTTGTGTGCGCGGCGGTCTATCTCAACTGGAGCTACGGCAAAGAGACGGACACCGGCGCGGGCAAGACCCTTGGGCAGTCCACTATGGTGGGCAAGACCCAGGACTCTCTGCTGGGCGGGGACAGCTCCGCTCCCACGGGAGCTCCGGAGGAGGGGGACGGCTCCGGGACCAAGACCGGAGGGGACACGCAGTCCGCCGAGGGGACGAACGGCGCCTATTTCGCCACCGCCCGGCTCAACCGCCAGCAGGCCCGTGACAGCGCCCTCTCCCTGCTCCAGGACGCGGCCTCCCGGGAGGACGCCGACGACGCGGTGAGAAGCCAGCTGAACGACAACATCCAGACCATGGCCAACTACACCGTCACTGAGGCCCAGATTGAGAACCTGGTGATCGCAAAAGGCTATACTGACTGTGTGGCCTTCATCGGGGAGGACGCCCTGTCCCTGGCGGTGGCCGCGCCCGAGGGCGGGCTGACCGAGGCGGACACCGCCAAAATTGTGGATGTGGTAAACCAGACCGCCGGCTTTACCGCAGACCAGATCAAGATTATCCCGGTGGAATGAGTAAAAAAGAAAGACTGCTGTAAGCAGTCTTTCTTTTTTCAGTCCGTCCTCAAAAGACGGGCGTTTTGTGCGAAATCCCTTACTTCGCGGCCTTGGCAGCCTTGATGGCCTCGATGAGCAACGGGGTGACCTTGAACAGGTCGCCGCAGATGCCGTAGTCGGCGATCTCGAAGATGGGGGCGGTGTCGTTCTTGTTGACGGCGATGATGCACTCGGAGTCCTGCATACCGGCCTTGTGCTGGATGGCGCCGGAGATGCCCAGAGCAACATAGATCTTGGGGTGGACGGTCTTGCCGGTCTGGCCCACCTGGTGGTCAGCAGACAGCCAGCCGGAGTCGATGGTGGCACGGGAGCCGCCCACGACGCCGCCGAGTACCTCAGCCAGCTCCTCGGCCAGCTTGATGCCGCCCTCCACGTCCTTGGAGATGCCGCGGCCCACGGAGACGACCACGTCGGCGCCGATCAGGTCAACCAGCTTCTTGGCGGCCTTGACGACCTCGACCACCTCGGTCTGCATATCGGCCTCGGTGAGGGAGAACTGGGGCTTGATGATCTCGCAGGCGTCGGCCTTGGCCTGGTCGAAGGCGGCCTTCTTCATCACGCCGGGACGGACGGTGGCCATGGCAGGACGGAACCGGGGGCAGATGATGGAGGCCATCAGGTGGCCGCCGAAGGCGGGACGGGTCATCTTCAGGTCACGGGACACGTCGTGCTTCTCGCCCAGCACCACGGCGTGGCTGGTGGCGTCGATGCGCTCGGGGGCCAGCGTGGAGTTCTCCTTCAGGAAGTCCTTGTAGATGCCCATGTCCACGTCCAGGTGGGTGCAGTCGGCGCACAGGCCGGTGTGCAGCCGGGCGGCGCAGCGGGGGCCCAGGTCGCGGCCGATGTTGGTGGCACCGATGAGCATGATCTCGGGCTTGTACTCCTCGATCACGTCGCAGATGACCTTGGTGTAGCCGTCGGTGGTGTAGTTCTTCAGCAGGGGGTGGTCGCAGACGTACACGCCGTCGGCACCGTAGCCGCCTAGCTCCTTGGCGATGCCCTCGATGCCCTCGCCCAAGAGGATGCCGTACAGCTTGGTGCCCAGCTCGTCGGCCAGCTTGCGGCCCTCGGAGATCAGCTCGAAGGAGGTGGGCATCATGCTGCCCTGGCGCTGCTCACAGAATACCCAGACTCCGCCCTTGAAGGCGGCAACGTCGGAACTATTAAAAGTAGACATATTCGTTTATCTCCCTTCTCAGATCATGTGCTTCTTGGCCAGGATGCCGGCCAAGGTATCGCAGGTGGCCTTGTCAGCGCCCTCCAGCATCATGCCGGCGCCCTTCTGGGGAGGCGTAAAGGAGGTCAGGATGTTGGTGGGGGAGCCGCTCAGGCCGATGGTGTCCTTGTCGATGAAGGGATGATCCTTCAGGGTGTTGTAGTCGAAGATCTCATAGGGCTTGGAGTAGCACTCGAACACGCCGCCTACGCTCATGTAGCGGGGGGTGTTCAGCTCCTTGATGCAGGTGATGAGGCAGGGAGTCTTGACCTTGATGGTCATGTAGCCGTCCTCCAGCATCCGCTTGACGGTGATGGTGTCGCCCTCTTTGGTGATCTCGGCGGCATAGGAGACCTGGGGCAGGCCCAGCTTCTCGGCGATCTGGGGGCCTACCTGGGCGGTGTCGCCGTCGATGGCCTGACGGCCGCACATGACGATGTCGTCCTTGTCGATGCCGATCTTGTCGATGGCGGCGGCCAGGATCTGAGAGGTGGCGTAAGTATCAGAGCCGCCGAACTCACGGGCGGATACCAGGATGGCGCGGTCCACGCCCCGGGCCATGACCTCGCGGAGCATACCCTCGGCGGGCGGGGGGCCCATAGAGACGACGATGACTTCAGCGCCGGTCTGCTCCTTCAGCACCAGAGCGGCCTCAACGGCGTTCAGGTCGTCGGGGTTGGTGATGGCGGCCATGGAGGCGCGGTTCAGGGTGCCGTCGGGGTTGACGGCCACCTTACCGGAGGTATCGGGGACCTGCTTGACACAAACAATAATTTTCATTTCAATCTGCCTCCTATCTTATTTCACGCCCAGGTGGCTGGAGATGACCATCCGCTGGACCTCGGAAGTGCCCTCGTAGATCTCGGTAATCTTGGCGTCACGCATCATGCGCTCCACGGGGTACTCACGGGTGTAGCCATAGCCGCCGAACAGCTGAACGGCGCGGCGGGTCACATCGGAGGCGGCCTCGGCGGCGAAGAGCTTAGCCATGGCGGCATCCATGGAGTAGGACTCGTGGTTCTGCTTCTTCATGGCGGCGGAGTAGACCAGGAACTGAGCGGCCTGCATCCGGGTGTGCATGTCGGCCAGCTGGAACTGGGTGTTCTGGAACTGGCTCAGGCGCTTCTTGAACTGGACGCGCTCCTGAGTGTACTTGATGGCCTCATTGATGGCGCCCTCGCCCAGGCCCAGGGCCTGCGCGGCGATGCCGATCCGGCCGCCGTCCAGGGTCATCATGGCGATCTTAAAGCCCTTGCCCTCCTGGCCCAGCAGGTTCTCCTTGGGAACCACACAGTCCTCAAAGATCAGGTCGCAGGTGGAGGAGCCGCGGATACCCATTTTCTTCTCGTGCTTGCCGGTGGAGAAGCCGGGGAAGTCCTTCTCCACGATGAAGGCGGAGATGCCGTGGTTGCCCAGCTTCTTGTCGGTCATAGCAAAGACCACGAAGGTGTCGGCCACGTTGCCGTTGGTGATGAAGCACTTGGAGCCGTTGAGGACGTAGTCGCCGTTCTCGTTCTTGACGGCCAGAGTCTGCTGGCCGGAGGCGTCGGTGCCGGCGTTGGGCTCGGTGAGGCCGAAGGCGCCGATCTTTCTGCCGGAGAGCAGGTCGGGCAGGTACTTCTTCTTCTGCTCCTCGGTGCCGTGCTCAAAAATGGGGGCGCAGCACAGGGAGGTGTGAGCGGACACGATGACGGCGGTGGTGCCGCAGACCTTGGCCAGCTCCTCCACGCACATGGCGTAGGACAGCACGTCGCCGCCGGCGCCGCCGTACTCCTTGGGGAAGTAGATGCCCATCATCCCCAGCTTGGCCATCTTTTTGACGGTCTCCATGGGGAACTCCTCGGTCTCGTCGACCTCTTCGGCCAAAGGCTTGACCTCAGTCTCGGCGAAGTCGCGGTACATCTTGCGGACCATCTCTTGCTCTTTCGTCAGATGAAAATCCATTTTGCAGTCCTCCTACTTTTAATTCCCGGCCTTGACCAATTTTTTTGACCGCTTGCCGATCAAAAAAGGGCAGCACGGGCCTGCCCCGGCTCCGCGCAACGGTCACGGCCGGCATTGGGATGCCTTAACCATAAAAATTATAGCGGTTTTTTTGGACTAAAGCAAGTGAGATAAGCTCAGTAAAATATACAGTTTTTGTTCCTGTAATTTAGCTAAAAAGACGAAATAAAAATTGGACTCCTCTATAAAAATAGAATATGCCCGCCTCGGCAGGGAGCGAGAGAAAAAAATGCCTGCGCAGCAAAAATTTTTTAAAAAAAGACTTGCATTTTTATGGAGGACGTGGTATCATACATAAGCTGTCCGGCGCAAGAGCCGGAGCGATCCGGGTGTGGCGAAGTTTGGTATCGCGCTTGAATGGGGTTCAAGAGGCCGCTGGTTCGAATCCAGTCACTCGGACCACGAAACCCGCAAACCGTTGCAAGACAATGGTTTGCGGGTTTTCTGTTTGCTTTTTCCACACTCTTGATTAGCCGCACAGCACGCTTGATTTTTCAGAAAAATTTGACAAATCAGGAGTGTTGAAAAATGGCTAAAATCAAGATGAAACACAGCGTCACGGTTGCGGACACATTCGCTGACTTCCTCGCTGGAAAGAAAGCGGCGGTGGTCAGTGAAAAGACCCTTGCCACCTACGGACAGCACTTTTCCGCTATCAGCAAGCACCTGTCCCCCGCTATCCCCATGGACAGGCTGAACAAGGTAGATTTGGAGGCCATGATTGCCAGCATGAGGGACGTGGGCCTCGCGGCTAACTCCATCAAAAGCTATACGCGGACGTTGAAATCTTTCCTTTCGTGGTGCAATGAGGCCGGGATAACGCGGCTCAATATCCAGCTTTACAAGGCCGAAGAAACCATTAAGGAAACTTATTCAGACGAAGAATTGAAAAAGCTGCTCAAAAAGCCCAATATGAAGAAATGCACCTTTGCTGAATATCGAAACTGGGTGATAATCAATCTCCTGCTCAATAATGGTTGCCGCGCCGCTACCATCCGCAATATTCAAATCAAAGACGTAGACATTGAAAACAAGGTGATTTATCTGCGGCATACCAAAAACAAGCGGGCACAGGTCATTCCCCTCTGTGAAGCCCTCTGCGGCGTTCTGCGGGAGTATATGCGGGTACGCGGCGGCGGTGGAGATGATTACCTGTTTCCCAATGAAAACGGCTCACAGTTGACGGAGAACGGCCTGCGGTGCAGTATTGCCAGCTATAACAGGCGGCGGGGCGTGGAAAAGACAAGTATTCACCTGTTTCGTCACACATTCGCAAAAAAGTATCTGGTGGACTGCGGCGGGAATGCGTTTACCCTCCAACGGCTTTTAGGCCACTCCACCCTTGACATGACAAAACACTACTGCGCGATATTTGACGCGGACATTTCCAAAAACTATGACAGCTTTTCCCCACTGACACAGATAAAAGGTACGGAGGGCAGTAAAATCAAAATGGGGCGGTAATATATACAAATGGGCGGGGATTGTTCCCGCCCATTTTTGAAGTTCACTTTACAACAACCATCTGCGTGTCACAGTCCAGACAGGCGATATTGACCGTTTTCGTTGCCCGGACGGAATTTCCACAGCAGGGGCAAATATACTTTCGCGTGCTGGACGGGCGCGGCGGCGGGGTGGTATTCGCTCCGCTGTGTCGGCCCGTTCCCGTGATCTGAAACCCGCTGTATTCGTTCCTGTTAATCAGAATGTCGGTCAAGCCGTTTTCAAGGATGAAATCGAGGAGCGCGTCACTGGGGGAAGTATGCGACCACCCGTATTTTTTGCTGTGCTCCACGTTCAGCCCATGGGCCTCTGCCGCCGCTTTGAATTTCTTATTGTGGTAGGTATTCCCCCGGCTACAATCCTGTATGCCGTTTTCATAGTTGAAATAGTGTACCATCTCATGGAGCAAGGTTGCCGCTACTTCCTCGATGGGCCGCGCCAGCGTTCCCGCGCCGATGTTGATTTCATGCGTCCCGCCCAGCTTGGAAACCCAGGTATCATCCCGCAAGGAAAAGTGACCGTATGCGCGGGGCGTGGACTGGATGGTAATGGTGGGCCTTGAAAGTGTGCTTTCAAAAAATTCAGCGTTCAGCAGGTCAAAAATTTTGTTCAGATACCCGGCTACCCGGTTGTAGCTTGTCAATTCTTTCATGTTTCTTTCTCTCCTGTTCTTGATTTTTGGGAGAGGGCAAGCTATAATGTTCTTGCCCTCTCCGTGATTGGTGGGGGTGGGGCCTCTTGCGTGGTGCTTTGGTCGGCTGTCACGCAAGGGCCTTTTCTCATGCGCTGATGGAGAAGCGGCGGCTGGAAACGGCTTTCGTGTAAGCCTTGTAAACGTCGGGCATGACCTTTTTGAAAGCGGTGGTATCGAACCGATTAGAGATTACAGAAGTCCAGCGCACGATGTACTGTCCAGCGGTCAATTCCTCTGTTTCCCGCTCCAGCATTTCCGCCTTGATAGCGTCCCGGAGCGCGTCGGCCTCTGCCTTGGCTTCTTCAATAACAGATTCCCATTCGTTCAGTGCCTCGATTTTGGCTACCAGTTCGTTTCTGCTCATGTTCAAATCTCCTTTTGTTTTATTGGGGTGTTCCCCTTAACTGTCTATATTATAGCACGATTTATCGTGCAAGTCCACTGGCGCTTTGCACGAAAAAACGTGCCAAACTTTGTTTAATTTTGCACTTGAAATCGTGCAAAAAGTAAGTTATAATAAGGACAATGGAAAAGGAGGCTCTTTATTATGGGGTTGCAATACAAGATAGATGTCCTCAGTGCGCTTAAAGAGAAAGGATTTAATACGAATAAAATTCGCACAGAAGGGCTTTTAAGTCAGTCTACATTACAGAAGTTCAGAGAAAAAAAGGGAGTTTCGTGGGAAAACCTTGAAACACTTTGCGCCCTTTTGGATTGTCAACCTGGGGATTTAATAGAATACATCAAAGAATAGGAGTATTGCCATGTTCCCAGATACAGACTTGCCCCTCGCCCTCATCATGGAGGAAATTTTAGGATGGGAGAAAAAGCCCGACACCGAAACAGACGATGAAGAAGAATAGAGGCGGGAGAGGTTGCAAACCTCTCCCGCCTCGGCGGTTTTTAACGAAAGTGATACCCGTCAAGCCAGTCTTTCAGCCTTGCTATGGCGATTTGTATTGCTTCCTCGGCGGCGGGCAACATCATTTCTGCTTGCTGTTCCTCTGTCCCCAGCACACGCCGCAAAGCAGAGCGCAGAGCACTTCGCTGTTGCTCATGCTCTGGGCCTGACCGTCTGCTACGAATATAAGCCTCATGCGCCGGGTAGGGGTTCCCGTTGGCGATTGCGTCCCAAATATTATTGCGCTCTACGTTGTGCATTTCCGCCTCGAAAGCGGAAACGATGTATTCAATGAAATTATCAAAGTTGTTTACTACGGTAGCCATTTTTTTGCTCCTTTCTATTTTTGAATATGTATTTTCAAGTTCTGCCTGTGACTTTCATCACGCTCCCGAATGTTGGATTTATTCTCTTTATTACCAACATCCGGGAGCGTTTGCAAAGTCCCAGAAGTCACACGAAAATTCTCTGATAGTGGCCCTGATATAGCTTTTTTATCAGGCCGTCTTTACAGAATGTCTTGATATTCCTATCAGTGAAACCTTGTGCGCGGAGTTCGGCAGTTGTCCACCTGTCCCCGGTCAAATCGACAAACCGTTTCGCGGTTCGGCGGGCGGCTTTTTCTGCGTTGTGGGCGGCGTTGTACGCGCCCATATCAGCGTGAATATTGACGTTCTCCTTTAGGGACGTGTCGCGCTCAAAATTAACCGTGAATTGATAGCTGTCGCTCCCCATGTCCCCGGCAAAGGGAAAAGGCGCGGCTCCGTCTTTCAGATATTGATAGGCCCATTTGACGATTGCCCGCCGCACATCGCCGGGGACGGTCAGATAAAGGCCGTTCTGATAGTAGAGCAGGCGCATAACCGTTTGAATGACTTCCAGTGTGGCGGCGGCTCTGGCCTCTCTCTGCTCTGTCAGATATTGCAGGAGCGGGACGGCCCACCACTCCCACATCATGGTGTACCCCGTGTAAACGGCCCTTGTAGCGTCGAGTTCGGCCTTGTAGCACCAAAGGCCCTTGACCCGGCCCCCGCTGGCTTTGCCCTCCACGCTCAGGGCTTGCCCGAATGACACCATTTTTTCGTGGCCTTGGGGCCAGCGCATACGGGCAAGCCACAGCTGCGCGGACTCGGTTTCAGACTACGCGGCAAACCGCTCTAAATCTTCCTTGTCCTCGGCGGCTACATGAACGAGCGGGAATTGTTGGGCGAGAATGTGATATTGCAGTTTGGCCCGCTGGCTCCCGCCCAGCCTGTAAATATCGTCTGTGGCAAAGGCCACCTTGTACGGATATTTGCGGTAGTCCTACGGGAAAGCCATTTGATAAAAGTCCTCCCGTTTGTATTGATTGCCGCAGTACAGAATGAAGTGATTTTTCCGCCCCGGCCTCTCGCTGGCCTCGCTGTCACCAAAGGCGTTTGCCGTGACAACGGTTTTCGTTGTTGGGACGGTCAGCCATGCAATCGGCTCCCCGCGAAAGGTCGGCGGTTCGGCGGCTCCCCGCCCCGCTCTTTCGAGCGGGAGCGGGACACCAACCGCAAAATCCTTTTGCCCGTTTGTACTCACATTGCCACCATCTCCTTTTTTGAAGTGCAGGTTTCAGCTTAAAAAGCACTTGTCATATTTTCATGCAGTATCGCGTCCCACCCGCGATTATTGAGACGTGTGTTCGGCCCTCTGACAATGATGTTTTCCCATGTAACCGCACAGCCCTGTGGGACGTAGCTGTGCCCCGGCTCACTCCAGAAGCGGAACACGTCGCCGCCCAGATCGTCACCGAACACGTGCCAGATGTTCAAGCCAATGCTGAACCATTCCTCACGTGTGCAGTCTGGAGAAAGAGTTTTGAGGTCATCAAAAATTTCCCTCTGTGCGCTGTTCATGAGCTCCAGAAGCGCATTTTCGTCCTTGGGCTGGAACAGCACCGGAGCGCGGCCCATGGCTCTGTGTTCCATGCTTGTCCACCCTGTTTCAATCGGTCGGGTCAGGGTGAAGTTGTCTTTAATCAGCGTATAAAGCTGCTGCGTCTTATCGGTCAGGCCAACAGAATTGTCCCACGGCTCCCACTCATAAATGAAGTGACGAGCGTCGCAAAAGAAATCAACCTTGTTTGCGCCGTCCAGCGTCGTGTTGCCCGTGGAGCAGACAAAACTTTTTGCGGCCTTGCTTGCCAAAAGGTTAATACTGTCAAAGAACGGAGCGGCGGTGTCCTTGTTAATGCCGTAAAACATGTGGTAGCCTCCGCCCTGTGAACGTGTCACCTTGTCGGCAAGATTTTTCGCGCTCTGAAAGAAGCCGCTGGTTTCATCGAAACGGTCGAAGTCGATAACGAATATATGCAAATCGCCGCACATAGCGTTGTCAAGGTAGAGACTGACACGCAAACTTTCGTCCCCTCTCACACGCTTGTTTCCGTTCAAATAGCGTTCAAAGATTTGCGTTGCCCGTTCATAGGACAATGCGTAGTATCGGCCCAAAGTGCCGCCCTTGCCGCCCCACAGCTTTGCAGGATAGCCGTCGCTGTCGATGAACATAGGCACTTTGATAATTGCGCCGCTTTCGCGCTTGGATTTGCCGCCCAGCGTAAAGCAGTTATTATAGTGATTATCAGTTGTAGGATTCATACAGGAATCCTCCTTTCGTTTAATAGTGAAAGCGTTTTTAGAGGTTTTACCTCTCTCTCACTTTCTATATATATTATAACATAAAATTTTTTTACAGGCAATTAAACGATATAATGAGAAAAATTGAAGGAAATCTAAACAATTAGAGAGACTTTAGCGGAAGACGCCAAACCATGAAACTACACATTCAAGGTCGTTCGCCTCATAAAATTTTTTCGCGTTGCGGAGCGGGACACCACAGCAGAAGCCCCCGACAGCCACAAGGCCACCGGGGGAGGGTTTCGGGATTTTACATTTCCGAATTTCGATACTGGGTTTTTTTGGTGGATTTCCCGACCGACACAAAATCACGGCGGACGCGGACGTTTACGGCGGAAACGGGAGAAATCCACCTGAAAACGGTGGCATACTTGCAAAATCCAGTGAATTTCACTTGAAATCAAGAGAACTCCGGGCGTTACACGTTGAAATCCTGCAAAATCGAGCGGGAACGCGGTGAAATCGAGTAAAATGCAGCCGTTTTCACCCGGCGCGGCTCTGTTTTCGCTGCGTATCGTCTGATTTTCGGCGGAAACAAAAAATTTTGAGAAATTTTGCAAAAACACTTGACAATATATATATATGATAGATTGTACGAAATGCTGTGTAATTTGCACAACATCGTACATTTTTTATTTGTAGGAGGTAAAATCTATGCGTATCATTCTCGACACGGAAAAGGGCCGTATCATTCTGCCCAAAAACTTCTTTCCCCAGCTTGACAGGATGAACAAAGTCCTTGCTGATGGCGGCTCTGACAAAAAGTGGACAGCGGAGGATTATGTCCGCGACCAGTTTGACAAGGCCATGAAGGAAACCATGCTCCGGGCAGAGGATAAGGTTGTGAAGTGAGGCGATGGCGAAGGGAACAAAGGTCACAGAAAAAGAGCGGGAAAAGATGTGGCAACTCTACCAGCAGGGCGGCTCATTCAAGGCCATAGCAAAGAAGCTGCGCCGAAGCCCGGACACTGTTTCCCGTCATGTGCATGAATATGAGGCGGCGGTACGCGCCACAGGGTACGTCTTAAATCAGGGAAATATAAAGTAAAGAAAGGGCAGATACTTATGGAATTTGTTATTGTTGGGCTGTTGGTTTTGGCAATCATCATTGCGATTGATTGGTTCGCCGCAAAGACCATGTATGAAATCGCGGTGATGAAGGGACACCCGCAGAAGAAATATTTTTGGTGGTGTTTCTGGATGGCGATGTTTGGTTATCCGATGGTAATTGCTCTGCCCGACAGACGCGGTGCACAGGTGCAAAGCGGCCCCAGCGCGGACGAACTTCCTGAACTGTAAGGAGGGCAAGGGCAAATGAGTGAGAGATATTCAAAGCTGTTTGCCCTGTCTGAAAATCTGTACTCTGCGGGCGCTCCTGTCGTGATTGCGGCGGGAGCGTTGCAGAAAGATAATCAGTCGGGCAAGGTCTTTGCACAGCTTAAAATGCGCAATATTCAAGATAAGGTAATTAAAGCCGCAACGGTGAAAATCGCACCCTTTGATACAGTGGGAAAACCCCTCGGCGGGACAGTTGACTACCAGTATTTAGACCTGTCGGCGGGGCGTGACACTGATTTTGGACAGAAAACGCCTGTCATGCTCAAAGAGGCGGCAACGCGCTCTTTCGCTGTTTCCGTGTTGGAGGTCATATTTTCCGACAACAGTATTTGGACAGCCCCTGACGAGGCATGGGAGCCGCTTTCCGCTCCTGTCACACCAGAAAAGGAATTTACGGACGGCGAACTTGCAAAGCAGTACCGGGCAAAATACGGGGCAGATTGTAAGTGCATTTTCAAAAAGGAAAAAGACCTTTGGCGTTGCGCTTGCGGGGCTGTCAACCACGACAGCGAAAAGAACTGCCATAGTTGCCAGAGAGAAGCCGCCGCGCTTGCCGCGCTGGACATGGACGAACTGAAAGCAGACCGGGACAAGAGGCTTGCGGTGGAGCAGAAAAAGGCCGCAGAGGAAAAAGCGGCGGCGGCGGAGCAGGCGAAGAAAACAAAGAAGATTGCCATGATTGCCGCGCCGATTATCGTTGTTGCGATTGTGGCGGCGGTGCTGATTTCTAACTTTGTGAAAGCACAGCAGGAAGAAGCGGCGCGACTGGACGCTTACAATGCCGCTGTTGCTCTTGTAGAGGCAAGACAATACGATGAAGCGATTGCCGCCTTTACAGAACTTGGAGATTATAAGGACAGCGCGGAGCAGATAAACGAAACCACCTACAATCAAGCTGTTGCACTTCTTGAATCTGAAAATTATGATGAAGCAATTTCCATTTTTACAAAACTCGGAAATTACAAAGACAGTGCAAATCAGGTTGAACACGCAATCGACTTGCAAACAGAGGCCGCATTGTTGAATGATTACCAGACTGCAATAGATTTGCTGAATACGGAGCCGGGTACAAAAGAATACTATGAGGCCGTGGCGGAGAGCCGTCAGCTATTAGTATCTCTGAATGGCTATCGTGATTCAAATGAGTTACTACAGAATTTTTACACCGATATTATTTGTGCGCTCACTTCTAACCCCAAAGATAATCGTTATTATCAATATGACGATGAGGGTAAAATTATTTATGACGGGGTATATACCTATAACTATCATGAAGATGGCACAGTGGACACTTTTACGATTTCATCTACTACCTACAAAGCCGTCAGCTATGACAGTGAGGGAAGAATGCTCCGGGCAGAGGCCGAATCCTATCCGTTTTTTTACACATATACTTATGATGAAAATGGCAGGTTAATCAGCAGAAACTGGGACGGCGTTGATACTCCGGAAGAAGTATTATATACTTATGACGATAGCGGACGGATAACTAGCAGTAAAAGAACTAATTATATGAGCCTTGGGTACACGATTGAACACACATCTTATTATGGCTATATTGACGAAAATGGGACGGTCCTGTCAAAGGGAGACTCTACCTATCAAATTGGCTGGATTTATGTGCCTAATGCAAAACGTTAAAGCCATAAAACTACGGGGCGGGAACAATCCCGCCCCTCACCGTTTCTGTCAATAGGCTATACCCTAATGGCATATTAAAACAGGCCGCTTTTCTGTGTCACACAGATATGTATTGCTATTTTGAAATATTGCAATAATTAAATATATTCTATTGACACATTCCGCCCCTTGTGGTAGAATAATAACAGATAAAGCAAAGGGGGCGCGGCTTATGCGGGTTGGTTACGTGCGGTGTTCCACCATCGAACAGAACGAAGCGCGGCAGTTGAAAATGATGGAAGAACAACAGGCCGAAAAGCTGTTTGTTGACAAGGCCAGCGGCAAGAACACAGACCGCGCCGCATTCAAAGAAATGATGGGCTTTGTTCGTGCGGGGGACATTGTGGTGGTGGAGAGCATTTCCCGTATTGCCCGGAATACCCGCGACCTACTCTCCATCGTGTCAGACCTGACGGCGCGGCAAGTGGAGTTTGTCAGTTTGAAAGAGAACATCGACACCACCACCCCGCAAGGGCGGTTCATGCTCACAGTGTTCGGCGCGTTGGCTGAATTGGAGCGGGAGAACATTTTAGAGCGCCAGCGGGAGGGCATAGAGATTGCCAAAGGCGCGGGCAAGTACAAGGGACGAAAGCCGTTGGACGTAGACGAAACGCAATTCAAAGCGGTTTGCGCCCGCTGGAGGGCGGGAGAGATAACCGCCACCGCCGCCATGCAGGAGGTAGGGCTAAAGCCCAATACATTCTATCGGCGGGTCAAGGACATGAGCTTGTGAGGGCATAGAAAAGGGGCCGAAAAAGTTGACTTTTCCGCCCTCTGGTGATATACTGAAAAAGTAAAAATCAAGCGCGTTACACTTGAAAAAATCAAGAGTGAACCGCTTAAAAATCCAGTGTTTTCAATGGTTTTATCCGGGTGTGGCGAAGTTTGGTATCGCGCTTGAATGGGGTTCAAGAGGCCGCTGGTTCGAATCCAGTCACTCGGACCAGAAAAAGTTCTGAAATCGAGAGGTTTCAGGGCTTTTTCATATTTTTTTGACTTTTTGAAAAATGAGGGCGGGCAGAAACCTGGTATCTGGTGGTATGCAGTGGGTGCATTTTGGTGGGGTTGGGGACGGACGGCCCTGATTTGAAATGGGGGCCTCATTTTAGCGCCGGAACCTGTTGCGATGCAATAGATTCCGGCAATTTCTTTTCTTCTTCAGGGGCCCTCTGTTATACTTTTATAGCCTCACTTTTGCGGTTCATACGGGCTTCGTTTTTCCGAAGTCTATACCTCAAGCCAAGCGGAGCATGAACAGGGAGGCCCCGGCAGACTTAGCCGGCAGAACGACCGGCGTGGCGCTGATCACCCGCAGGGAGACCCTGTCGCCCTTGCTCAGCGGCACCAGGATCGTGCCGGAGAAGTGGTTTGCGGCCAACTGCGGAGTCATGACGGAGGCTTTATTGACCTTATTGTTGATTACGATCTGAGCAGTGCCTGCCACCGGTGTGGAGGGGTTGAGGTTGTAGGAAATCTGGAAATATCCGCCTTTTTCCACAATAAATTCGCTGTTGGCTTTATCGATGCCAATATCTGTGGACCTATTCCCAACATTCGGCAAAGGCACCGTGACACCTAATAGAGCGTCGCCTAATGGATCGGGGAGGATGGTGCCTCCCGTGTAATTTGAAGCAAAGGCGGAGACGGCTGTGACGTTAGGGCCGGTGGGGCCGGTGGGGCCGGTAGGACCCGTTGGGCCATCCATGCCTGGGGAATATTTTCCGGCAGGGCCCGTTGGACCGGTGGGCCCGGCAGGGCCGGCAGGGCCCGCTGCACCGGCAGGTCCAGTGGGACCGGTGGTTCCTGTTGCTCCTGCCGCTCCTGCCGCGCCGGCGGAGCCGGTGGGGCCGGTGGCTCCAGTGGGTCCGGCAGGGCCGGTGGGACCAGTGGCTCCAGCGGGGCCAGCGGGACCCTGCGCGGGGGTGGTATCTAGCGCGCACTGCATCTTGGATTTGAGGAGGAGCTGGTTCTGCGTGGCGGTTTCCAGCAGCTCCTTGACACTCCCGTTGGCGTTCAGCACATCTTTTACGGTAGCGGCGGGGCCGCTGAGGCCGGGCAAGGTGCCAAGGATATATTGCAGCTTCTCGCCCTCGGCGTTGAGGATATGGCTCATTCCTAACTCCTCCATAGCGATGGAGGAAAGAATCTGATTGACTGCGTCTTCCCGCTTGATGGGCGGGTCAATATTGGGAAAGCTGGGCAGAGACATAAAATAATCTCCTTTCTAAGTGGGTGTGCACACCAGGAATGTGCCCCTTCATTACTTCTCTTCCAGGAGAATGATACTCAGAGAAGCGCCCGTTCCGCTGCCCGCCAGGGTGACAGTTTGAGCCTTTGGAGAAAGTCCGGGGAGGGGTGCCGCGCACAGCTGGAGCTGGAGCGTCTCACCGGCGTTCATAAGATGCACCTCCTGATTCTCAAAGCTGGCAGTAGGAGCCGCGGGGATAACCATAGTAGTGTATCGCGCCATGCCGGCTATGAGCAGCTTGGTCCCTACCTGCGCGGGCTTGGTGAGATTCACGCGGTAAGAGAGCAGATAGACGCCCTTTTTGTTCACCTGAAACATGGTGTTCTCCGGGTTGGCAGTAATATCTGCGGACATGACCTGGGCATCCGGCAGAGGGATCACAACACCGGAGTAGGCCGGCACATTGAAGTCAGGTCCTTGGGTGTTGGCGGCGAAGGCTGCGGCTGCTGTAGGGTTGGGGCCGGTGGCCCCGGTGGGTCCAGCGGCTCCCGTGGGACCGGTGGCGCCATTGCGGGCCACGCCTTCCGTGGTGACACCCTGCGGACCTGCGGCCCCGGTGGGTCCGGCTGCGCCCGCAGCCCCGGTGGGT
>NZ_QWKG01000155.1 GCF_009911595.1 Colidextribacter sp. OB.20
ATTTTGTTACCCATCCCCGCCGAAAAACTACAAAATTTCTTCGGCGTTTTCTTACAATTTCATATCGGCGTTGACATTGACCGCTTCCTCCTGGCGCAGACTGGACGCCTCCCGGACACGCTGAACAAACTCCTGCTCGTTATTGCGGACATACCAGCTTATCCGCTGAATGGCGGAGAGGATTGCCGCTTCCAGCTTTTGCGTGGGGACATAGTGAATGGTACACTCTTGAACAATTCCCCGGTATCTGGAACAGGTGAAAGCATCGTCGATGTACTTGCTTTGAACAAGACTGTTGTGGTGGGTCAGCTTTGCGCCGCAGTCGGCGCAGTAGAGCAATCCAGTCAGACGATTGGGGCTGCTGCTCCGTTTGGGTGTCCGGCGTACTGTTTCCCGCAGCCTTTGGATATTGTGCCATGTTTCTTCGTCAATGATGGCAGGAACAGCTCCCTCGAACACAAATTGTTCCTCTGGCGCAGTTCTGCGGGTGCTTTTGGTCTTGTAGTTCTCGCAGATGGTCTTGCCCAGCACCTTGCGCCCCAGGTACTCCGGCCTTTTGAGGATATAACCCAGGGTGGTGGCAGACCAAGCGTAGGGGTCACGGTAGCTGCTGGCGCGGACAGGACAGCCGATGCGCTTCCAGTGTTCGGAAGGGATAGGGATTTGTTCGGCCCGCAGCGTCCGGGCGATGCCGTTGACGCTCTGACCGTCCATGACCATCTGGAAGATACGGCGCACAACGACGGCGGCTTCCTCGTCAATCACCCACTCGCCCTTGTCCTCTTTTGAAGCAAGATAGCCATAGGGGACAGCCCCCGAACAGCGCAATCCCTTTTCCATTCTGGACTTGAAAACGCTCTTGATTTTGCGTAAGCGTAAAATGTACCACCGCATATACAAGGGAATAGGAGAATGCAGATAATAGTCCCGAGA
>NZ_QWKG01000156.1 GCF_009911595.1 Colidextribacter sp. OB.20
GCCAACGACTACTACACTGGCTACATCAACCTGGCCACCCAGCTGGGCATCATCGGCGGCTACGGCGACGGGCGCTTCGGCCCCAACGACACCGTGACCACTGCTCAGGCCGCCCTGATGCTGTCCCGTGCTCTTGGCTACTTCAAGGGCAACGAGATCGCCCAGGCCACTGACTGGGCTCTGGCCTCCATCGCCCAGGCCACCAAGATCAACATGTTCGGCAATCTGAACCTGCCCACCAACGCCGAGCTGGCCCGTGACAACGTGGCCGAGATGGTGTTCAACACCATCAGCAAGGCCGTTCCCGTGCAGTACAACGAGCTTCTCGGCGTGTACTACAACGAGAACCAGGGCATCATCTACTCCCTGGAGTTCAACTACCTCCAGACCCTGGGCTACAAGAACTTCGACCTGGTCTACCGCAGCAATGACCGCGACATGTACGGCCGTCCCGCCACCACCTGGGGCGTGGGCCGCTACAATGCCGGCAACTCCACCACCTCCTCCGGCACCATCACCAAGACTGACAACCTGACCAACGAGGGCGGCCTGCTGCCCAGCCTGGTCCGGCTGCAGGAGAAGGACGAGATCATCACCGTTCCCAACGCCCCCACCTATGTGTACACCGACAAGACCAAGGAGAAGGACGTGTACAAGAATCTGGGCAAGTCCGTCTGCACCGCCTACGCCAACAAGAACAATGACCCGGGCTATGAGTGGACCGCCTTCATCAACGGCAAAGAGGTTGAGACCGCTGCCGACAGCTACGGCAAGGCGCTGATTCCCGGCGCCAACAGCAGCGACATCTACCGCTTCACCGCCAAGGGCACCCAGACCGAGATCTACATCGACGACGACGAGCAGACTGTTGACGTCATCGAGATCAACTACT
>NZ_QWKG01000157.1 GCF_009911595.1 Colidextribacter sp. OB.20
TCCATGCTGAAAAACCAAACCAGAAGTGGGTCACCGATGTCACAGAGTTCAGCTTGTTTGGAGAGAAACTATACCTGTCTCCCATTCTTGACCTGTACAGCAGCGACCTGGTTAGCTACACAATCTCAGACAGGCCAGTTCTCAACATGGTTATCTCCATGCTGGACAAAGCATTTGAAACGGTACCGGACGGAACAAAACTCATCCTTCACTCCGATCAGGGTTGGCAATACCAGCATAAACGGTACCAAGCTATACTCAAGAAAAAGGGAATCCACCAGAGCATGAGCCGAAAAGGCAACTGTCTGGACAATGCCGTGATTGAAAACTTTTTCGGCTTGCTGAAAAGTGAGTTGCTCTATCTGCAAGACTTCCAGTCCATAGAGCACTTTAAGCATGAATTGATTCCATATCACACTATGAAATTCTCTGTTTTGTACAATCGCTGAAAGCCTTGTAATAGAACGTATTCAGAAAAGTTTAAGAGAGATTTTTTCCTCGGTCATAAGAAGATAAGCAGTTTTATAGATAATCAACCTAAAATTCTCTGTTTCGTCACCCTTTACCGCCTCTTTTCTGTCTCTTATTAGCCTCTTTCTAAATACTTTCTTCCAGCTTTTTATAAATTTCTTTCCCTATTTTATCAAAATCAATGCTTATTTTGCTTTCTTTTTGCTCAATATTAAAACTTTCGTGCTGTTTTCTGTATAACCAATGAGAAATATCATTATTTTGCTACTTATTATCTCTATTTTCTTTCATAAATGCAATTATTGGTAAATAACTTTGTAAATACATAGTATTTACCTCCTACAATATAGTTACGGTATAAGGCACGGCAGCCAGCCGTGTCTTTTGTCGTCTCAAAGCTGAAGCTGTAGA
>NZ_QWKG01000158.1 GCF_009911595.1 Colidextribacter sp. OB.20
GGCCCCGCCGGAGCCCCCGGCGCTGCGGGCGCCACCGGCCCTACCGGCCCTGCCGGCCCCACAGGCCCCACCGGACCCAATGTCACCGCCACCAACGCCTATGCCGCCAGCACCAAGGGCGCGGCGTTCACGGTCCTCATGGCCGGAACCAACGTGGCTCTGCCCGACGCCCAGACGCTGTCCCCCGACATCACGGTCAACGGGGCAAACGACACCTTCACCGTGGCGGAGGCCGGACGGTATCGGGTTTCCTATAATGTCAACTCCGTCACGCCCCTGACCCTCGGCGCCCGGCTGATGGTCGACGGTTCGGAAATCGCAGGCTCCAATGTCATACCCCAGACGACGCCTCTGAGCCGCCTCGCCAACGACATCCTGGTGGATCTGCCGGCGGGGGCCAAGGTCTCCCTGCAGGTATACGGCTACGCGGGCCTGGTGACCCTGCTGCCCAACTCCATCGGGGCTTCCCTGTCCATGGTCCGTCTGAGCTGAGGAGGGGTGCCTTATGTCAATGCCCACATTCCCCAAAAATGATCCCCCGCTGACCCGAGAGGACAGCCTCAACGAGATCATTTCCTCCATCGCCGCCGAGGAGCTGAGCCTGAGCCACCTCCTCAACGTCGAGGGCGAGAAGCTGCAATACGTCCTGGGCACCATGCCCGGTCTGGACGGGGCGGCCTCCCTGGACGAGGTGATGCAGGTCAACAAAAGCGTGAAGGACACCCTGTCCGGCATCATGGAGCAGCAGATGGCGCTGACCTCCAAGCTGGGCGCGGTGCTGAAGGCCCCCACCCTCCCCGGCCCCGAGGGCCCCATGGGCCCCGAGGGCCCCGAAGGTCCCGAGGGCCCCGCCGAGGGCGAGGCCGGTCCCGACGGCC
>NZ_QWKG01000159.1 GCF_009911595.1 Colidextribacter sp. OB.20
TTTTTTTTTTTAATTGCTCCTCCACTTTGTCGCCTGTTGCTGCCACACCTGAGGGGGGAAACACACTCGAACACCCCCCCGACCCCCACAAAAGAAAACAGCACTTTTCCCTTTTTCCACCTTTTTATCCTCCTTTCCCCACCTGCTCCGCCATCCCCCCCAGCACAACATTTTGGGGTAAGAAAACAAGGATTTGGCACTTACTCTGCGGTGCACCACCGGTACCTACAACACTGTACAGCCGGAGCGTGATGACGTTGGATTTGGGGTTGCGTTCTTATTTTTCCACATTTTTTGCTATTTTTTTTTTTCCCCACCCCAAAAAAATACACATTCACCATTTCCGTCGTTTTTTATCCCAAAATCTGCCCCACCACAGGGAATTCCAGGGCGCTTTGTGGCCAAGCAGTGCCTGCAACGACAAGAGCCCCCCCCCGCCCCATTGCGGGGCCTCACCGCGCCGCTCCTTTTGGGGCCGTTTCCGCTGATTCGGTGAATTCCGCCTCCAGCCTCACCACGCTCCGGCTGCTTCGCCTCATTGCCTTCCATTCCTTCTCTCTGCTTTTCCACATCTTCTCTTCTCTGGGCCCTATTCTTCCTCTCTTCACCAAATTTCCTCTTTTCTTCCCCAATTTACACTTCCATTCGGGCTGGAACCACTCCTCGCTCCGCCGCCTCCCATTTCTTCTACGTGCTGCTTTTCTATCTTCCTCTCTTCTCTTCTCCTCTATTTTCTCTTATCCTGATTTCCCTCTTCTATTTTCTATCTTCTTTCTTTCTTTCCTATTTTCTATCTTCTTTTTTTTTTCCTATTTTTCTATCTTCTTTCTTTCCTATCTTCTTTTTTTTTTTTCCTATTTTCTATCTTCTTTTTTT
>NZ_QWKG01000160.1 GCF_009911595.1 Colidextribacter sp. OB.20
CGCTCAGAATTATCAAAAGCAGTTCCATCTTTCTTGTCCAATACATATTCGCCTCCTCGGTTAATTTTACCGGAGGCAGAAATTTTATTAAATTGTCTGTGTTGTGGCACTTGATATTTGGATTGTGACAGCGTATAATGTTAGGAGAGATTTTTGACACTAATCAAATATCATTTGAGCGCAATCAAGGTTTCCTCTAAAATCATTCTATCAGTGATTGGAGGGAACAACATGAATCAAAAAGTTTATGGGTATATCCGTGTATCGTCGAAAGACCAAAACGAGGATCGGCAGCGGGTCGCCATGCGGGAATTTGGAGTCCAAGACCGATATGTCTTCATAGATAAGCAGTCCGGCAAGGATTTTGAGCGCCCAGGCTATCAAACCCTGATACGTAAAATAAAACCAGCCGATATTCTTGTCATCAAAAGCATCGACCGGTTAGGACGCAATTATGAGGAGATTTTAGAACAGTGGCGCATCATCACCAAGGAGAGACAGGCGGCTATCGTTGTTTTGGATATGCCGCTACTGGATACCCGTCAAGGAAAAGACTTAACCGGAATGCTGATTGCTGACATTGTCCTGCAGTTACTCTCCTACGTGGCTCAAACGGAAAGGGAATTCATCCGTCAGCGGCAGGCCGAGGGTATTGCCGCAGCCAAGGCACGTGGAGTCAAATTCGGACGCAAACCCACTAAGCGGCCAAAGGAGTTCGCAGATGTACGTTCTGCCTGGGGAAATGGGCAAATTTCAGCACGTAAAGCTGCAGTACAACTTGGAATTACACACCGAACCTTTCTCAAATGGGCAACAGAGGATACCCCTGTCTGATGAAAAAAGTACAGGTTAGT
>NZ_QWKG01000161.1 GCF_009911595.1 Colidextribacter sp. OB.20
AGCAAATCTACCAATATTGTTAAAAGGGTTCTGTTGCAAAGTTTTAAATCTACTATCAAATAAGGTAGAATAATAGAAAAAGATAGCAGGAGGAATGACGATGAATCATTTTAAAGGAAAGCAATTTCAGCAGGATGTGATTATTGTAGCCGTGGGCTACTATCTTCGTTATAACCTTAGCTATCGTGAAGTTCAAGAAATCTTATATGATCGTGGCATTAACGTTTCTCATACGACGATTTATCGTTGGGTGCAAGAATATGGCAAACTACTCTATCAAATTTGGAAAAAGAAAAATAAAAAATCCTTTTATTCATGGAAAATGGATGAAACGTACATCAAAATTAAAGGAAAATGGCATTATTTGTATCGAGCCATCGATGCAGATGGTTTAACCTTGGATATTTGGTTACGTAAAAAACGGGACACACAAGCAGCCTATGCTTTTCTTAAGCGGTTAGTGAAGCAGTTTGATGAACCGAAGGTTGTAGTCACAGATAAAGCCCCCTCTATTACAAGTGCCTTTAAGAAACTAAAAGAATACGGCTTTTATCAAGGGACAGAACATCGTACCATTAAATACCTGAATAATTTGATTGAACAAGACCATCGTCCAGTAAAGAGACGCAATAAATTCTATCGAAGTTTACGCACTGCCTCACCCACGATTAAAGGCATGGAAGCCATCCGAGGATTATATAAGAAAACCCGAAAAGAAGGCACTCTCTTCGGGTTTTCGGTCTGTACTGAAATCAAGGTATTATTGGGAATCCCAGCTTAAATCATAGATACCGTAAGGGATTTTATTCTTTATTTAAAACTTTGCAACAGAACCG
>NZ_QWKG01000021.1 GCF_009911595.1 Colidextribacter sp. OB.20
TCGCCGGAGCCGTAGCCGGAGCCGGAGCCGTCGCCGGAGCCGTAGCCGTAGCCGTCGCCGGAGCCGTCGCCGGAGCCGTAGCCGTCGCCGGAGCCGGAGCCGGAGCCGTCGCCGGAGCTGGATAGAATCAAACCTTCCATACCGGAACCCCCTCAATGCTTTCCTTTGCTTTTTTGGTGATTGGAATAATTTCTATTACCTCTAGCAGGGTAACTCTATCTACTGAAACAGGGAACTTGCAGTCGTTCGGAGAACTTGTCCCATCAGTGGCAAGCTGAGAGAGGCTAGCCGCACCCGCCCATTTCCAGATGCGACGGGCATTTCTGAGTACAACTTCTTTCCCGTCTCGGCTCTCGATGTACCCCGCAAAAACTCCTGCAGAATATGTACGCACCATGCAGTACTTCATGCTGGCCAGTTTAGGGGCCATTTGAACCACACTGTCCTTGGGAATATAAGTAACTCCATTGATTTCGATTTCGTTGATTTTCTGTTCCATTTTCTTTTCTTCCTTTCATTATTTTCAGGCAAACTCCCGCCACCGTTGGGCGAATACGCTTGGATAAATAACAGTGCCGCTCGGTATCGGCTTGTTCAGCCGGGTGTAGCCGGCCCGCTGCATCTCTGCACGGGCCTTGCTCCGAAAAAGCTCTCGCATGGTGTCACCTCTGTAAAATTTTCTATGCGCTCTCTTTGTTCTGTTCCCCGACCGCCTGTCCCTTCGCTCTGACGGTCACCGTAATCTGGACTCCATATTTCTCGCCGAGGATTCGGGCTAGAGTTTCATAAAACAGTTTTCCATTCAAATGATTTTCAAATGTGCCCTCCATAGTAACCGCCTCCTTCCTGACAACTTATGGGACAAAAGTTGTCCTATATGTATTCTTTCTCACACCCTCTCACTGGCCCGCGCCATCTCAGGCACTGTCCTGCTGTGCCCGTTGCTGGTCCGCCTTAAAAGGCATGCCCTCACCGAAGGCCAGAAGCTTTTCCTTTTCCGTTTCGCTCAGCTGCGGAATGATTCGTCCAAAGGGCTCCATGATCTTTTTATCTTTCTCGGACACTTGCCTCTCCTCCTTTCCTTGCCTCCTCTCGCCGCCTGTGCTATAATGGCGGCGGAAGGAGGTCAAAACATGGATATTGAAAAAATCGCTTATGGGCTTTCTATCGCTTATGCAAAATCGAAGTTTGACAACGAATTAAGAAAGGGAACTCAGTTTTATCATGGTGCTGCTCCAGAAGAAGTCGAAGAACTGGAATATCTGATTGAACAATTCACCTGCGCTTATGACTATTACAGCAATATTGATGAAACAGAGTTTAAAAAAAGAATGTATCAATCCTGATTTCCCGTTGTCATGATGGCCGATTTCTTAGCAGCATCAACTGCTCGTTCAAATTCAGCTACTGTTAGGCGTAGTACCGCAGATATCTCAACTATCTGCGTTGCTGCGTCTAACACTTTTTTGTCGGATTCCTTAATCCTGGAAGCAACATCCGTCTGTGTTCTCATTTTTTCACCCCCTCCCCGCCGCCGTTTCTTGCGTTACGCAATAGTCCGGTTTATTGTACATGTCATGCGCTACACTTTTTCTCTACAAGCCTTTGAAAAGCTGCTGTCAATGCGGCCTCTGCACCCTACTTGGGCATGTCTGCAAAATGATTACTTCCGTATACAATATGATGTGTTTACAAAAAATTTACAGTACATAATCTTGTACTATTGGTCGTTTCATGATATGCTTGTTTCACCCTTTGAAAGTAGGTGAAGCATATGGTTGCACGTCAGGGATTCATGGTCGAAAAGCTGTCTCAGGAAAAAATTGAAGCGTTGATTGCTCAGTACACAGCTCTCGGCTGGCAACTTCATAGTCTGTCAGACATCGGTTCACAGCGTCTTCTGACATTTGATTGGCCGTTTGACTCTGAGCCTCCAAAAATAAAGTGATGATTCCGTGCTCTGTGCCAAACATCTGAGGAACGGTAAAAAGTGTGTATCCATGCCTGATATACCTTTTTGCCGTTTCTCTGTCGTTTGTGACGACAAAATCTTTTATGGGGCCGAGTTCCGGGTATGAATATGTGTAAATAATTTTCCCACCCCCAAAAGTCCGGTTTATCACCCTCACTCCGTGCTACACTGCTCGCTAGGCAACTCCAAAATTTCCCGGATGGCCCGGACAATTTTCGGGGCGTTGCGCTGGCCGGTGAGGATTTTGTACATGTAGCCGCTGTCCGCATACATCCCGTAGCGATTACTAACTTCCTCCTCTAGCCATTTCTGGCTTTTACCTCGCTTTAATAGCTCCGTCTTAACGCACAAACCAAAAGGGGTGAATTTGCAGGAATCCACAAAAAAGAACCTCCTCTCAAAAAAAGTGTTGACAAGTACGCCTTAATGTACTTATAATGAATATGCTACCAATCACAGAAGTACTTATTTGCGCCTTTCTGTCTTGCATTATAGTCCACTATCACGTACTTTGCAAGTGTTATTTCGCGCTAAAAAGTACTTTTGTAGATTTGCCCAAAAACGGGGGTACTTATATGTGGACTTTATACGAAAGTATTTTATCCCTCTGCGCTGAAAGGGGGATAAAAGGCGGGAAAATGTGCGTCGATCTTGGTTTAAGTAAAAGTTTAATGACTGATTTGAAATCTGGCCGTAAAAAAGGAATAACGGCTGACACTGCACAAAAAATAGCTGATTATTTTAATGTTTCGGTTGATCGGGTTTTGGGTAAAGAAAAAGCGCCCATCCAGGAGGGTGAGCGCCAGCCAAGTGACGATGAAATTAAATTTGCCCTCTTTGGCGGCGGCGGTGAAATTACCGACGCAATGTTTGATGAGGTAAAGAATTTTGCGGCCTACGTCAAACAGAGGGAGGAAGAAAAGAAAAAGAAGGGATAGCATGAAGGATTCAATCTCTCTTTTCCGCATTGCGGAAGAGAAAGATATACCCGTTATTCCGTTCCAGCTTCCGGAAACGGGTTCTCTCTGTGTTCAAAATGAAACCGGGAATTGTTTCATCGGTATCGACGAAAATTTACTGGAGACTGAATCTGATAAAAAAATTCACTTGGGGCACGAGCTGGGCCATTGCATAACCGGAAGTTTTTATAATCGTTATGCAACCTGTGATATCCGTCAAAAACATGAGAACCGGGCAAACCGATGGGCCATAGAAAAACTAATTCCAGCGAATGAGCTTGATAATGCGGTTGCGGATGGGTACACCAGTATATTTGAGTTGGCGGAGCACTTTGAGGTAACCGAAGATTTTATGCGAATGGCTGTCTGTTGGTACATATATAGGAGCTTTGATACAGATTTATATTTTTAATAACTACCCGCCAGGGGCGGATAAATAGAGAGGAGAAAACCATGTATTGCAGAAACTGCGGACAGCCGCTCAACCCAAAAGCGGACTAAGGAATCCTTATTTTGACAGGTACAATTAGCAAAGAAAAAAAGGAAACCCGATTGAAAATAAAAAACCGCCCCTGGTGTTGGATCACCAGAGACGGTCACGGGGCAGTAAATCTTGGCGGATGCTACTGCCCCTCTATTATACCGCATATTTTTGTGGTGTAAAGGGGGAATTTTTGTGCCTAAACCAAAAAATGAATCCATGGCCCCCCGCCGTGCGGCTTTGTACATTCGGGTGTCTACAGAAGAACAGGCCAGAAAAGGCTATTCACTCCCCGCGCAGAAGGAGGACTTGGAGGAATACGCCCACAAAAACGGCTATGCAATCGCCGGATATTATATCGACGAAGGCAAAAGCGCCCGAAAAAAATACACTAAGCGCAAGGAGTTCATGCGGATGCTGGAGGACGTGAAGGCCGGAAAGATTGATGTGATTCTGTTTATCAAGCTGGACCGCTGGTTCCGGAGCGTGGCCGACTATTACAAAATCCAAGAGATACTTGACGCCCATAATGTGGCCTGGAAAACCACTCAGGAGCACTATGACACTGAGACTACCAACGGCCGGCTGTACATCAACATCCGCCTATCCGTAGCCCAGGATGAAAGCGACCGGGACAGCGACCGCATCAAGTTTGTATTCGACTCCAAGGTTGCCAGGGGTGAGGTGATTTCCGGATCACTCCCTATGGGCCTGATGATCCAAGACAAACATGTGGTGCCAGACCCGGAGACAGCGGATATAGTCCGGGAATTTTTCAGGCATTACAAAGAACACGGCACTATCAATGGCGCTATGACCTACATCCGGGAAACTTATGGAATCATCCTGTGGGACCCGTCCGCCCGAAAAATGCTGCACAACCCTCTGTATAAGGGGATGTACCGTGACAATCCAAATTATTGTGAGCCGTTGATTCCGCCAGAAGAGTTTGACGCCATCCAAAAACTGCTGGAGCGGAGGTCCATCCGGCAGAATGAGAGCGGCCGAGTGTATATTTTTGCTGGCCTGCTCAAATGCCAGGAGTGCGGTCAGAAGATGACAGGGAGCCACAGCACTGACAAAAAATGTGAACGTAAGTTTTACCGCTGTCGAAATGCAACCATCTATCACAGATGCACCCACCGCCGTCAGATGGGGGAAAATAAACTTGAAAAATGGCTGTTGCTCAATTTGCCTTTGGAGTTGGACCGCTGGGAGACTGAGTGGAATATTGCCACCTCCAAAGTCAAACATCCGAAGGTGGACCGGGCAGCCATCCAGCGGAAGATGGACCGGCTCAAGGACTTATATGTCAATGAGCTGATCACCATGGAACAGTATCGTGAGGACTGGGCAAAATACTCCGCTCAGCTTCAGGAGGCTCAGGAGACAGAACCGACACCGCCCCCGGACTTTCGCAGCCTGCGAGAGCTCTTGCAGTACGAGCTGCCCAACATCTACCCAACTCTCACGCCTGAACAACACCGTGACCTCTGGCGCTCCGTGATACAGGAAATTTGTCTCGATGGAGATAACATCCCCCGCGTTATTTTTCGAGAGTAGTTGTACTAATTTATATTGTCCTGTGGGACCCATCGGCCCGGTGGGGCCAACGCCGGGGTATGGCGGGAAGGGACCGGGGCCCGGAGGGCAGGGAGGTACAGGGGGCAGAGGGCCGGGGCCGGGGCAGCCGCAGTCGCAGTCACAGCCGCAGCCTGTGCTGCATCCGCAGCCAGTATTGCACCCGCAGCCTGTGTTGCAGCCGGAGCCGCACCCGCAGCTGGAGCAGCCGCTCAGGCGGGCTACCACTCCGTCTCCGCTGCTCTGCTCCCAATCAGAAGCATAATATCGTTTCATAACGCGCTCCTTCTACTTCAAGTAATGGATGTGGCGATGCCACATACCATACTATGACCGCAGCGCCTATCGGTGCGGGATCTTTACAGCGGGGATCTTTTCTTTTATAATAGAAGAAAAGGAGGCGCATTTTCATTGAACACCATTGAAATCCCCACTCTGCTCTTCTGGGAGAACGGCAACAGCTGGTACGGAAGTCTCGGCGGAGCCCGTTTCTTTATCAAGCCGGAGACTCCCGAGGGGGCGGAGGAGACGCAGCTTACCGTCCAGCTCTGGAGGGGTCCGCTGGCGATGGACCGCAGCGAGGTCATCGCCTCCGCCGCCTTCCCGATGACCGAAGAGGGACTGGCTCAAACTGCCGCCTGGCTGAAAAAGCAGGCGGAGGAGCTGAGCCGGGAGGCGTTTCCTATTTGATGCCTCTCCCCCGCCCTTTTTCGGACAACCTGACAAAAATTATTTAACCGTTGCATTTTCCGGGAATATTTTGTATAATATGACCATCATCATTCGATGAGGAAAGGAGCTTTTCTTAATGCTGAAAAAACCAAAAATTTTGGTCGTGGGCAGCTTTATGATGGACCTGATTGCTTCCACCAGCCGCGCGCCGGCCTCCGGAGAGACTGTCATCGGCAAGAAATTCCAGACCGCCCCCGGCGGCAAGGGGGCCAACCAGGCCGTCCAGTGCGCCCGCCTGGGCGCTCAGGTCACCATGGTGGGCCAGGTGGGCGACGACGCCTTTGGCAAGATTATGCTGGAAACCGCCCAAAAGTCCGGCGTGGATGTCTCCCACGTGACAGTGGACCCCAACGAGTCCTCCGGCGTGGGCCACATCGTGCTGGAGGTCACCGAGCACGGCGCTCAGAACCGGATTACCGTCTGCCCCGGGGCCAACTTCACCCTGACAGTGGAGGACGTGGCCTGGCTCAAGGACGATATCAAGAACTACGACCTGGTCATGATGCAGTTTGAGCTGCCTATGCCCGTCATCGAGGCGGTGGCCCAGTGGGCCCATGACGCGGGGGTCATTGTCATGATTAACCCCGCTCCCGCCGCCCCCATGTCAGACAAGCTGCTGGCCTGCGCCACCTACATCTCCCCCAACGAGCATGAGGCCGCCATCCTGGCTAACCACTCCATCAATGTGGACAACGGCATCAACTTTGACGACGTGGAGATTGTCTCCCAGGCCTTCCAGGCCCGGGGGGTGGAGAACCTGATTATCACCATGGGGGAGAACGGCTCCATCGTGGCGGGCAAAAACGGCATCCATCACACCCACTGCGTCAGGATGCCCCACGTGGCCGACCCCACCGCCGCCGGCGACTCCTTCGTGGCCGCCTTCTGCACTGGCCTGACCGCCGGCCTGCCTCAGGGCGAGGCCCTGGCCTTCGCCAGCCACACCGCCGCCATCACCGTCTCCCGCATGGGGGCCATGCCCAGCCTGCCCACCGCGTCGGAGGTTCAGGCGCTGCTCCGGGAGCGGGGCTACAACGGCTTCGACCCTGCGGAGCTGGACGCACTGAAATAATAAAAAGGAGTAGGTTACTATGCTGAAAACTGAGAGCAAGCAGGCGGTAGAGCAGTTCTTCGCCAGCGTGGACACCGAGTTCAACGCCTTTTTGAAGGCCCGCACCGCCGACGAGTACGAGGCTGCCGCCCAGCTCATTCTGGACTCCCAGGCCCAGGGCGGCCGGCTGCACATCACCGGCATCGGCAAGCCCGGCCATGTGTCCGCCTATATGGCCTCCCTCTTCTCCTCCACCGGCAACCCCTGCTACTTCCTCCACGGCACCGAGGCCGTTCACGGCTCCTGCGGCCAGCTGGCGGCGGGGGATGTGGTCATCTGCATCTCCAACTCCGGCGAGACCGGCGAGCTGAAGGCCACCGTGCTGGCTATTAAGAACAACGGCTGCAAGATTATCGGCGTATCCGGCAATCCTGACAGCTGGCTGGCTAAGGAGAGCGACGCCTTCCTCATCGCCGGCGTCAAGGCCGAGGGCGGCCCCCTGAACCGGGCTCCCCGGAACTCCATCCTGGCCGAGACCCTCACTCTCCAGGCCCTGTCTGTAGCCCTCCAGGTGGAGAAGGACTGGGACCCCGTCAAATACGTCCGCTGCCACCCAGGCGGAAAGCTGGGCCAGCTGCGGGAGAACGAAAAATAAGGAAATATTTACTCTGCTCCGCTCCGCCTTTTCAGGCAGAGCGGAGCTTTTTTCGCACTTTTTTCTATTCTTTTATCATTCCCCATCTGCTGACGAAATTTTAGACACCCTCCTCCATCTGTCTATTGAAAGAGCCGCCGCCCGCCGTTACAATCAACATCAATCTAGGGCCGGCGCCCTGCCGCCGGCAGTCTTCAAGGAGGAATCACTTATGAAGCAATCCCACCGAAAGCGGCCCCTGGCCCTGGCGATGGCCGTGCTTATGACAGCGGGCTGCACCCTTCCGGCCTCAGCCGCCTCTATCGGCAGCGGCGTGAGCTCTACCTATGATGAGGCCTACTACGCCACCCTGGACTACTACGGCAACCTGCTGGAGGGCAGCGTGGTCAAGAGCTATGCCCTCAACGGCGCGGCCAAGATCACCGACTACGGCACCTACGACGAGGTGGTCAACCTCACCGACAGCACCCCCGCCAAGCTGGGCCAGGGACAGACGGACTTCCAGTTCAGCCAGGCCCCCGGCCACTTCTATTTTGAGGGCAAGACCGCCCAGCCCTTCCAGGACCTGCCCTGGACCATCACCCTGCGGTACTCCCTCAACGGCGTCCCCGCCCGGGCGGAGGAGCTGGCCGGGCAGAAAGGCGTGGTGGACATCGACCTGGACCTGGTTCCCAACCGGGCCGCCAGCGCCTACGCCAGGTACAACTACACCCTGGAGGCCATGGCTATCTTCAACGAGGACGACATCCTCTCCCTGGACGCCCCCGGAGCCCAGGTCCAGCTGGTGGGCAACCTGCGCTCCGTCCTGTTCATGGCCCTGCCTGGGGAGGAGCAGCACTTCACCATCCGGGTGGGCAGTGACGACTTCTCCTTCAACGGCATGACCATTCTGATGGTGCCCGCCACCCTGAGCCAGCTGGAGGAGATCGCCAAGCTGTCCCAGCGCAAGGACGAGCTGGAGGAGGACTACCGGGCCCTGTCCGGCAGTCTGGACGCCCTGCTGGACGCTCTGAACGACATCCAGGACGGGCTGTACGCCTCCGCCAACGGCCTGGATCAGCTGGACAAGGCCCGGGGCACCATCTCTGGCGGCAAGGGTCAGCTCTATGACGAGGCCGGCGTTCTCCGGGGCGACCTGTCCGGCATCGCCGACCTGCTGGAGCCGGCGGAGCAGCGGATTCAGATCCTGAGCCAGACCATTGCCAGCTCCAAACTCACCCTGAACGAGATGACCGACACCGCCGTGTCCCTGAAGCATCAGCTGGACGGGATAGAGGCCGCCCTGGAAAGCCTGGCCGACGGCACCGGAGATGTGAAGCAGGTGGTCTACGGCCTGGCGGACATGAAGGACAGTCTCCGCCGGCTGGAGCGGTCCCTGGACAACAGCCACATCAGCTCAGGCGGCTCCTCCGACAGCTCCACCCCTGGCACGGCCCTGGTGAACCAGGTGAAGGAGGTCCACAGGGCCTATGAGACCGCCAGAGACGGAGGCAGAACGGCCGCCTTCACCGCCCTGCTGATGCTCCAAGGGGAGAGCTCCTCCAGTGCCAGTGAGAAGGCCGCGGCTGCCGCCCCCCTGGCCGAGGCGCTGTCCGCCGGTGCCACGGAGGAGATGATTATCGCCAGTCAGACGAAAAAGGTGATCTTCGAAAAGGTCCCCGGGGTCACAGAGGACACCTATGAGGCGGTCCTGGCCTCCCCCACCGGAGCGGCCATCCAGGCCCAGGTGGCTCAGACGGTCCGGGCTCAGCTCCCCGAGGTGAAAAAGCTGGACGGCCTGTACCAGGTGGCTCAGAGCAGCTCCTTCCAGACCTTCTGCGAAAATCTGCCCGGCGTCTCCAAATCCCAGGCCAAGCAGATGGCCGACCTGTGGACCATCTATAGCAACGGCGGGACCCCGGCGGCAGGCGGCATGATGTCCGGGGCCCTGGCGGGCAGTATGCTCAGCGGCAGGCTCCTTCTGGCCTCCGCGGGAATCTCCGACACCCAGGACAGCACCCCCGGCGTCGTCCCCCGGGATACTCCGTCCGACTCCGGCAGCGAGCCCGCCCCGGACAGCGGCAGTTCCCCCGAGTCTGACCCCGACGGCAGCGCCTCACCCGACTCTGACAGCGAGCCCGCGCCGGACAGCGGCGACTCCGCCCCCGATTCCGACAAAAGCTCCGTGGGCAGTGCGGCGGTGGATCTCATCGCCAACGGCCTGGATTCGGCCAACGCCAAGATCAGCGCCATCCAGAAGGAGCTGAACAACACCCTCAAGCGCATCGCCACCCCTACCGCCGACGTGGTGGGCAAGCTGGCAAGCCTGTGCGACGACATCGGCGAGCTGGCTGACCTGCTGGACGACGCGGAGGACCTGGCCTATGCGCTGAGTCAGACCTCCGGAAAGCTGTCCTCTATTCTGGACAGCGTGGACGCCCTGCGGCTCACTCTGAACGAGTATGAGCCCACCCTTCAGGAGGGGCTGACCTCCATGGGAAGCCTGTCCACCGCCGCCGTCACCACCCTGCGGGACATGGAGACCCTGCTGGCCGACACCGAGTCCCTGATGCGGACCTCCGGCGTCCAGCTGGACGCCGGCACCAGGCAGACCCTCCGGGGGCTAGCCTCCACCCTGAGGCAGACAGGCGCGGCCCTGTCCACCACCCAGAACGTAAAGAACTCGAAAAACGCCCTCACCGGCATCATCGAGGACACCTGGCACGAATACACCGGCGACATCAACAACATTCTGCTCATGGACGCCGAGGCCCGGGCGGTCTCCCTCACCGATCCCCGCAACCCCATCCCCTCCAGCGTCCAGGTTTTGATCCGCACTCAGGAGATCAAGGCAGAGGATGGGGAGGCGTCCGGCCTGACTGCCGAGCCGCTGTCCGCCAAGACCGCCGACAACGGCACCTTCTGGAGCCGGGTGGCCCAGATGTTCAAGGACTTCTGGCTGTTCCTGACCGGCATCTTCCGCTGAAAGGAGAGACCCCCATGCTGGAAAAAATCGCCCGCTGGCTGACACGGAAGCCAAAGCTGGTAGCACTGACCGCCCTGCTGATGCTCATCCCCTCCGCCCTGGGGTACATCGGCACCCGGGTGAACTACGACATCCTCACCTACCTGCCCCAGGACCTGGAGTCCTCCCAGGGGGAGCGGCTGCTGGAGGAGCCCTTTCACATGGCGGCCACCAGCATGCTCATTGTGGAGGATATGCCCGCCGCCTACACCAACGGCCTGATCAATGAGATCAGGAAGGTTCCCAATGTCTCCAACGCCGTGTGGCTGTCCAACGCGGTGGGCATCCAGATTCCTCTGGACTTCATCCCCGCCGGCCTGCGGGACATGTTTTTCGCCGGCGAGGCCACTATGATGATTATCCAGTACGACAAATCCGGCGCTGACGAGGAGACCATGGAGGCCATCGAGAATGTGCGCAGGCTGTGCAATGAGAAGTGCTTCCTGGCCGGCTTCTCAGTGGTCATCAAGGACACCAAGGATCTGGTGGACAGAGAGCTGCCTGTCTATGTGGGGCTGGCCGTGCTGCTGTCTCTCATCGCTATGTCCCTGACGATGGAATCCACCGTCCTGCCCTTCGTCTTTCTGACCAGCATCGGCATGGCCATCGTCTATAACTTCGGCACCAACATCTTCCTGGGCCAGATCTCCTACATCACCCAGGCCATCGCCGCCGTCCTCCAGCTGGGGGTCACCATGGATTACTCCATCTTCCTCTACCACCGCTACCAGGAGGAGAAATCCCGTTACGAGGACAAGCGGGACGCTATGTCTCAGGCCATTGTGGCCGCCTTTACCTCCCTGTCCGGCTCCAGCCTGACCACCATCGCCGGCTTTATCGCCCTGTGCTTCATGCGCCTGACTCTTGGCCGGGATATCGGCATTGTCATGGCCAAGGGCGTGGTGCTGGGGGTCGCCACCGTCATTCTGGTCCTGCCCGCCCTCCTGCTGCTGTTCGATAAGCAGATTGAAAAGCACAGGCACCGCAGCCTGCTGCCCGATTTCAGCCGGGTCAACAGCTGGGTGGTCCGGCATCGGAAGGGCTTTGCCATTGTATTCCTGGTCCTCTTCGCCCCGGCGCTGTACGCCCAGTCCCACACCGCCGTCTACTACAAGCTGGACGAGGCCCTGCCTCAGGATATGGCCTCCATCGTGGCCAACAGCAAGCTCAAGGACGAGTTTGACATGGCCGTCTCCCACTTTGCCGTTCTCCGGGACGACATCCCGGCCGCCGACATGAACCAGCTGGAGGAGAGCCTCCGGGAGGTGGAGGGCGTCACCTCGGTGCTGTCCTACCACGCCCTGCTGGGCTCCGGCATCCCGGATTTCTTCATCCCCCAGGATGTGCGGAACATGCTCCGGCAGGAGGGCTGGCAGCTGATGATGATTAACTCCCAGTTCGCCACCGCCTCCGACGCGGTGTCCGCCCAGCTGGACTCCCTGAACGCCATCCTCAAGCAGTACGACCCGGGCGCCATGATTACCGGCGAGGCCGCCCTCACTGACGACCTGATTAAGACCTCCGCCGTGGATTTCCAGGTGACCAACTACATCTCCATCGCCGCCATCCTGCTGATTGTGGCCTGGGTGTTCCGGTCGGCGTCCATGCCGGTAGTGCTGGTGGCCGCCATCGAGCTGGCTATTTTCATCAACCAGGGCATCCCCTACTTCACCGGCACGGTGATCCCCTTCGTCTCCCCCACCATCATCGGCTGTGTCCAGCTGGGAGCTACGGTGGACTACGCCATCCTGCTGGCTACCCGCTTCCGGGAGGAGCTCCAGTCCGGCAAGGACCGGGTGGAGGCCATCCAAATCGCCGCCACCGCCTCTGACGGCTCCATCATCACCAGCTCCCTGGTCATGTTCTGCGCCACCCTGTGGGTGGGCCTGATCTCTGAGATCGAGATTATCAGCTCTATCTGCACCATGCTGGCCCGGGGCGCCCTCATTTCCGCCCTGGTGAGCATCTTCCTTATGCCCCCGGTGCTGTGTGTCTGCGAGCCCCTCATCCAAAAAACCAGCCTCCACTGGCGGCAGGCCGCCCCCGTCCGGGAGCGCAGGCTGCGTTTCGCTGCTCACACCTCCTGACAGCAGAAAGCCGCTCCGTATCCCCCGGCGGGGCACGGAGCGGCTTCATATACTTTAAATCTGGGTTCCATCTCCCCTGCGGCTCAGTATCAACGCATAGACCCGGTGGAAATAAGCGGAGACGTCGTCCTTCATGCCGGTGTTCAGCCAGTCGATGATGTGTCCAAAGCAGGCGCATTTGTGGTATCGGACCAGCATGTCCTTGTCCTCCCGCCCGATCTCCTGATCGGCGAAGGCGGCGTCGATATAGGTGTCCACCACATAGCGGCAGACCTCCATCAGATACCGCTCAAAGACGTCCCGGCTCATAGAGTTGTATATATGGAGCACCGCCCGCCTGTGGTCCAGGACAAACTCCAGCGCCGCGTCGAAGCTGTCCTCCATGGAGTCGATGCTGGGGTGGTCGGAGATCAGGTCCTGGACCCGCTCGGCGATAATCTCCTCCAGCAGGGCGGGCAGGTCCTCGAAGTGGTAGTAGAAGGAGTTGCGGTTGATGCCGCAGGCCTCCACGATGTCCTTCACCGTAATCCGGTTCAGGGGGCGCTCATCCAGCAGGGCAACAAAGGTCTCCTTAATTGCTTTCTTGGTAAAATTTGGCATAGAACAGTACCTCCTTCACCCCAGAGCCGGGCTAGATTGTGACCCGCAGGGGGCAGTCTGACAGAGACACCCGCTCCGCCAGAGCGCAAAGCCCGTTGTCCCGCAGGTAATCCTGAAAAATTGCCATGGACTGGGTGGAGTCCGGCCCGATGATGATCTCGGTCACCAGGTCCTCCAGGCCGATGCCCGCCTCCCCGCACATGGCCCGCAGGTCCAGGGGGTAATATTTCTTGATCCGCTCCTTGGTCACGTGGTAGCAGGGCTCCACGTTGAGCCCGTCCTTCCCGAAGGGGGAGACCACCAGCCGCATCTCGTACTCTGAGGAGAATGACGGGTGCTTGAAGGACACCGAGCAGGCCCAGGCCTCACACATGGCCCGCCGGATCTCCGGATCCTCACCGGACAGCTGCCTCCCCTCCCGGATCAGCCGGCAGAACTCCTCCACCATGGGGTGGCCGGCCATGTCGTCCTGATAAAAGACCGCCTGGAGGGACAGCGCCCCCTTGGCCATCCTCTGCATATGCTCCCGGCGGAAGCCGATGCACACCCCTCTGCCCCGGTTCCCGTACCGCTCCCACTGGGCCGCGTCGTCCCGGTGGAAGGAGAAGCAGGCGGCGAAGGCGGAATACTCCTTCTTCAGCTCCTCTCGGAACAGGGCCTTCACTGCGTTGGCATGTTCTCCGCCGCCCCCGCTCTCCAGCCGCTCCACAATGGCGCTGCAAAGACGGTTCATAAAGTGCCGCATCTCTGCCGAGTCATTCATGCGCAGGACGTTGTTCACCCTGAGCTGAGCACAGCGCAGGATGCCGTCCACAGCCTGAAAGTCTGTGTAATGATAGAGAATCTTTTTGTCCGTCCGGCTCATCGCGTGCCCTCCGTTCCCCCGGCGGACCCTCCGCCACCCATTTTATTGTCCTTCTAGAGCAATATGCAGAATGATTGACAGCGGCTTGTAGGGGCGGACATTGTCCGCCCGCTCTGCCGGTACACACCGCATGATTGTCCGGGCGCACAATGTGCGCCCCTACATGGTGTCATATATTCTGATGATTGCTATAAAATTAGTATACCGCATCGGAGCGGAGAAATCAAACTTTGTTTTCAAAGAGAAAAGACTCCCGCCATTTTTGGACGGGAGTCTTTTTCTCTCTTTACCAGCGGTTGAAGCCCCGCAGGACCAGCACCTGGCTGTTCATCCCCTTGCTCATGTCGCTGGCCAGGAAGAGGGCGGCGTCAGCCATGGTGTCCGTGCTGAACACATCCCCTCCGGCCTGGAGGATGAACTCCCGGCGCTCCGATTTCTGGAACAGCTCGGTGTCCACCGGGCCGGGGCAGATGGCGTTGATGCGGACATTCTGCTCCAGCTTGCGCACCTCGTCTCCCAGAGCCTGGGTGAAGCAGACCACGGCGGCCTTGCTGGCCGAGTAGGCCGCGCTGCCCGGCAGGCCCCGGAGGGCCGCGCCGCTGCCGATGTTGATGATGTTGCCCGCCTTCCGCTCCAGCATCCCGGGGAGGAAGGCGCGGGTCACCAGCATGACGCTGCGCATGTTGGTGGTCATAATCTCGTCAAAGGTCTCGATTGGCATCTCCAGGAAGGGCATTTCCCTGCTGATGCCCGCGTTGTTCACCAGAATATCCACCTGGCCGTGGGCCTCCAGGACCTCTTTTGCCAGCTTCTCCACCTGGTCCGCCTGGGACACGTCCGCCTGGAAGCAGGCGGCCTGTCCTCCCTGGGCCCGGATCTCCTCCGCCACCGGCTCCAGGCCGGACAGCTTACGGCCCACCAGCAGGATTTTGGCCCCCTGTCCGGCGAATTTCACCGCGATGCCCTTGCCGATCCCCCGGGAGCCCCCGGTGATCAGGGCGTTTTTTCCTTGCAGCATGTTCTCCATTAGAACGCCTCTCAGCCCCGGTTGACGCAGAACTTGGGCTCCCGGCCGGCCAGGGTGTCGATGACGTTCTGGGCGGCCACCATGCTCACCTTGTGGTAGGACTCATAGCTCTCCGCGCCGGTGTGGGGGGTCAGAACCACGTTCTGGCACTTGAAGATGGCGGAATCGGCGGGCAGGGGCTCCACCTCGAAGGCGTCCAGGGCCGCGCCGGCGATCTTACCGGACAGCATGGCCTCGGCCAGGTCGTCCAGGTCCACCAGGGCGCCCCGGGCGGCGTTGATGAGGAAGGCGCCGTCCTTCATCCGGGCGAAGGTGTCCTTGTTGAACAGGTGGTGGTTCTCGGCGGTGGCGGGGACGTGGAGGCTGATGATATCGCAGGTCTCGATGATCTCGTCCTGGCTGACCATCTCCACCCCCAGCTTCTTGGCGGCCTCCTCGTTGGGGAACAGGTCGAAGGCCTTCACCTTCACGTCAAAGACCGTCAGCTTCCGGGCCACCTCCCGGGCAATGGCGCCGAAGCCCAGCAGGCCCACCGTCTTGCCGGCCAGCTCGTTGCCGATGTACCGGGTCCAGGTGCTCTTCTCCATGTCCTTGTGGAGGGAGATCACACCCCGCAGCACGTCGATGATAAAGCCGATGGTCAGCTCAGCCACAGCGTTGGAGTTCTGGCCGGGGCAGTTGCAGGCCTTCACACCGTACTTGGTCGCGTCAGGCAGGTTGATGTTGTCCACGCCCACGCCGAATTTGCACACGCACTTCAGCTTGGGGGCCAGCTTGAACACCTTCTCGTCATAGTAGTCCATGCCGATAATGGCCGCGTCGATGTCGGGGATAATCTCCGCCAGCTCCTCATAGCTGTATGCGGGGAAGGGGCGGGAGGGGTCGAAGATGACCTCGTGGCCGTTGTCCTCCAGCAGCTTCCAGGCGTCCTTGCACAGCTCGTCAAAGCGGGTAGCCGAAACCAAAACCTTTCCCATGGTAAAAACTTCCTTTCTACATGCGTTTTTTTAAAGTATCTGTCGACTGCTCAGGCCTGCTCCCCCTGGGCAAAGCGCCAAGGCATGGCGCAGTCCTGAACCGTAAACTTTCCGCCGCTGATCTCCAGGTCAATGCCGGTGATGTACCGGGCGGCGTCGGAGGCCAGGAACACCAGGGGCTTGGCCAGGTCCTCCGGCCGGCCCAGCCGGCCCAGGGCGATGTCCTTGGTGAACTTCTCCTTATACTGGGCCACCATCTCTTCGCTGATGGGGGTGACCACCATGCCAGGGATGTAGCCCACCACCCGGATGCCGTAGGGGGCCAGGGCCGCCGCGGTAGACCGGGTCAGGTTGGACACCGCCGCCTTGGTGGCCGCGTAAAGCACCCCGTTGGCGTGGGGAATTTTGGCGCAGAAGCTGGAGGCGTTGAGAATCACCCCGCTTCCCTGCTCCTTCATCAGCCGGGCGGCGATCTGGGTGCACTCCACCACCGCCCGCAGGTTGATGGCGCAGATCTGCTCCCAGTCCTCCCGGGTGAAATCCAAAAAGGGCTTGTTGACAGCGACGCCCGCGTTGTTCAGCCACACATCCAGGGAGCCGAATTTCTCCCGAACCCGCCGGGCATAGCCCTCTACCTTCTCCAGGTCGGTGACGTCGCAGCTCTCATAATAGACGGTAAAGCCCTCCAGGGCCATCTCCCGGGCAAATTCCTCCAGCGGCTCCAGCCGGCGGCCCAGAACGGCCACACGAGCCCCCTCCCGCAGAAACTCCTGGGCGGCGGCCCGGCCGATTCCGGTGGCTCCGCCGGTGATGACCACAGTCTTTCCGGTCAAATTCAGATCCATACACTCCGGCCTGAGCGGCCTGTCTCTCCTTTCCGGCGAAAGGGACGGCGCCCGGCACTCCGCCGGGCGCCGTCCCTGTGCTCATTTGCTTGCCTGAGGGCAGACGAATTAATAGTTGAAGGTGGACTTTACGTCGTTGACAAAGTCGGCGTAGGAGCCGGTCATGTACTTGTCGGCGATCATGGCGTCAGCGCTGGCATAGAAGGCGTCCATATCCAGCTCGCTCTGGGGCACGATCTTCACGCCGGCATCGGCGACGGTCTTGGCGCAGTCCTCGCGGAACTTCAGGATCTCCTCGTGGTAGTAGTTGCCCTGATACTTCTGGAGCAGGCCCATGAGAACGGCCTTGTAGTCGTCGGGCAGCTGATCCCAAGCGGTGGGGTTGGTGTAATAAGCGGAGACCAGGTAGCTGTGGTCGGTCTCATAGAAGGTATCCAGAACCTCATAGAACTTGCCGTCCACGGTGTTGGCGATGGGGTTGTCCTGGCCCTGAACCACGCCGGTCTGCAGGCCGGTGTACAGCTCAGTGTAAGCCACGGGCACGGGAGTGGCGCCCAGGCAGGAGATGACATCCTGCCACACTTGGGCCTCCATGGAGCGGACCTTGGTGCCGGACAGGTCGGCGGGGCTCTTGATCTGCTTCACGCCCTTGGTGGACAGGCAGCGGGAGCCGGTGCAGTTGAAGCCCAGAGTCACCAGGCCGGCGGTCTCCTCCAGCTCCTTGTACAGCTCATAGGCCTTGGGGCTGCTGGACAGGTAGTTCAGCTCGTCCTCCTCGCTGTGGAACAGGTAGGGCAGGGCGAACACGCCGAAGGTGTCCACGTAGGTGGACATTACGGTAACATTGGAGGTGACGAACTGAGCGGTGTTGTTGCGGACCAGCTCAACGGCCTCGGACTCGCTGCCCAGGACGGAGTTGTAGAAGATGTCCCACTTGAAGTGGCCGTTGGTCAGCTCCTCCAGCTCCTGGCCCATCAGCTTGACGGCCACGGACTGGGGGTTGCTCTCCTGGAGGCAGACGGCGATGGTCCAGGTGATGTCGTCGGTGGAGGTGACGGTGGCGTGGGCATCGGCGGCGGGGTCGCCGTCCCGGTAGATGGCGATGCAGGGATAGGGATCGCTCTCGTCATAGGTGTAGGCGCCAGAGGCGGAGCCGCCGTTGGAGCCGGCGGGGGTGCCGGGGTTCTGGCTGCCAGCGGAGGTGCCGGGATTACTGTTGCTGGCAGGGGGGGTATTGGGGTTCTGGACGGAGCAGGCGGCGATGGACAGGGCCATAGCCGCAGCCAGGGCAAGGGAAAGCAGTTTCTTCATCTTAAAATAGTCTCCTTTCAAATTGTTGGACAAAACATACATAACGTATGGTGTCACCGATTAAAATACCTCGAAGTCCAGCATCATGGGGATAGCCAGGGTAATGGGCTCAAAGAAGGTGATCGCCAGCAGGGCGATGAACATGGGCAGCAGCCAGGGCATAACATATTTGACCACTTTGTTGAAGTGGACCCCGGTGGTGCCGGCCAGCATAAACAGGGACTGACCGTAGGGAGGCGTCATCAGACCGATCATCAGGTTCAGCACCACGATCACGCCCAGGTGGATGGGACTGATGCCCACCGCAGTGGTCAGGGGCTGGAAGATGGGAACCAGCAGCATAATGGTGGGGGTGGAGTCCAGAATCATGCCGAAGAACAGCAGGATCACGTCGATAATCAGCAGGATGACCCACTTGTTGTTGGTGAGGGAGGTGATGCCGTTGTACATTTTCTCGCCCAGGTGCTCAAACTGGAGAACCCAGCCGAACAGGGAGGCGGAGGAGACAATGGCCAGAGCGGGGACGATGCCGGACACGGTGCCGTCCACCACCGCCAGCAGGTTCTTCACCGGCATGTCATGATAGATGAAGCAGACCACAATGATGCAGTAGGTGATAGCGATGCAGGAGGCCTCGGTGGGGGTGAAGTAGCCGCACATGATGCCGCCCATGATGATGATGGGGAGCAGCAGTGCGAAGAAGGAACGGCGGATGCAGGTAAACAGCTCCCGCATGGTAGCCCGTTTATGTACGGTATAGCCGCGGCGCTTGGCCACGATGAACACGGCAATGCACAGAATCAGCCCGATGGCGATGCCGGGGCCCACGCCGGCGGTGAACAGGGTGCCTACCGAGACGGAGGCGGCGGAACCGTATACGACCATGGGGATGGAGGGGGGAACGATGGGGCCCATGGTGGCGGAGGCGGCGGTGATGCCGAAGATGGTATCGTCGTCATAGCCCTCGTCCCGCATGGCCTTGATTTCCACATTGCCCAGGCCGCCCACGTCCGCCAACGCAGAGCCAGACATACCGGAGAACAGGAAGGAGGCCAGCACGTTTACATAGGCCAGGCCGCCGGGGAGATGTCCCAACAGGGCCCGGCAGAAGTTGAAGATACGGTCTGTGATACCGCCGTTGTTCATCACAATACCGGCGGCCATGAACATGGGGATGGCCAGCAGCACGAAGCTGTCCAGGCTGCCGTACATCTTAGCCATAACGGCCATGCTGTCGATATTGCCGTGGAGGAACACATAGCTCAGACCGCTGGAGAGCAGCGCCATATAGATGGGGGCGCCGCAGGCCAGGAATACAATAAATACGGCCAAATAGACCCAAAATGCCATACTCATACCGCTTATCCCTCCTCTACTTTCTTACCCCCGGCCTGGTAGTCGGGGATATGCTCCAGCACCATCTTCTGAATGCAGCGGATGATGTTCAGCACGGAGCTCATGGGGATGACCGAGGCCACAAGGCCCTTGTTCAGCTGAAGGGCGAAGGTCCTGGCCGTAGAGCTGTAGGCCACATACTTAAAGCCGTAGTAGCCAATCCAGATGAATACCAGAATGGTCACAATATCCCAGAAAATGGTCACCGCGGCGGCGAACTTGGGGCCGAATTTGTCGGGCAGGATGGTCACGCGGATGTGCTTGTCATACTTGGTGCCGAAGGACAGGCCGAAAAAGATCATCCAGACGAAGGCCAGCCGGGAGGCCTCTTCCGTCCAGGAGATAGGCGAGCCAATCAAGCGGGTGAGGATCCCCAAAAACACCACAACGAACATGACGACAAAAAGTATTCCCATGCAGATTCGTTCCAGGTGCTTGTCGAGGAAGCTTAGAATGTTTTTCAACTACATCTCCTCCTTTATCATTTTGGCGTTTTCCGCCGCAGCTGTCTGGAGGGTCCTGGCACCCCTGGGTTACTCCCGCCCGACCAACCGGGACTGCGACCGTGCGCTGAGTGAGCTTGTCTGCCCTGAAAGGACAGACAAAAGCAGGGTACCCTGCTTTCTGTCACCCATGCCTTGCCCCAATAAGATATCACAAGCCGTTCCGCCGTGTAAAGATGTCATTTTCGATGAAAAACAATCACTGCTGTTTCCTAATTCAGACCTATCCCAACTTTTCCCCAGGCCCCATTTGTTGAAATTGACCAACGCAAAATGACGTTTGTTCTTCCCTTCCTTAATAGGACAGAAAAAACGGAACAGCTGAGCAAATAAACCCCGTTTACCCCCGAAAACACAAGAATTTTGGGGCAGCCCTTCTCATTTACCTCTTGTACAAAATCACCTATCATTTTTTAGTACATTTCACAATCAGAATGTAAGGCGATATTTAGAAAACACTGTTTTCGGCCACATTTTCCCTCCATTTCCCCACAGAAACAATTATTTTATTTCAAAAATGCAGAGAACGCATGAAAAAGGGAGAGTTGCAAAAAGAGAACGGGAATGATATTTTAGTGAAAGTTTAGCGTTATTTTTATTTGACTATTTACTATTGTGAAAGGCAGGGTATATTCCATGAGCGATCAACAGGCGCCAAGAAGCCAGCAGTTCCTGTCCCGCCCGGTCTGGTCCAGCATCCGGGCGCTGTACAAGGGGATGGGCTATGGCGACTATGACCTGTCCCGGCCCATGATCGGCATCGCCAACAGCTGGAACGGGGCCAACCCGGGCCACGACAACCTGCGTCAGGTGGCCGAGTGCGTTCGGGAGGGCATCCTCCAGGCCGGCGGCACCCCGGTGGAGTTCGGCATCATCGGCCCCTGCGACGGCATGGGCTGCGGCAACGACGGGATGCATTACATCCTCCCCGCCCGGGACCTCATCGCCAACGAGGTGGAGACCATGGTGCAGGTCAATCACCTGGACGCCGTGGTGCTGCTGGGCAGCTGCGACAAGGTGGTCCCCGGCCTGCTCATGGCGGCGGCCCGGCTGGACCTGCCCGCCATTCTGGTCAACGGCGGCCCCGCTCTGGGGGGCTGCGTTTTCAACGGGCGGGAGTCGGACAACTCCACCATGGTGGAGGCCCTGGCCATGCTTAACGACGGAGCCATCACCCAGGAGGAATACAACCGCCTGGAAGCCGACTCCAATCCCTCCTGCGGCTCCTGCTCCTTCCTGGGCACCGCCAACACCATGTGCGCCGTGGCGGAGGCCATGGGCATGTGCCTGCCCGGCACCAGCATGATCCCCGCCGTCATGGCGGAGCGCCGCCGGGCCGCCCGGGCCTCGGGCCGGCGGATTGTGGAGATGGTGCGGGAGGGGCTCACCGCCCGGAAAATCATCTCCAAGAACGGCCTGGAGAATGCCCTGAAGCTGGGTATGGCCATCGGCGGCTCCACCAATATGGCCCTCCACTTCCCCGCCATCGCCTATGAGGCGGAGTGCGATTTCACCATCGACGACGTGGACCGCATCGCCCGCTCTACCCCTCACCTGGCCAACATCTACCCCAACGGGCCGGAAAACGTCCCAGCCTTCTACAGGGCCGGGGGCGTGCCCGCTGTGATGAAGCAGCTGCTCCCCCTGCTCAGCCCGGAGGCTGTCACCTGTACAGGCAAGGGCTGGCCGGAGCTGCTGGAATCCGTCCCCGCTGTGGAGAACGATATCATTCACGCCATCCCCAACGCCTGGCACAGCTGGGGCAGCCTGGCAGTCCTCCGGGGCTCCCTGGCCCCCAACACCGCCGTTACCAAGCCCACCGCCATCCATCCGGACATGCTCCGCTTTGAGGGCACCGCCGCCTGCTTCGACTCGGAGGACCTGGCCAGCGAGGCGGTGATGGCCGGCAGGATCAAGCCGGGCACCGTCCTGGTGGTGCGCTATGAGGGCCCCAAGGGAGGCCCGGGCATGCGGGAGATGGTCCGGCTGATGAAGCTGCTCACCGGCCAGGGACTGGCTCTGACCACCGCCGTCATCACCGACGGACGGTTCTCCGGCTCCAACAACGGCTGCTTCGTCGGACACATCTCCCCCGAGGCCAGCGAGGGCGGCCCCATCGCTGTGGTCCAGGACGGAGACCCCATCCTCATCGACGTGGAGGGGGGCTGTCTGGAGCTGAATATCCCGCCGGAGGAGCTGTCGGCCCGCCTGGCCGCCTTCACCCCGGCGCCCCGCCCGCCTCTGAGAGGCTGGCTCAATGTCTACGCCCGGCTGTCTGAGTCGGCGGACAAGGGCGCCATTATCCGCAACCGCTGATCGTGAGTCCCGGGCAGGCCGGCCAGCCTCCGGTCCCCGCCCGAAAATATTGAAAGGATGATTTATTATGCAGAAACTGTTTGGAACCGTAGTCCCCGTTATCACCCCCCTCACCGAGGACGACAAGATCGACGTCCAGAGCCTGAAGAACCTGGTTGACCACTGCATCGACAACGGCCTGCAGTGCCTGTACCCCTGCGGCACCACCGGCGAGATGATGTATCTCACCGTGGAGGAGCGCAAGCTGGTGGCCGAGGTTGTGCTGGAGCACACCGCCAAGCGGGTCCCCGTCTTTGTTCAGGTGGGCGCCTGGAACCTGGCCGACACCATCGAGCTGGCCAAGCACGCCGTGGAGAAGGGCGCCGACGGCATCGGCGTGGTCACCCCCGTGTTCTACAAGCTCAGCGACCAGGGCCTGGTGGACTTCTATGAGGCCGTGTCCAAGGCCGTCCCCGCTGACTTCCCCGTCTATCTCTACAGCATCCCCCAGAACGCCATCAACGACATCACCCCCGCCTGCGCGGAGAAGATTGCCGAGAAGTGCCCCAACGTGGTGGGCATCAAGTACAGCTTCCCCGACTTTACCAAGCTGCAGCAGTTCATGACCATCCGGAACGAGACCTTCAGCGTGCTGGTGGGCCCCGACCACCTGTTTGAGGCTCTGTGCGCCGTGGGCGGCGAGGGCGTTGTGTCCGGCAACGCCATGTGCATCCCTGAGCACTACGCCAAGGTGTGGGCCGCCATCCAGGCCAAGGACTTCGATCTGGCCACCAAGTATCAGCGCCGCACCAACATCCTCAACGCCACCATGTGCGCCATCAACAACATCGCCGCTTACAAGGTGATTTTGAAGAACGAGGGCGTCATTGCCACCAGCAAGATGCGCCGGCCCATGGAGAACCTGACCCCCGAGCAGGAGAAAGAGCTGCTCAAGACCATGGCCGATCTGAAATACCGCGAGGTTCTGATCTGATCCCTTTCCTGCGCGCCGCGCCGACCTGATCCTGTCATATCAAAGCGCCGTCAGCCGCAAATGCGGCTGACGGCGCTCTTTTTTCTCTTTCCTTGCACCCCTGAGGGGTCTCCCGCTGTCCTTACTTCGCCTCGCCCCTGACTGAGGCGGCGATGGCGTCGGCCAGGGCGTCAATCTCAGACTCGTTGTCGGCCTTGAGGGCGGAGGTGACGGTCATCTCCTCATCCAGAACGGTCATGTTCTTCAAGGACTCGATCTCCTCCTTCATCAGCGCGCCGGACCGGGGAGCCCAGGAGCCGCTGCCCATAATAGCCACGGTGCGCTTTTGCAGGTTCAGGGCCTTCATGTCCATGAGGAAGTTGTGCATGGGCGGGAAGATGCCCAGGTTGTAGGTGACGGAGGCCAGCACCAGATGGCTGTACTTGAACAGGTCGGAGATGAGGTAGCTGACGTGAGTGGAGGACACGTCGTACAGCCGGGTGTTGGTGACGCCCCGGGCGGTGAGCTTGGCGGCCAGCACCTCGGCAGCGGCCTCGGTGTTGCCGTACATGGAGGCGTAGACGATCATGACGCCCTTCTCCTCCGGCTCGTAGGTGGCCCAGTGGGTGTACTTGTCGATGATGTAGCCCAGGTCCTTGCGCCACACCGGACCGTGGAGAGGACACAGGAACTTGATGTTCTCCAGACCCACGACGGAGGCCGCCTTGTTCAGCAGAGCCACCACCTGGGGGCCGTACTTGCCCACGATGTTGGTGTAGTACCGGCGGGCGTCGTCGATCCACTCCCGATCAAAATCAAACTCGTCGGCAAAGAGCTTGCCGTCCAGGGAGCGGAAGGAGCCGAAGGCGTCGGCGGAGAAGAGCACGCCGTTGGTGGTGTCGAAGGTGACCATGGCCTCGGGCCAGTGGACCATGGGGGCGTAGACAAAGGCCACGGTGTGCTTGCCGAAGCACTTGGTGTCGCCCTCGGCCACCTCCTCGATGGCGCTGGGGTCCAGGCCGAAGCCGAACTGATTGAGCAGGGTCACCGCCTTGGGGGTGGTGATGATCTTCACGTTGGGCCAGCGCAGGAGAATCTCCTCAATGGAGGCGGCGTGGTCGGGCTCCACGTGGTTGATGACCAGGTAGTCCAGGGGGCGGCCGTTGAGGACGGCCTTCACGTTGGCGATGAACTGCCGGCCCACCGCCCAGTCGGCGGTGTCGAAGAGGACGGTCTTCTCGTCCAGCAGGACATAGGCGTTGTAGGACACGCCGTGGTACAGGGGGTGGATGTTCTCAAACAGGGCCAGCCGGTGCTCGTCCGCGCCTACCCAGTACAGGTCATCGGTGACCATGCGGTAATTATACATAGGGGTTTCCTCCTTCATTGTTCTTTGTACGGGAGAATGTGGATTTCACAAGCTCCCTCGATGAACGGAATGTCATTTACAAGTTTTCCTTCAACTTAGCGTACACATATGTATCTTTCCAAATCGCTTTTCCTGTTTCATCCTTCCAGAAGTACACATTTTTCCTAAAGTGAGCTTCCCGCTGAAATCCTAATGCTTCAAGCAATTTCCATGAACTTTTGTTGTCGGGATCGCATTCCGCGTATATTCTGTGTATGCCATTGGAAAATGCCCGTTGGATCAAAACCTCGCAGCTTTCAGCGGCATAACCCTGTCTCCAGTAGTTTCGATTGAATACATATCCTATTTCCAGCGCTTCAAAGTCACGCCTGCCCAAGTACACATTCCCGATCATTTTGTGGGAACTTTTCAATTCAACAGCGATCATTTCACCAGTGCCAATGCGCCATTCAAGGTTTTTCTTTGCTTCATCAAAGCTCAGCGGCTTATATGGCTCATATTTGACAACTTCCTCATCAGATAAATATTCAAACAAGTCCTGTACATCTTCTATTCTATATCTTCTTAAAATCAACCTTTTGGTTTCTGCTATTATTGTTTTGTTTTCCATGCCTTAACTTCCCTTACTGAATCATTTTAAAATCTGTCAGACAAGCCAAGCAAGCAATTCGTAGGACTACGCCTCGATCTCGATAAACTGGTCCACGGCCTCGCCGCAGTGGGGGCAGGTCCAACCCTCGGGCAGGTCCTTGAAGGCGGTGCCGGGCTTGACCTCGTTCTCTGGGTCGCCCTGCATGGGGTCGTACTCGTGGCCGCAGCCGTTGCAGATGTACAACTTCCGGGGCTGGTAGACCTTCTTGGGCACCATGCGCTTCATCTTGGTCATGGGCGGGGCGGGCAGCTTCTCGCCGGTGTCCAGCGCCTTGGTGAGCAGGGGCAGAATCTCCAGCACGTCGCCCACAATGCCGTAGTCGCAATTCTTAAAGATCTTGGCGTTGGGGTTGGTGTTGATGGCTACGATGCAGGAGGCGTCCTTGATGCCCTTCAAATGCTGGATGGCCCCGGAGATGCCGCAGGCGATGTACAGGTTGCCCTTGAACTTCTGGCCGGACATGCCCACATAGCGGTTGATGGGCACATATTTCAGCGTTTCGGCCACGGGGCGGCTGGAGCCCACGGCGGCGCCGGCGGCCTTGGCCAGGGCCTCAATAAGCTTCATGTTCTTCTTCTCCCCGATGCCCTGCCCGGCGGAGACAACCCGCTCAGCCTGGGTGATGGGGGTGTCCATGGGGATGCCCACGGTGAAGTCGTGGCCGTCCTTTTTCAGGTTAGCCACCAGGGTCTCCACCTTCTCCTGAGCGGTGCCGTCCTTGAGGATGAGCCGCTTCCGGGCTCCCGTCTCGGGGCCGCGGGGGCCGGCTGCCGCGGCGGAGGGGGCCTCCTTGGCGGCCTTGCCCAGGATGTGGGAGGCGATGACCACCCGCTGAATTTCGTTGGTGCCCTCGTAGATGGTGGTAATCTTGGCGTCCCGGTAGAACCGCTCCACCTCCATGCCCTTCAGGTAGCCGGAGCCGCCGAAGATTTGCAGGGCGTCGTTGGTGACCTCCAAGGCGATGTCGGAGGCGTACTGCTTTGCCATGGCGGACTCCATGCCGTAGGGGGCGTGGGCCTGCTTCAGCTCGGCGGCAGAGTAGACCAGGAACCGGGCGCAGCGCAGCTTGGTAGCCATGTCGGCGATCTTGAAGGCGATGTTCTGCTGCTGGCAGATGGGCTTGCCGAACTGGACACGCTCCTTGGAGTACTCCACGGCGGCCTCATAGGCCCCCTGGGCGATACCCAGAGCCTGGGCGGCGATGCCGATGCGTCCGCCGTCCAGCGTTGCCATGGCGATCTTGAAGCCCTGGCCCTCCTTGCCAAGCAGGTTCTCCTTGGGCACCTTCACGCCGTTGAAGTTCAGCTGACAGGTGGCGGAGGAGCGGATGCCCATCTTGTCGTAGTGCTCCTCAAAGGTGAAGCCCTCCCAGCCCTTTTCCACGATAAAGGCGGAGATGCCCCGGGTGCCGATACCGGGAGTAGTGACGGCAAACACCACGTAGGTGCTGGCCTCGCCGCCGTTAGTGATAAAGATTTTCTCGCCGTTGAGCAGATAGTGGTCCCCCATGTCCTCAGCGGTGGTCTCGGTGCCGCCGGCGTCGGAGCCGGCGTTGGGCTCGGTGAGGCCGAAGGCCCCCAGCTTCTTGCCGGAGCACAGGTCGGGCAGATACTTTTTCTTCTGCTCCTCATTGCCGAAGGCGTAGATGGGGTAGGTGCCCAGGGAGGTGTGGGCCGACAGGATCACCCCCGCGCCGCCGTCCACCCGGGCCAGCTCCTCCACGGCGATGGCGTAGCTCAGGGCGTCCAGCCCCGCCCCGCCGTACTCCTTCTCATAGGGCAGGCCCATCAGGCCCAGCTCCCCCATCTTTTTCACCTGCTCGGTGGGAAACTGGTTGTTTTTGTCCAGCATGAACGCGATAGGCTTGATCTCGGCCTCAGCGAACTCCCTTACCTTCGCCCGCAGCGCCTCATGCTCCTGTGTGGTTTGATACAGCATACCGATTTTTCCTCCTCGATCATAAAATTTCCTGGAATATTGCGCTCTAATAATATTTTCGCGGCCCCGCCGCGCCGGTCGAAGATACGTGGTCCCAATAAAGAGTACCTTTTTAGTTCATTATAGCACATCTACCAGATTTGTCAATCGAACTGGGCAAAAATTTTATTTTTTGTTAATCCCATAGACGGACTCCCTCCCTAAGGGCCCTCGAAGCGTTCTGGCTCAGCCGGACGGCAGATTGAAAAATCCCCCCTGCCATAAAAGGCAGGGAGGATTTTTGTTTAACGGGAATTAACCCTCGTACATCTTTTGCAGCCGCAACAGCTTCTCATAGCGGGCCTTAGCAGTATCCTCGGACCTGGCGAAGAGCTCCTTGGCGCGGTCGGGGAAGGAGCGGGTCAGGGAGGAGTAACGGGCCTCGTTGAGCAGGAACTCCTGATAGCCGCCGGCGGGGGCCTTGGAGTCCACGGTCAGCTTGGCGCCCTCAGCGGCGGGGTTGAACCGGAACAGGTTCCAGTAGCCGCACTCAACAGCCTTCTTCATCTCAGCCTGGCAGTTTGCCATGCCGCCCTTGATGGAATGCATCTCGCAGGGGGCGTAGCCGATGATGAGGGAGGGGCCGTGATAGGCCTCGGCCTCAGCGATGGCCTTCAGGGTCTGGTTGGGGTTGGCACCCATGGCGATCTGGGCCACATAGATATAGCCGTAGCTCATGGCGATCTCAGCCAGGGACTTCTTGGGCATCACCTTACCGGCGGCGGCAAACTGGGCCACCTGGCCGATGTTGGAGGCCTTGGAGGCCTGGCCGCCGGTGTTGGAGTACACCTCAGTGTCGAAGACGAAGATGTTCACGTCCTCACCGGAGGCCAGCACGTGATCCACGCCGCCGTAGCCGATGTCGTAGGCCCAGCCGTCGCCGCCGAAGATCCACACGGACTTCTTAGCCAGGTACTCCTTCTCGGCCAGGATGGCCTTAGAGTCCTCGCAGCCGTCAGCCGCCCACTTCTCCAGCAGGGCAATCAGGGCCTTGGTGGCCTCGGTGTTGGCCTGGCCGTCCTCCTTGGTCTCCAAATACTTGTCAATGATGGCCTTGTCCTCGCCCTCGGGCTGCATGGCCTCCAGCTTGGCGATCAGACGCTCACGGATCGCCTTCTGACCCAGATACATACCCAGGCCGTGCTCGGCGTTGTCCTCAAACAGGGAGTTGGCCCAGGCGGGACCCTTGCCCTCGGAGGTGGTGGCGTAGGGGGAGGTAGCGGCGGGGCCGCCCCAGATGGACGAGCAGCCGGTGGCGTTGGAGATATACATCCGGTCGCCGAAGAGCTGGGTAATCAGGCGGGCATAGGCGGTCTCGGCGCAGCCGGCGCAGGAGCCGGAGAACTCAAGCAGAGGCTTCTTGAACTGGGAGCCCTTGACGGACAGGTCGGCCATGTCCTCCTTGGTAGTGACGTTGGCTACCATATAGTTGAACACATCCTGCTGGGCGGCCTCCTGCTCCTGTCCAACCATAGCCAGAGCGTCCACCGGGCAGGTCTTCACGCACACGGAGCAGCCCATGCAGTCCAGGGGGCTGACGGCGATGGTGAACTTGTACTGACCCTTGCCCTTGCCGGCCTTCACGTCCACGATCTTGGCGGCCTCAGGCGCGTTCTTGGCCTCGTCCTCGGTGAGGGCGAAGGGACGGATGGTGGCGTGGGGGCAGACATAGGAGCACTGGTTGCACTGGATGCACTTGGAGGAGTCCCAGGTGGGCACGGAGACGGCCACGCCCCGCTTCTCATAGGCGGCGGCGCCCAGCTCGAAGGTGCCGTCGGCATAGGGCTCGAAGGCGGAGACAGGCAGGCTGTCGCCGTCCATGCGGCCCACGGGATCCAGGACGTTGTTCACCAGGTCCACCAGCTTGACGGGGCCGGTGTGCTTGTTCTCCTTGGGGGCGTCAACGGCGTCCTTCCAGGAGGCGGGAACCTCGAACTTCTTGAAGGCGGTGGCGCCGGCGTCGATGGCCTTGTGGTTCATGTCCACAATGTCCTGGCCCTTCTTCAGGTAGGAGTGGGTGGCGGCATCCTTCATATAGCCGATGGCCTCGTCGCCGGGCATAACCTTGGCCAGGGCGAAGAAGGCGGACTGGAGGATGGTGTTGGTGCGCTTGCCCATGCCGATCTCCTGGGCCAGGTCGATGGCGTTGATGGTGTAGACCTGGATGTTGTTCTCGGCGATATACCGCTTAGCCACGGCGGGCATGTGCTTGTCAACCTCCTCGTCGCTCCACTGGCAGTTGATGAGGAAGGTGCCGCCGGGCTTGACGTCACGAACCATGGGGAAGCCCTTGACGATATAGGCGGGCACGTGGCAGGCCACGAAGTCGGCCTTATTGATATAGTAGGGGGCGCGGATGGGCTGGTCGCCGAAGCGCAGGTGGCTCACGGTCACGCCGCCGGTCTTCTTGGAGTCGTACTGGAAGTAGGCCTGAACATACTTGTCAGTGTGGTCGCCAATGATCTTGATGGAGTTCTTGTTGGCGCCCACGGTGCCGTCACCGCCCAGACCCCAGAACTTGACCTCGATGGTGCCCTCAGCGGCGGTGTTGGGGGCCTTCTTCTCCTCCAGGGACAGGCCGGTAACATCGTCCACGATGCCGATGGTGAACTTATTCTTGGGCTCGGCCTTGGCCAGCTCCTCGTACACGGCGAAGACGCTGCGGGGCGGGGTATCCTTGGAGCCCAGGCCGTAGCGGCCGGCGATGACGGTCTTGTCGGTGATGCCGGCCTCAGCCAGGGCAGTAATCACGTCCTGATACAGGGGCTCGCCCAGGGAGCCGGGCTCCTTGGTGCGGTCCAGAACAGCGATCTTCCTGCAGGTGGCGGGAATGGCGGCAATCAGCTTGTCAGCCCGGAAGGGGCGGTACAGGCGGACCTTCACCAGGCCGACCTTCTCGCCGTGGGCGTTCATATAGTCGATAACCTCTTCGGCCACGTCGCAGATGGAGCCCATGGCGATGATGACCCGGTCGGCATCGGGGGCGCCGTAGTAGTTGAACAGCTGATAGTTGGTGCCCAGCTTTGCGTTGATCTTGCCCATATACTCCTCAACGACCTCAGGCAGGGCGTCGTAGTATCTGTTGCAGGCCTCGCGGTGCTGGAAGAAAATATCGCCGTTCTCGTGGGAGCCGCGCATGGTGGGGTGCTCGGGGTTCAGCGCCCGGGCGCGGAAGGCGGCCACGGCGTCCATGTCCACCATCTCGCCCAGATCCTTGTAGTCCCAGATGGCGACCTTCTGGATCTCGTGGGAGGTGCGGAAGCCGTCGAAGAAGTTGATAAAGGGAACGCGGCCCTTGATAGCGGCCAGGTGAGCCACGGGGGCCAGGTCCATAACCTCCTGTACGTTGCCCTCGGCCAGCATGGCAAAGCCGGTCTGGCGGCAGGCCATCACGTCGGAGTGGTCGCCGAAGATGTTCAGCGACTGGGCGGCCACGGTACGGGCGGACACATGGAACACGCCGGGCAGCAGCTCGCCGGCGATCTTGTACATATTGGGGATCATCAGCAGCAGGCCCTGGGAGGCGGTGTAGGTGGTGGTCAGGGCGCCGGCGTTCAGAGAGCCGTGGACGGTGCCGGCGGCGCCGGCCTCGGACTGCATCTCAATTACCTTTACGGTGGTGCCGAAGATGTTCTTCTGGCCCTGAGCTGCCCACTGGTCCACGTAATCGGCCATGGGGCTGGACGGCGTGATGGGGTAGATGCCGGCTACCTCGGTGAAAGCGTAGCTGACATACGCGGCTGCGTTGTTGCCGTCCATGGTTTTGAATTTTCTTGCCATAGAGGTTCCCTACTTTCTTCCTAAATTTGCTTGGGTAAAGCGCTTCTCTGCTCTGTTTTACAGGCCTGTCCCCATCGGACCAATTCAGAAAACAGTTATGCTTTCCATAGGCAATCGGTTATATCGGGACAGGCCCGTGGCCCCCTCCGGCAGGAAGAGGCGGCCCTGGGTCTTCATACGGGTGTAGTGTATCACTTTTTTGGCCGTTTGTAAACTTTTCATTTGAAATTTCCCCTACAAAATTTGAGGCAAAAAAGGGGGGTATTTTGAGAACAGCAAAAGAGTCCCCGCCGGTCTGAAGGCCGGCGGGGGCTCCGCTGTGTTATTAAGTAAAGGGTTATGCGCCTGTCAGCCGCCCATGGCGGTGGTGGAGAGCAGATTGCCGAACTCGGCGGCGTCCTTGGGCACCCAGACCTTCTTGGTCTTGCCGTCCACGTCCATGTCGGCCAGCTCAAAGTCCACGTCGAAGTCAGCGGTGCTGTCGGTGGGCTTGATGTCGGCGATGGCAGTAGCGGCAGCCTGGAGAATCGCGCCGAAGGCGGCGTCCATGTCGCCGCTCTGGAGCAGGTTGGGGTCCACATTGTTCATGGCATCGGCCATAGCCTGGGTCAGGGCGGCAGAATCAAAGGTGTTCACGGTGCAGGTCACCACGGCGGAGCCGGCCTTCTCGTCGGACTCCTTGACCACGGCGGTCATGTTCACCCCGCTGAACATCTTCATGAAGGCATCTACAAACTCCTGCATCTGCTCCGTGCTGACGGTCAGGCCCTGAGAGGTGAAGGTGGAGGCCATCTCGTTGGCCAGCTCCTCATAGAGGCTGCCCTCCAGGCCCATGTCCTTCCGGGCCGCATCCTCGTCCGCGTAGCCAAACAGCTCCACCAGGGAGGAGGGGTCATCCTTCAGGATCATGTTGAAGAGGGCCACGGCCACCTCATTGGCGGGGGCGGGAGCCTCTTTCTTTCCACAGCTGGCCAGGACAGAGGTCATCATGACCAGCGCCAGCAGCAGCGCGGGGATTCTGTGGGTCATTTTCATTACAAGTCACTCCTTTTCAACTTTCGGCCAAAGGCCGCTTCGCTTATTATACAAAGTGCATTTAGAAAAATCAACCATCAAAACCGCAATTTTATCCTTTCTTAATATTCGCTATTTTGTTGCATTTCAGAGAAAAACCCGTTACAATAGAAATCAGTACATAACCATCCTGTTGGGAGGCGGAAATATGGTGCAATCTATCCAATCCTTGGGGCTCCACGGGGTCACCGGCTATCCGGTGACTGCCGAGTGCGACCTGTCCGGCGGCCTGCCCGCCTTTACGGTGGTAGGCCTGCCCGACGCCGCCGTCAACGAGGCCCGGGAGCGGGTGCGCTCCGCCATCAAAAACTGCGGCTTCACCTTCCCAGTGAGCCGGATCACCGTCAATCTGGCCCCCGCCCACCTGAAAAAGGTGGGGACCCTCTACGACCTGCCCATACTGGTGGGCATCCTGGCCGCCGGCAAACAGCTGCGGCTGCCCGAGGAGAACTGCGCCTTCCTGGGGGAGCTGTCCCTGTCCGGACAGCTGCGGCCCTGCGCGGGGATGCTGTCCATGGCCCTGGCCGCCAAGCGGGAGGGAATTACAGCTCTGTACGTCCCCGAGGAGAACGCCGCCGAGGCCACCCTGGCCGAAGGCCCCGCCGTCTACCCTGTCCGGGACGTGGAGCAGTTGGAGCGCCACCTGATGGGGGAGGAGCTGATCTCCCCCGCCCCACCCTGGGTGCCCTCCCCCGCCGCCTTCCACTGCCCCGATATGTCCGAGGTGAAGGGTCAGGAGCAGGTGAAGCGGGCGCTGGAAATTGCCGCCGCCGGGGGGCACAGCGTCCTCATGTCCGGCCCCCCCGGCACAGGCAAGTCCATGCTGGCCCGCCGCCTGCCCGGCATTCTGCCCGACATGACCCGGCAGGAGGCGTTGGAGTGCACCGAAATTCACTCCATCATGGGCCAGACCAGTGCCAAGCAGCCCCTCATCACTCTGCGGCCCTTCCGCTCCCCCCACCACACTGTCTCCTCCACCGGCATGGCCGGGGGCGGCTCCAACCCCCGGCCCGGTGAGATCTCCCTGGCCCACAACGGGGTGCTCTTCCTGGACGAGCTGCCCGAGTTCCCCAAGGAGGTGCTGGAGGTGCTCCGCCAGCCTCTGGAGGATGGCCAGGTGCAGATATCCCGGGCGGCGGGCACCGTCACCTACCCCGCCCGGTTCATGCTGGTGTGCGCCATGAACCCCTGCAAATGCGGCTGGTACGGCCACCCGTCAGGCCGGTGCCGGTGCTCGGAGGCCGAGGTGAAAAAGTACCTCTCCCGCCTCTCCGGCCCCCTCCTGGACAGGCTGGACCTGTTCGTCCAGGTAGAGCCGCTGGAGTTCGACGAGCTGGCCCAGCGGGAGCGGGCGGAGACCTCCGGCCAGGTGAAGGAGCGAGTGGACGGAGCCCGGGCCCTTCAGACCGCCCGGCAAAGAGACACTGGCGTGTCCAGCAATTCCCAGCTGGACCGCCAGGGCCTGGACCGCTTCTGCGCCCTGAACGAGAGCTGCCAGCGGCTGATGAAGGGAGCCTTCGACCGCATGGGCCTCACCGCCCGGAGCTACGACCGCATCCTCCGCGTCGCCCGCACCATCGCCGACCTGGACGGCGGCGGGGATATCTCCCCCACCCACCTGGCCGAAGCCCTGCAATACAGGCCGCCGGAATATTTGAGGCGTTAAGGGCTACATCCCCTTCGCCGCCCGGTAGCCCATGGCCTTGCCAAATAAAAAGGTGTGGCAGATCGCTCCGCAGGTGTCCCGGTCCGCCACATCACACAGGGCCAAGATGTCACGTAATCCGATTTGATAGCCCTGTTTCGCTTTTTCGTCCATTTCGGTTGCCTCTATATATTGCTTGATCTCTTTTATAATAGGCTCCATCTAAAAAACCTCCTTGATTTTCACCGGGAGGCATGGTATGATCAGATTTACCAGACCTCCGGGTGTGGGTATTAGAGTGTTGGTATGCTTTCTGAGGGCCGCCAGCACTCTATTTTTCTTGCGCCAAAACCAGCTCTATGCCCTCCCGCACAACATCGGTCCTTGTCTTGCCATGCGCTTTGCAGAACTCCTGAAGTCTTTTGTCTGTCTCTGCATCAATTCGGGCTTTTACTTCAATCTCTTTCGGATTGTCTGATTTTGGGCGTCCGGTTCGTGGACTCAATTTATCACCCACTTTCTGAGCCACAAAATTATTGTAATTTATGTGGCTCGAAATGTCAAGCTTTTTTATAAAAAAAACCGCCCAGTCGGGCGGAAAAATTTGACAAAATCCGATATACACGATATGATAAAAGCACCCATCCATCCGATGGGTGCAGATTGTGCGCTGTTACATAAAAGGCGGTTGGCCCACCGTTCGAACCCCTAGTCCAAACAAGGGGAGGTGGTGCAGATGTGGAAAAAATGGATTTTCAAGGTAATCTGTTTTTTGATGGGTACAGCAATTCTCATGTACCTGTCGTCCATAAATGCGTGTTGACCGCTCGGCTGCAACCCAAGCGGTCAACTTTAAAGTAAAGTGATTGTCTGGGCCAACCGTCAGTAACAGCGCCCTTCTGCGTTTATTATACCTGACCATCTCCATCTTTGTCAAGACGAAAAGGCAAAGTTACCCCTTTCTCCACCGCTTCAGGGTGGGGAACCAGCCCCGCATCATCTTCTCCGCCTCCTCCTGGGGACCGAAGGGGTGGCCGTTCTCGGCGTTGAACTTCAGATTAAAGGCGATGATGTCGTCCATGGTGGCGTCTGGAGCGGTGAACGCCCCGTTCTGATAGCAGTAGCGACAGTAGTCCTCACTGAGGGTGCCGCCGGCCTCGGTGCCTTTGTCCTCGGGCTTGTCCAGGGGCATGGCGCAGCACTGACAAAATTTTCTTTCTTCCATTGAGATGACCTCCTTATGTTGGACGGGATTTCCTCCCTGTCTCTGACACAAGGATACGCCTTGAAACTTGACAGGGTCTGTCAGGTTTCATAAACATCCAAGGATTTTTTCAGCTCCTCTTTCAGAATATCCCGCCAGTAGGCCGGCGACAATACCTCCAGCTGCCCGCCAAAGGACAGGAGAAAGGACATCAGCCACTGATCCTCCGGGAAGGTGCACTCCACCAGCAGACAGCCGTCCTCCAAGGGGGTAATCTCCCGGGGGTGGAAGTAGTCCCGCACCCGCCAGGCGGCGGAGGGGGCAAACCGCAGCCGCAGGTCCACTCCCCGGTAGTCCCCGGGCATGGGGGCCTCCAGCTCCTCCGGGGGCTGACGGGGCGGACAGCTCCCCTCCTCCAGCACCAGGTCCTCCATGCGTACCAAGCGGAAGATGCGCCAGTCCTGCTTGTTCCGGCAGAAGGCGGACAGATACCAGCACCCCGCCTTGAACACCAGCCGGGCGGGCTCCACGGTCCGCCGGCTCCTCTCACCGGCGGAGCTGTAGTAGGTGAAGGACAGGGGCCGGTGTGCCAGAATGGACCGCTTCACCCGGGAAAAATTCTCCCGCTCCGCCGCCCCGCTGCCCCAGTCGGTGAAGTCCACCTCCAGCCAGCCGTCCCCCTCCCGGCGGAAGAGGGCGGACAGCCGGGACAGGGTCTCCCCCTCCTCCGCCCCGCCGGTGGCCAGGATAGCCCGGAGGGAAAACAAAATCTCGTCCTGCTGCTCCGGAGAGAGCAGCGCCTTGTCCAGCACAAACTGGTCCAGAAGCCGGATGCCGCCCCCCTGCCCCTTCTGGGCGTAGACGGGGATGCCGGCGGCGGACAGGGCGTCCACGTCCCGGTAGATGGTCCGCTCCGACACCTCCAGCCGCCGGGCCAGCTCCCCGGCGGTAAGGGCCCGCTTCTCCACCAGGAGGTAGAGAATTTCAAAGAGACGGCCGTTTTTCATCGGACCTCGATCTGTCCCAGAACCTGGCCGATGGGCAGGTTAATGGCCAGGTCGGCCCGGTCGTCGTAAGGAGTAGGGCTCTTGTTGATGAGCACCAGCCGCTTTCCCCGGAAATAGTTGATAAGCCCGGCGGCGGGGTAGACCGCCAGAGATGTGCCCCCGATGATCAGCAAGTCGGCGGCACGGATGTCCATCACCGCCCCCTCCATGGTGGCGCTGTCCAGGCTCTCCTCGTAGAGGACCACGTCGGGCTTGACCGTCCCGCCGCAAACACATTTGGGAACCCCGGTCCCCTCCTTGATATCCATCACGGCGCAGGGCCTGCGGCATCTCATGCAGTAGTTGCGGTGGACCGAGCCGTGGAGCTCCCAAACCCGCTTGGAGCCCGCCAGCTGGTGCAGCCCGTCGATGTTCTGGGTGACGACAGAGCGCAGCCTGCCCGCCGCCTCCAGCTCGGCCAGCTTCTTATGGGCGGCGTTGGGCTGAGCGTCCAGGCAGAGCATCTTGTCCCGGTAGAAACGGTAGAACTCCTCGGGCTGGGCGTCAAAAAAGGTGCGGCTCAGAATTTGCTCCGGCGGCCAGGCGTATTTCTGGTTATACAGCCCGTCCACACTGCGGAAATCCGGGATGCCGCTCTCGGTGGACACCCCCGCCCCGCCGAAAAAGACTATCCTTTGGCTTTCGTCAATCCACTGCTGTAAGGTTTTGAGTTTTTCGTCCATGAGAAGCCCTCCTTTAAATCTGGAAATTATATATTCTGTTCCATCTCATCCGTTGGTTCATAGTCAATTTTCCAATCCAGATAAGAGCCTAATGTACCGCATTCTGTACAGCGGTTCCCGATGTAGACCCACTTGACGCTTCCGTTTTCCCTGCGGACGAACCCCACTCTAACATTGAATGACTTACTAGTCTTGCACACAGAACACTTCTTGCGTTTTGGTTTCGCGTCCGCCCAAATATCGCCGCAGTCAAGCAGTATCTTTTTCGTTCCGCAAGCCGTACATATCACTTGAATTGCACCCTCGTTTTGATCGACCCGAAGCTCAAACGAATCGCCTCCACAGGCGTGGCACATCACAGGCTTTACATCCAAGGCATTTTCTTCTGCATATAAATGAAGCCATTCGGATATGTCCTCGGCCGAATCACCTGTCCAATATTTTTTTGATCTGTCAATCATAAAATCCTCTCCAAAAATCCAGATTTATGATTTTGATTATATCACCGCCAGCTTTGAACGTCAACGCGCTGGGAAACTCCCTCTTGACTTAAACCCGGCTTCAAGTGGTAAGATGGCCCCACAATATGCCAACGGCGCGCCGGGGTCGTCGCGCCCTACAACCGAACCTGCAAGGAGGAAGGGTATGAACTACCGTACATTGGGCCGCACCGGGCTGAAGGTAAGCGAGATCGGCATGGGCTGCGAGGGTCTTATAGACAAGAGCTTCAGCCAGGTGAAGGAATTTGTAGACAGGATGGAGGCACTGGGGGTCAACTGCATCGACCTGTACTCCCCCAACCCGGAGATGCGCTCCAGCCTGGGCCGTGCCATGGCCGGCCGGCGTGACAAATTCATTCTGCAATCCCATCTGTGCTCCATCTGGGAAAACGGCCAGTATCTGCGCACCCGGGACATCGGCAAGGTAAAGGCCGGCTTTGAGGACATGCTCCGCCAGCTGGATACCGGCCACATCGACATCGGCATGATCCACTACTCTGACGCCCTGTCCGACTGGCATGGAATCGTGGACGGCCCGGTGATGACCTACGCTCAGGAGCTGAAAGAAGCCGGGAAAATCCGCTGCGTCGGCCTGTCCAGCCACAACCCGGAGGTGGCCCAGGCGGCGGTGGACAGCGGGCTGATCGACGTACTCATGTTCAGCGTCAACCCCTGCTACGACCTCCAGCCCGCCAACGAGGACGTGGAGCAGCTGTGGGCGGACACGGCCTATGAGAAGGAGCTGGTGAACATGGACCCCCAGCGCCAGGCCCTCTATGAGAGCTGCCAGCGCCAGGGGGTAGGCATCACGGTGATGAAGGCCTTCGCCGGTGGGGAGCTGCTGGGGCAGAACGCCATCGCCCGGGTGGCGCTGACCCCCTTCCAGTGCCTGCACTACGCCCTCACCCGCCCCGGGGTGGCCAGCGTCATGGCGGGGGTCAAAACGGTGGAGGAGCTGGAGCAGTGCGCCGCCTACTGCGCCGCGCCGAACAGCGAAAAGGACTATGCCGCCGCCTTCGCCGCCATGCCTAAAATCAGCTGGGTGGGCCACTGCATGTACTGCGGCCACTGCGCCCCCTGCCCCCAGGGCATCGACGTGGCGGCGGTGACCAAGCTCCTCAACCTGACGAGGGCCCAGGGCCAGGTGCCTGAGACGGTGCGGGAGCACTACGCCGCCCTCCCCCGCCACGCCGGGGAGTGCGTGGCCTGCGGCGCCTGCGAAGGGCGCTGTCCCTTCTCGGTGCCCATCCGGGAAAACATGAAACAGGCCGCCCAGGTATTCGGACTGTAAAGAAAAACCGCCGGCTTTCACCGGCGGTTTTCTCATAATCTCGTTTCCAGAGGGACGGACAGAGCATAGTGGCTGCTGTTCAGCTGACGCAGGAGGGCAGGCAGGACCCGGGCGGCGTCCTCGCCGCCCTCCAGGGTGAGATAGACGGTGCGGTGGCGGGTGCCCAGGCGGTTTATAACCCCGTTGGCGAAGGCGGCCGCCCCTGTGTTGGTCCCCGGCTCCTGGAGGAGGGTCTCCTCCCAGCACACCCAGCCCTTCTCCTCCAGGGCCTCCCGCTGCTCGGCGGGGACATAGGCCAGGGTTGTGCGGGTGCGGGCCGCCCGCTCCACCGCCCGCCGGCCCCGCTCCAGCTGCTCCTCCGTCTCCTCCCCGCCGCCGGCCAGAACGCCCAGGCTGTGGCCGGTGCCCAGGATGCGGCGGACCAGGTCTCCCTCCTCCTCCAGCAGCTGGGGGGTGAGGAAGAACAAAGCGCTGCCCCCGCCGCTGTTCAGGGCGTTCAGCGTTTCGGCCAGCCCGTCGGCACGCTCAAAGCGGAGGGCCAGATAGACCGCCGTATTGGCGCCGTCCGGCTCCTCTGGAAGCTCAGGGACGGAGCTGTCGCCGGGACTGGTGGTGGCGGCGGAGCTTAGGCTCCGGGTATACTCCCGCAGGCGGGTGTTGATCAGATCCTGGGCCGCGTCGATGAATCTGGCATCGTCCAGCACTGCGGCAGCACTCTTGATGCGGATCAGGTAGCCCTGGGAGATATAGGGAATCTGGCTGTAGCTGTACTCCAGATTGAAGAAGCTGCATACCGTGTTCAGGGCCACATAGGGCCGCCCGTTGCGCATAACGGCTCGGGAAGAATAGACAACTCCGGTCATATCGTTCCGGCAGGTGCCGTCGTTCATGTTAAAGACCAGCATCTGCCGCAGATTGAAGAGGGCGACCGTGTTGTCGGTGCGGTTGTAGCTGGTGTACAGCCCCAGATTGACGTGGCTGCCGTTGAGATTGGCGTCAAAGACCGTATAGGGCACAAAGAGCATCCCGCCCGACCAGAAGGGCATGCTGCCTGCGGTCATCGGGGGGACATTGTCGTTCAGGCCCACAAAATACAGGTTGGCCGCCGAAGCCGGCATGGGGCGGAAAAGCCCCAGCACCAGGACGGCCGTGAGCAGCACGGACAAGGCGCTGCGTTTTTTCTTCACAGGGCTCCCCCCTTTCCTACAGTTTTTGTTGCGTGATTGATTATATCATAGTATAATAAGAAGGGCAAGCACCCGGAAAATTTAAGAAAACTTTAATCTTCGCTAAACGGTCCTTCAAGCCGGCCGTGTTACCATAACAGCGTAAACCAAAACATGGCCCGAAGAAAGGAGCCGTTTATGATGGAGATTACCTTAGAAATGGTAGAGCGCCTGAAGGAGAAGGCCAATGTCAGCTACAAGCAGGCCAAGGAGGCCCTGGAGTACAGCGGCGGCAATCTGCTGGACGCGCTGATCTATCTGGAGGAGAAGGAGTCCATCCCCCGGGACACGGGGGCCTACTACTCCACCCGGAGCGAGACTCCGCCTCCCCCTCTGCCTCCGGAGGACCCCCTGCCCGCTCCGCTGCCCGTCAAAGCGAAGAAGCAGAAGGCGCCTAAGCCTCCCCGTCCTCCCCGCTCCGGCGGGAGCGTCCGGCGGTTTTTCAATGCCCTGCGCCGCTGGCTGGTGGACAATGAGCTGGAGATCTGGCGCCGCAGCCAGCCCATCACCGCCCTGCCGGTGCTGATTTTGGTGTTGCTGCTGTGCTGCGCCCCCTGGATCACCCTCCCCATTCTGGCGCTGGGGCTCTTTCTGGGCTTCCGCTACCGCTTCTCCGGCCCTGACCTGGACCGGGACGAGATCAACAATGTGATGGGCTCGGTGGCCGACACCGCCGCCGATCTGGGGCACAAGGTCATGGACGAGCTGAAGCACGACTGGCACTCCGACGAGCAGGACAAGTAGAGGCGGACATTGTCCGCCCGCAGGCGCGCACAGCGCGCCTCTACATAACCGCATGAGGTGAACAAACATGTCAGAACGCATCCTTCTGATAGAGGACGAGGAAAAGCTGGCCCGAATGGTGGAGCTGGAGCTGAACTACGAGGGCTACGCCGTGGAAAAGGCCCTGGACGGCCGCCGGGGGCTGGATTTGGCCCTGAGCGGCTCCTTCGACCTGGTCCTGCTGGACATCATGCTCCCCCAGCTGTCCGGGATGGAGGTCCTGCGGCGGCTGCGGCGGGAGAGCCAGGTCCCGGTTATTATGTTAACCGCTCGGGACAGCGTGGTGGACAAGGTAGCCGGGCTGGACTCAGGTGCGGACGACTATATCACCAAGCCCTTTGCCATCGAGGAGCTTCTGGCCCGCATCCGGGCCGCGCTGCGGAAAAGAAGCGGAGCGGCAGACCCGGCGGTCCCCCTGGCGGCGGGGGCGCTGGTCATGGACGTGGATAAGCACCAGGTCACCGTGCGGGGCCAGAATGTGGAGCTGACCAAGAAGGAGTTCGATCTGCTGCGCTGTCTGCTGGAGAACAAGGGGCGGGTTCTCACACGGGAGACCCTTCTGGACGCGGTCTGGGGCTTCGACTTTATGGGGGAGACCAACTCGGTGGACGTGTATATCCGCTTTCTTCGGAGCAAGCTGGACGACGCCTTCGGGCTGAAGCTGATTCACACCGTCCGGGGCGTGGGCTATGTGATTAAGGAGGACTGACCGGCCAGGGGCCGTTTTCAAAAACCTGTATTCACAGCCTCAAACACCGCCTGACCGGGTTTTCCCGCCGTACTGCGTTCAATTTTCTTGCGGCACGCAATGCATTCCTGTAAAAATCTGTCTCGTCCGGCAGGAAAGCTCCTCGGCCATTCAGCATTTTTGGTTATGAATGCAGGTTCTAACAACCAAAAGGAGAGAGTGCTATGGTCATCATCTATCGTTCCAACACTGGCTTTACCCAGGAGTACGCTGAGATGCTGGGCAAGGCGGAGCATTTGACGGTCCTTCCCGCCGGCGAGGCGGAGGGAAAGGCCGGCCCGGGAGAGCCGGTCTTTTACATGGGCCCGCTGACCGCGGGCCACATCGCCGGTATCGACAAGGCGGTCAAGCGCTACGATGTCAGGGGCGTGTGCGGCGTGGGCATGTCCCCGCCCTCCCAGCAGGTGCTGGATACCATGTCCAAGGCCAACTATGTTCACGGCGCGCCTATCTTCTACCTCCAGGGCGGCTGGTCTCCGGAAAAGGTGGACTGGTTTAAGCGCCGGATGGTGAGCATGGTCACAAAATCCACCCGTGAAGCCCTGCGGGGCAAGGGCCACCGCCGCACCCCCGCTGAGGAGGCCCAGTATCAGATGCTCCTCAAGGGGGGCAGCTTCGTGGCGTTTGAAAATCTGAGATCTATCCGTATCTGGCTGCAAAGCCAGGGCTGATATCACCCTTTCCCATTGGAAAAGGAGGGGCTCAATATGGGAAAAAAGAAAATACACCGCTTTCAGAGCCCTCCGCCTGAGGACCCCATCGCGGCCGCCCGGGACTCCTCCCTCACCCTCCGGCTGAACATCATCTTTTTTCTGCGCCAGCTGGGCATCTTCCTGGTGATGGACCTGCTTCTGCTGGCCCTGGCCACCACTGGCATATTCATCTACGCGGAAAACCGCTGCGCCGACGTGGCCGCGCTGGTCAGCCAGCGGGGGGTGCCCACCCAGGAGACCCTGGCCTGGATGGAGGCCAGCGACTACACTATCACCCCCCTGGACCGGGAGCCCCGCGGAGAGACCACCGTCGGCTCCACTCTCCTGTTCCCTCACCGCCAGGAGACCCGGGGGGGATGGCGCTCCTGGAATCTCAGCGAGTATTACACCATTGAGTTGCCCAATAGCGGCCAGCCCTACGCCATCACAGTGGATACCTCCGGTATCTTCACCGGCCTGTACTGGGCGGGGGTGGTGATTCTGGCCTGTCAGGGGCTGTCCCTGATTACCAACCTCTTCCGCAGCAACCGCTCCATCCGCAAGGTGCTCCGGCCCATCCAGGACCTGGCTGCCACGGCCTCCCGGCTCAACTCCATGACCCACATGTCCAAGCGGGAGCTGGAGAGCCTGGCCGGAGAGCTGGACAAGATCGACGCCGCCCACCTGGACAGCCGCATCGACCTGCCCCCCACCCAGAAGGAGCTGCGCTCCCTGGCCCAGTCCATCAACGAACTGATGGACCGGGTGAACCAGGCCTACAGCGCCCAGATGCGTTTTGTCTCCGACGCCAGCCACGAGCTGCGCACCCCCATCGCCGTCATTCAGGGCTACGCCGCCCTGCTGGACCGCTGGGGCAAGAGCGACCCGGAGGCCCTGCAGGAGTCCATCGACGCCATCCGGGGGGAGGCCGCCTCTATGGAGCGGCTGGTGGAGCAGCTGCTCTTCCTGGCCCGGGGGGACAACAACTCCCAGCCCGTGAAAAAGGAGATTTTCGACCTCACCGCCCTGGCCGGGGAGGTACTGCGGGAGGAGGAGATGATCCACCCTGAGCGCATCTTCCTCCCCCGCTGGGGGGAGGAACTGGTCAGCATTTATGCTGACCCCGGCCTGATGAAGCAGGTCCTGCGCATTTTGATGGACAACAGCTTAAAATACAGCCCCCCCGAGGGCCGCGTCTACCTCCGGGTGCTTCAGGCGGGGGATTACGTCCGCCTCACCGTCCAGGACGAGGGCATGGGCATCCCCCCCGAGGGCATCTCCCACATTTTCGAGCGCTTCTACCGCACCGACCAGTCCCGGGACCGGAAGACCGGCGGGACAGGGCTGGGGCTGTCCATCGCCAAATGGATCGTGGAGCAGCATGACGGCTGGTTTGAGGTGGTCTCCCGCCCCGATGTGGGTACTCGAATCACAGCCGTCCTCCCCGCCGCCTCCCAATCAGAACGGGAAAAAGCGTCATAAAAAAAGAGCGCCGATGGCGCTCTTTTTTATCAGTCGTCCCACTCGGAATCGTACTTCAATATGGCCCCAGTGGTGCCGTCGATGGTGTATTCATACTCCATTCCTCCCGATTTGAACTCCACCTCATACTCCAGCAGGCCGTCGTCCCAGTCCCGCTCCACCGCCATCTTAGTAACCTGGCCCTCGGCCACTCCGGCGTGGGTCAGGGCGGCGGCCTTAGCGGCCTCCGCGCCAATATCGGCAGAAGAGATGGTGTTACCGCTCCCGTTGTGGTAGGGATCGCTGTGGAATCCGGAATTATACTCCTCGTGGTGGTCAATCTCGCACTTCAAAAGGGCACCGGTATGACCGTCCACCGTGCAATCGTACTCCGTATTCCCGCACCAGAACTCGATCTCATACTCCAGCCGGCCGTCGTCCCACTCCCGCTCGATTTTCATGCCGGTGACATCCTTCTCAGACAGACCTGCGTTGTCCAGGGCGGCCTTTTTGGCCGCATCCCGGCCCACGTCCTGACTCTGAGACGGCGTCACAGGGTCCTGAGGCGCCGGGTCCGGGGCGGCGGGAGTGGTGGTCGGAGTATTCAGGATATCCTTCTGCCCGCTGAGGACCTCCCCAGTGAAGGCGTCCACAACATACTCATACTCCCGCCCGGACACACTCAGCTCCACTTCATAGTGGGGAGGAGTATCATCCAGCTCCGGGTCCACATCCTGGACCACATTGGAGCTGAGCACCAGTGTCCCGGCGTACTCCTGCGCCGCCCAGGCCGCGGCGGACTTGCCGATGGGGATGCGCTTCTCCCCCGCCTTCAGCAGGTCGTTCAGCTCCTCCACCGACAGTGCGGCCAGCTGATCAAAGGCATCGGCATCCACGCCATTCCTCTCAATCACCTTCTGCACTAACGCAGCCTTACCCGCAGAGATGCCGGAATCGTAATTTACATAATTCGTCCCAGCATCCAAAGTAAACGTCTGGCTCAGCACAGACGTGCCCGGGGCCTGAGTCTTGAGGACCCCGTCCACCGAGGCCACCAGCTCCGCCTGGAGCCGGGCCGCCCGGTCCTGATCGTTGTCCTCCACCGAGATGAGGATGGCGGAGGAGATGCTGTCCAGATAGCCCTCCCGCACCAGGGCCCCCACAATGGCATTCACCGCCACATCCACTTTTGTGCCCTTCAGGTCGGCGCCGCCGTCCATATCGAAGAGGACCGCCGCCGCCTCGGTATTCAGGGCGGTGCAGGAGATCACCCGCTCGTTTCGGCTGACCTTCAGCTCAATGCTGGGGTTCACATCCAGGGATACCACCGAGGCCACGGCGTAGCTCTGGTGATACATCAGTCCCCCTCCGGTTCCCAGCAGCACCAGCGCCGCGCAGGCAGCGGCCAGCCAGAGCCGCAGCTTTTTCCTGGGCTTGACCGCAACGGCCTCCACGTCAATGATTGTTTGTTTCAGCTCTTTCAATTCCATCACGCTCCCGTTTTCTCCGCCGCATCGGGAGAGAATGGCTTCCAAATCGTCGGGGGCGGCCCGGTCCACGGCGTCCGCCAGCTTTCGCACCAGTTCCCGGTCTGTCATTGGCTGATCTCTCCTTTCATCAGGGCTCTCATTTTTTTCAGCCCGCGGTGGTATTTGGACAGGACAGTGGACAAAGGCAGCTCCAGCAGCTGGGCAATCTCCCGGTGCTTCAGGCCGGTGACGGCGTGGAGCAGGACAATCCGCCGCTCCTCCCCGCTCAGCCGGGCCAGCGTCTCCTGGAGAAACGCCCGGTCCTCCGGGGTGACGCCCGGGGCCTCTGCGGGGATGGCGTTCCACGCCTCCTCGTCCAGGTCCACCTGACGTCCGCTCCGGCGCAGGCGGCTCAAGGCTTGGTTCCGGGCGATGGTGAGCAGCCAGGCCATAGGCGAGCCCTGAGGACGGTAGCCTGGAGCGCTCTCCCACACCCGGACAAAGACGTCCTGGGCCACATCCTGGGCCTCGTGCCCGTCGTGGAGCAGAGACAGCGCCAGAGCGTACACCGCCCCTCGTGTCAGGCTGTACAGCCTGCCGAAGGCCTCCCGTTCTCCCTGGCCCGTCCGGCACAGCAGCCGCTCCAGCTCCCGGCGGCGCTCCTCCGCCTCTTCTGTTGTCTGGACGCTTAAGGCAGCCAGCATAGTCCATTTCTCCTGTCAAACAAGGAACGCACGGGGATGGCGTTTTATCCCCTGTTCCAAAAATTTTTTCTTCTATTATATTTCCCTTTTCTCCGGAAAGCAAGATAAAAAGCCGCCGCCCCGGCAAAACCTTCGGGGCGGCGGATCGAGAGGGGGAAGACGCTTCAACTTTCCGGGTCAATACCGGCTTTGACCAGCCGGGCTCTCAGAACAGGACCAACTGTTGTGGCAATTACCATCTTGCCCAGGTCGAAGGGAATAAAGGGAATCACACAGACCCAGAGCGCGCGCTCCAGGGTGGAACCTGTCTGAGCACAGAAGATTGCGGTGCCGAAGGCGTAGAGCACGGCGGTGGCTAAAATCATGCCGCCAATCTGAGCCGCCCGCTTTGTCGGAAATGCCTTGATTACCAGGCCGCCTATGACTACCATAGGGATGTAGCCCAAAATATAGCCGCCTGTGGGGCCGGCCAGCACGCCCAGTCCAGCCTTAAAGTTGCTAAACACCGGCATACCCACCATGCCGATGAGAATATAGACCAATGTGGCCGCTGTCGCCCGCTTCCAGCCCAGGATATAGGGGGACAGATAAAGGACAAAGGTACACAGGGTAAAGGATACTTCTCCCCAGGCCGGAATAGAAAAGGGAGCGATTACCGCGATTACCGCCGTCATCACAGCGGTCATTGCCAGGGAATATACATTGCTTTTTTTGGTTTTTGTCTCCATTGATGATCGGTCCTTTCCAAATCTCATTGTAAACTTATTACATTTTGCAGTATACAGTATTTTTCATTTTTTGTCAACTGCTTTTTTTAAAAGTTTACATCAATTATTTCCAATATGATTTCAGAAATTCTTAATGTTTCCTTCAGAGCTTTTTAGAGTTTATCTGTTATTCTGTGAATAGAATAGATTGATCTTCCAGAGCCCGGAGGGAGGAGCACATATGGCAGAGCGCACCATCTACATCCTGTTGACCCGGTCAGGGACCTGGTTTTCCCGGCTGATCCACTTCGCCACCCAGGACCGCTACACCCACGCCTCCATCGGCCTGGACGGTCCGAACGGTCCCTTCTACAGCTTCGCCCGGAAATACCGCTACCTGGCCCTGCCCGCCGGGCTGGTGAAGGAGCAGGTCACCGTCTACCGCCGGGCCGTCCCCTGCTGCCTGTATGAGCTGAAGGTGAGCGAGGAGACCTATTTCCGTCTGCGGCGCCGGCTGAGGTCCATGTACGCCCAGCGGGAGGAGTACCACTACAGCGTGCTGGGGGCCTTCGCCTGTTATTTCAACCTGTCCCTCCAGCGCCGGCATCACTACTTCTGCTCCCAATTTGTGGCCGGGCTGCTGGAGGACTGCGGCGCGGTGGAGCTGCCCAAGCCCCCCTCCCTGCTGCGTCCGGCGGATTTCTGCCGGGTGGCGGGCCTGCGCCCCATCCATCAGGGCCCTCTGGAAGGAATTTTGTCCCAGCCAGCCGCCTGAAATTTTTTAAAAAACCGCAAATTAGGGCTTGACTTTTTTGCCGGGTGACGCTATAATAGCCAATGTTGTTGCGAGTGTAGCTCATCTGGTAGAGCGCCACCTTGCCAAGGTGGAGGTAGCGAGTTCGAGCCTCGTCACTCGCTCCAAAAAGAAAGACACCCTTTTGGGGTGTCTTTCTTTTTGGTTCCCTCTCCCCTCAGCTCTTCTCACAGCCGCAGTCCTCATGGTCGTGGCCGTGGTCCGAGCAGCCGGGGCCGCCCACATAGTCGGGAATCATGTTCAGCTGGTAGGCGTTCATGGCTGTGACGGCCTCCTCCACGGTCAGGCCGGCGGCCAGATATCGGGTGACCCCCGCCCCGGCAACCGTCTCAAAGAACTGGGTGTCGTAGATAAAGCCGCACAGCAATGCCTCACACTGGGCCTCTACAATGTGCTTAGCCAGGTTCTCGGTGACAAACCGGGGCGGATCATCGGTCTCCAGGTCGAAGAGCATGACCCCCTTCGCCCGCTCCATGGTGTCGGGAATGACGGCCGACATGCCGTTTTCCTCGGTGGCTGCTGCGATCATCATAATTTTTTCCTCCTTATTTTTCAAGCCTGGCGCAGTCGGCGGGGCGGCCGGACAGCATCTCCAGCCCGTGGGACAGAGCGGGCAGGACAGCCTCCAGATTTTCCTTTGCGGCCTTGGGGGAGCCGGGCAGGTTGACGATCAGGGTCCTGCCCCGGATGCCAGCCTGGGCCCGGGAGAGCATGGCTCTGGGCGTGATCTGCATAGAGGCGTACCGCATGCTCTCTGGGATGCCGGGGGTCATGCGTTGGCAGACGGCCAGGGTGGCCTCAGGGGTCACGTCCCGGGGGGCGAAGCCGGTGCCCCCGGTGGTCACCAGGAGCTGGACCTCTCCGGCGTCGGCAATCTCCCGCAGAGCGGCCTCAATCTGCGGCTGCTCATCGGGGACTATGGCGGTCTTTACCACGGCGCAGCCCGCCTTTTCCAGCAGGCCGGCCACCAGAGGACCTCCCTCGTCGGGGCGTTCCCCTCGAAAGCTGCGGTCGCTGACCGTTACAACAGCGGCTTGAAACATAGCAATCTCTCCTACTCCTCAAATAATAAAATATCCCGGGGCTCGATGGACACTGTGATCCGCTCCCGGGCCGGGAGGGCCCGCCAGGCCATCTTGTCCAGCTCCATCCGCAGAGGCGGTGCGCCGGGGACGGCCCCCTCCGGCCGGAGAATCACAACGGTGTTGAACACGTCCTCCACCACCCGCGTCACCTGACAGGGAAAAGCGTTTTGCTCACCGGGCTCCGCTATATGGACAAAGTGGGCCCGCACCCCCATGCGGATGATCCCCTCTGGGACGGGCCGGGCCCAGTCCAGGGTCAGGTTCCATTCCGGGAGAAAAATACGCTCCCCCTGAGGGACGGCACCGGCAAAGTTTTTACAGCCGGACAGCCGGGCGGCGGACTCGGTTCCGGGGTTGTGGAACAGCTGGGACAGGTCCTGGACCGGACAGGACTGTCCCCGGTCGATGACGCACACCCGCTGGCAGCTGCGGAACACCTCCCCCCGGTCGTGGGACACCCAGAGGACAGTGCCGGAGAACTGGTCCAGCGTCTCCATCAGCTCCAGCTCCAGCTGGTATTTGAGATAGCTGTCCAGGGCGGAGAAGGGCTCGTCCAGCAGGAGGGTCCGGGGCTCGGAGGCCAGGATGCGGGCCAGGGCCGCCCGCTGCTGCTGTCCTCCGGACAGCTGGCCCGGCTTTTGACGGGAGACCCCCTCCAGCCGGAAGCGGCGGACCAGGCGGGAGACCGTCTCCTCCCGGGCAGAGCGGTCCCGGACGGCGGCGGCGATGTTTTGCGCCACCGTCATATTGGGAAACAGGGCGTACTGTTGGAACAGGTAGCCCACCTTCCGGCGCTGGGGGGGCAGGTCGATTTTGGCAGCGCTGTCAAAGAGGGTGACGCCGTCCAGGACGACCCTTCCCTCGTCCGGGGTGAGAATCCCGGCCACACACCGCAGAGTAACCGACTTCCCGCACCCGGAGGCCCCCAGCAGGGCCAGCCGTTCGTCTCCGGCCTCAAAGCGGACCTGGAGGCAAAAGCTGCCCAGCTGCTTTTGAATATCAACTGACAGGGCCACGCCCTTCACCTCCTCTCTCTCTGCCGGCTCTCCAGCAGGTTGATGGCCAGCAGAAAGGCGGCGGAGAGGGCGATATTCACCAGCACCCACCCCAGGGCCCCGGCGTCGTCGCCGGTGCGCCACAGCTGATAGACGGTGGTGGAGATGGTGGCGGTGCGGCCCGGAGTGTAGCCCGCCACCATGGAGGTGGCGCCGTACTCCCCCAGAGCCCGGGCGAAGGCCAGCACCATCCCCGCCAAAATCCCCTGCTTGCAGCAGGGCATCTGCACCCGCCAAAACACCCAGCTGTTGGACCGGCCCAGGGTACGGCCGGCGTCGGCCAGATTTTTGTCGAAGCTCTCAAAGGCCCCCCGGGCGGTGCGGTACATCAGGGGAAAGGACACCACCACCGTGGCGAAGATGGCTGACTGCCAGGTCATCACCAGCCGCAGGCCGAACACACTCTGAACCCAGGCGCCCAGGGGGCGCTTGGGCCCCAGCAGAAGGAGAAGCAGCCAGCCCACCACCGTGGGAGGCAGGACCAGGGGCAGGGTAAGCGCCACGTCCAGAACCCCCTTCACCGTCCGAGGCAGTTTGGCAATCCAGTGGGCGGCAGCAATGCCCAGGAAAAACACAATCCCCGTGGAAATGGCCGCTATGCGCAGGGAATTCAGCAGCGGATACCAGTCCATAGACGCCCTCCTTTCCGGCTATTATATCACTGGATGGGAGAAAAACCAACCCCCTCAAAAATTTGAGCGCAGGCGTCGGTCTGGAGGTAGTCCAGAAAGGCCTGAGCCTCGTCGGTGTGCTGGCTGCTGCCCAGGACGGCAGCTGGGTAGATGACCTGACCGCACATCTCTACAGTGGCGCTGTCCACCACCGTCAGGCCGGCGGAGACGGCATCGGTGCCATAGATAATGCCGCAGTCCACCACAGCCTCAGACACCTGGGTGGTGACCTCCTTCACGTTGGAGCCGTAGGTGAGGACCCCGGCGGAGGCCAGCGCCTCTTCGTCCAGCCTATAGAAGGCGAAAATCTTCTGGGTGTACTGACCCACCGGCACGTCGCTGTTGCCCACGGCCAGCAGCACATCCCCGGATTTCAGAAGCTCCGCCAGCTGGCCGAAGCCCTCAATGCCTTTTGGATTGCCCTGGGGGACGGCCAGAGTCACCTTGTTCTCCAGCAGGTCAATTCGGGTATCCGCCAGCAGGGAGCCGGACTCCTCCAGGGCGTTCATCTGCTTCTGTGCGGCGGAGAGGAACAGGTCGCAGTCCGCCCCCTCCTGAATCTGGGTAAGCAGGGTGCCTGAGGAGTCGTAGGTGGGAATGACGGTCACATTGGGGGCCTCTGTCTTGTAGGCTTCGATGATCTGATCCATGGTCTCGGTCATGGAGGCGGCAGCAAAGACGTGGAGCTCCACCGTCTCCGGCCTGGAGGCGCAGGCGGCCAGGGTCAGGGCCATCGCCGCGGCCAAGACAAGGGACATCAGTTTTTTCATATCGCTTTCTTCCTTTTTTTTCATTATTCGTATATAAGAATAGCGATTCGATATTCTTATATCAGAATAACGTTTTTATAAAATAGCTGGAGGTCCAGCTATTTTTACCAGTCTTACTTCCCGAAGGGGCAGACGGGATACCGGCAGGGCTTGCAGCCCAGGCACAGGCCGCCCTCCCCCATGGAGGCCAGGTCCGCCCGGGTGACGGGGACATCCGCCACGATTTTGGGCAGCACCAGGTCAAAGACGGTGGCTCCGGCGTACATGACGCAGCCGGGCAGACCCATAACGGGGGTGCTGTCGTCAAAATAGCCCAGCAGGAACATGGCCCCGGGCAGGACGGGGGCGCCGTAGGAGACGATGTCCGCGCCGGTGGCCCTGATGCCGCCGGGGGTGCTGTCATCCGGGTCCACGCTCATGCCGCCGGTGCAGAGAATGATGTCCACCCCGCTGGCCCTGGCCTCCCTGACAGCGTTGGCCACCGCCTCCACCCCGTCGCCGGACTGGACCACAGAGCGGGTCTCCACCCCGTAGGACGCCAGCTTGTCCATCACCACGGGGGAGAAGGTGTCCTGAATCAGGCCTTTTTTCACCTCGTTTCCGGTGACAATGACGGCGGCGGTCTTTCGCTTCCAGGGGCGGAGGGACAGGAGAGGCTCGCTCCCCGCCGCCTCCTCGGTCCTTCGCAGGACCTCCTCCGGGATAATCAGGGGAATCACCCGGGTGCCCGCCAGCTTGTCCCCCTTGTGGACCGCCGTGTTCCCGTGGCGGGTAGCAATCATCACATCCCCCACCGAGTTGACGGCGGCAAGCCGCCGGCTGTCCACCAGAAACAGGCCGTCGCAGCCGGCGAAAACCTCGATCTTGCCCTCCTTGGGGGCGGAGAGGGTCATGTGCTCATTGCGGCACAGGGCGGCCAGCCGGGCGGCCCCCTCGTCCTCGTGGAGCATACCGGGAGTCATCTCCCAGACGTACAAGTGCTCCTTTCCCATGGACAGCAGCACGGGGACGTCCTCCTCCGTCACCACATGGCCCTTCCGGAACCGGGCGTCCTTGAACTGGTCCTTGATGATCTGGGTCATGTCGTGGCAGAGGACGTGTCCCACGGCGTCCTGAGTTTGAATCAGCTTCATGCCAGCACCTCGATTTCGTCTCTGGCCCGGACCGTGCCCTCCTTCACCACCACGGCGAAGATGCCCTCAGTGGGCATGACACATTTGCCCACCGCCCTCTTGATGGCGCAGTCGCTGTGGCACTCCTTGCCAATCTGGGTGACCTCCACCTCGGTCTCCCCGACGCGCAGATGGGTCCCCACCGAAAGGCTTTTCAGGTCGATGCCCCTGGTGTTGATGTTCTCCGCAAACACTCCGCTGTCCAGGGGGATGGGACAGTTAGCCCGCATGGTGTCCACACTCTCCTCAGCCAGCAGGCTGATCTGCCGGTGCCAGTCCCCGGCGTGGGCGTCCCCCACGATGCCGTGGCGGAGTTTTAACCGAATCTCTGGGACAGGGTGCTTCTGCTCCCCTTTTTTCTCGCTGATGTTGACGGAAATAACGCTTGCCATAGGGATTCACTCCTTGATTTGATAGTCCCCGCTCTTGCCGCCCGATTTGGACAGCAGGCGGATGTGTTCGATGCGCATGTCCTTCTGGACCGCCTTACACATGTCGTAGACGGTCAGCGCCGCCGCCGACACGGCGGTGAGGGCCTCCATCTCCACCCCGGTGACTCCGGTGCAGGTGACCGTGGCGGTAATCTCCACCCGGAAGGGGTCCTCCAGCAGGGTGAAGGCGATGTCGATGCCCGTGAGGGGCAGGGGGTGGCACATGGGAATCAGCTCCCAGGTGTGCTTGGCGGCCTGGATGCCCGCCACCTGGGCCACCGCCAGCACGTCCCCCTTTTTGATGGTCCCCGCCTGGATGTGGGAGAAGGTCTCCTGGTTTACATAAATCCCCCCCCGGGCTGTGGCGGTGCGGTGGGTGACGGCCTTGTCCTTCACGTCCACCATCCGGGCCCGGCCCTGTCCATTGAAGTGAGTCAGCTCTGCCATATTCTAGCCTCCGATCTGGTTCATGCTCCGGGGGGTGTCGCTGGGGCGCTGGGTGAGGTGGTGCTCCTCCGGCTTTTGCAGAATGCCCCGGCGGATGGCCTCCTCCAGCTCCCGGCCCCGGAGGCCCTTGAGTGGAATCTCCTCCCGGCTGTGGAGGCAGCTTTTCAGCCTGCCATCCGCTGTGATCCGGATACGGCGGCATTTCGCGCAGAAGGTGTGGCTCAGGGGGGAGATAAAGCCCACCGTCCCTCTGGCCCCCGGCAGCCGGTAGCGCAGGGCCACCCCCCGGGCCTCCACAGGCTCCAGCTGGGGGAAGCGCTCCAGCACCGCCTGGCTGGATAGAAAACAGCTCCGGTCCCATTCCGCGCAGGGACCCATGGGCATCAGCTCGATGAACCGCACCTCCCAGGGCTTTTCCACCGTCAGGTCCAGGAAGTCCCCGATCTCATCGTCATTGAAGCCTCCGATGAGGACGGCGTTCACCTTCAGGCCGGTGAATCCGGCCTCCTCGGCGGCGGCAATGCCCTCCAGCGCCTGCCGGAGCGTCCCGGTGCGGGTCATGGCCGCAAAGCGCTCGGGCCGCAGGGTGTCCAAGCTGATGTTCAGCCGGTCCACCCCCGCCAGGCGGAGGGGCCCCGCCAGCTCAGGAAGGCGGGAGCCGTTGGTGGTCAGACATAGCTCCTGAATCTCCGGGATGGCGGCAATTCCCCGGCAGATATCCAGAATCCCCCGGCGGACCAGGGGCTCCCCGCCGGTGAGGCGGACCTTGGTCACCCCGCACCTGGCCGCCGCCCGGACCGCCTCCACGCACTCCTCCACCGAGAGGACATCCCTGTGGCTGAGCTTGCACACCCCCTCCTCCGGCATACAGTACCGGCAGCGGTAGTTGCACAAATCGGTCACCGACAGGCGCAGGTAATCCACCGCCCGGCCGTATTGATCCTTCATACCCCATTCCTTCCTTTCGGCGGGGCGGCACAGAGGCCGCCCCCTGCGTCTCTCCAGGGCGGCGAGGACACCGACCCTACATTTTCTCCGACCGGAGCATGATGAGCTGAGCCGTAATGCTCACCGCGATCTCCGCGGGGGTCTCTGCCTTGATGTCCAGACCGATGGGTGTGGTAATCCGGGCCAAGTCGGCGTCGGTATAGCCCATCTCCTTCAGTCTGGCGAACACCGCCGCCGTCTTTTTCCGGCTGCCGATGACCCCGATGTACTTGGCTTGGGTTTTCAAGGCCTGGGCCTGGACGGTTAGGTCGTCCTTGTGCCCCCGGGTCATCACAGCGACGTAGTCCTCCGCCGTGATGTCCCCATAGGCGGCGGGGTCGTCGTTCCGGATGAGGCGGGTCTCCTCCACACCGGAGAAGAGCTCAGGCCGGCAGAAATCCTCCCGGTCCTCCAGCACCACGCACCGGAAGCCCACCGCCGCCAGGGCGGGAACCAGAGCCTGGGCCACATGGCCGCCGCCGAAGATAAACACCCGCCCCGGAGGAATCAGCCGGGCCCGCTCCTGACGCACCCACTCCAGAGCCGCCGGGTCGCCCCCGGCCAAGTAGCGGAAGTGGACCCGGACGTCTCCGCCGCAGATCATCCCCAGGTCCTGGACCTCGTTGGGGTGCAGCAGAAAGGTCTCCTCCCGGGAGCCGCCGGACTCCAGCACCTCCTGGGCCACCTGCTCGCTGCGGAACTCCACCGCGCCGCCGCCGATGGTCCCGGCAATCCGGCCCTGGGCGGTCACCAGCATCGTGGCCCCCTTCCCCCGGGGGGTGGAACCGCTGCTGGCCTCCACCGTCACCAGGACGGCATTTTGGTTTTCCCGCAGGGTCTGTTCCAGCTGCTGAAATAACTGACGCATAGATGCCTCTCCTTTTCAATTTTGTCTCGATACAGAGCGATTTCCTGTTCCTTGGGTACCGGGGTGCGCTGTGCGCCCCTACTGCATATTGCCAAAGTATTTCTGAAACGCCTCCTGGCTGTAGGCCAGGATATCCGCCTGGAGCTCCCGGTAGGCGGACAGCAGCCCAGAGCCCTGCCGGGTCAGGCTGGAGCCCCCGCCGTTACTCCCCCCCTGGCTGCGGATGAGCACCGGCCAGCCCAGCTGGCGCTCCATCTCGTTAATCATAGTCCAGCCCTTGGAGTAGGACATGTGCATGCACTGGCAGGCGCTGAGCATGGAGCCGGTGGTCTGAATCAGCTCCAAAAACTGGGCGCTGCGCAGGCCGAAAAAGGAGGTCTCCGCCCGGAGACAGACCTGCGTCTCCAGCTGCAGCGGCTGGGGCCGGTCGGTCTGCCGGCGGCGGTATTTCAGCAGGGCGGCGTACTCGTCCCGGGTGTCGCTGTCCAGGGCGGTGCCCTGGTCCTCCACGGTCACGTCGGTGATCGGGACGCCCAGTGCCTCAATGGCTCCCTTCAGCCCGCCGCTGCCGCTGTAGCTCCTCAGCCCCTGGAAAATCTTCTGAGACAGCACCACAGGGTGGCCGGGGGTCCCCTGAAACAGGGGGCGGACAAAGTCCCCCTCCGCCGCCAGCAGGGCCTCCACCGTCGACTGCTCCACCAGCGGGATGTCCGCCGGGGACACCAGCACCCGCCGGGCCCCCTCCAGCTGTTCCAGCCCCAGCAGCAGGGAGTCCAGCATTTGAGTCTCATAGTACCGCTCATTGTGGACAAAGCGCAGGCCCAGGTCCTTTAAATGCCCCTCCAGGGTCCCCCCCTGGTAGCCGGTCACCACCACCACGGGGTCCGCCCCCGCCCCGCACATCATCTCCGCCACCCGGCGGATCATTGTCTTACCGTCCACCGGGAGCATGGGCTTGAAGGCCCCCATCCGGGAGGACACCCCGGCGGCCAAAATCAGCCCTGCCAGCTCTGACATATCTTCTCCTCCTCCCTGCTCAGGCCAAGCTCCTCCATAACGCTCCTGGCCCGGCGGTAGCGCCGCTCCCAGGCCTCCAGGGCCTCCTGCGTGCCGCAGAGGGCCCTCCTGGCCCCGAACCGCTCCTCCAGGCTGACCGGCCGGTCCTCCTGGACCAGCTTATCTGCCAGATAGAGCAGGCTGGCCTCCACCCCTGCCCCCTCAGGCAGGTCGTGGTGGAGGGCGATCACATCCGCCAGCGCCGGCCAGCCCTCCTTGACCATGATCTCGCCGCAGGCGCGGGCGTGGCCGGGCCTGCTCCGAACCAGGTCGTGGAGCAGGCAGGCAAAGCATAGCAGCTTTTTGTCCACCGGCCTGTCCACCATGTCCGCCAGCTCCAGGGCCCGCCGGGCCACCGCCCGGCAGTGGGCCAGGACAGGGGCGGGGATGGCGTATTTCTCCCAGAGCTCCGCGGCCTCCTCCTCAGTTGGGTAAGGGCAGGGACGCACCCCCAGCCGGAGAACGGAAAAGCTGTCCCCGTCGAAGGAGAGCTCCGTCACCCCGCCCCAGGGCTGGGGCAGAGCCAGCACCTGGCTGGGGGAGCGGTCCAGCAGGCGGCACAGCCACCCCCGGTTGATTCCCCCGTGGGCCACCACGGCGATATCCCCCTCAGACCGGGCAAGGATATCCCGAACCGCCCCCGCCATCCGCTCCCCGGCCTGGACAAAGCTCTCCCCGCCGGGGGGCGGGCAGGTTCCCATGCTCTGCCCCCGCAGGGCGTACTCCGCCGGCCAGCGCTGCTTAATCTCCTCAAAGGTCAGGCCGGTCCACAGGCCGGTGTCTACCTCCGCCAGCCGGCTGTCGGTGTGGACAGGCAGCCGGTCCTCCGCAAGCATCCGGGCGGTCTGGACACAGCGCAGGGCGGGGCTGGTAAACACGGCGGTGATGGGCTTCTCCCGGGCCCACTCCCCCAGCTCCGCCCCCTGGTGCAGCCCCGCCTCAGACAGCGGGACGTCCTGGGCATAGCCGCAGGTATGGCCCTCCCGGACCTTGGGCTGTCCATGGCGAATCAGATACAATGTCCGCATACTTCAAGCTCACCCTCTACATGTTCCGTGCAATACACAGGTAATACCCCGTCTTCACACCCTGGGGCCAGTCCGGCCCGCGGAGTGCCTCCGCCAGAGCGCACCCCTCCCCGGCCATCATGGCGCTGGCCCACAGGGAGGTCAGCAGGCCGGTGTGGTCCTCAAAGAGGACGGGCTCCAGCCCGGCCCGGTCCAGGCGCTCCTCCACCTCCTCCCGGCTGTCCAGCCGGCCCAGGGGGGTGGCGGCGCCGCCGCCCTGACCGGCGTACAGGTCGGAGAGGACCAGATGTCCCCCCGGCTTCAGGACCCGGGCGCACTCCCCCAAAACCTCCTCCGGCCGGTCTATCTGAGACAGGGCGCACTCGATGAGTACGCCGTCGAAAGCTCTGTCTGGGAAAGGCAGCTCCTCCGCCCGGCCCAGGGCCACCTCGGGGCACTGGCGGACCGGGTCGCTGTCCAGCCCGGAGACCTGACAGGCAAACCGCTCCCGGAGGAACCGCACCGTCCCGCCATTCCCGGCGGCCACGTCCAGCAGGCGGCTGCCCGGCCCAAAGCCGCAGAGCTCCGCCGCCCGCGCCGTCAGCTCCAGCCCGCCCGGCTTCTCCCCGCTCCCGCAGTCCCGGAACAGGGAGGCCCACCAGCCGCTCACAGCACCAGCGGCGTCAGATACGCCGCGCAGAAGGGGATCAGCTTCCCCTCCCGGTAGACGTGGAGGCTGCACTGGCGCAGCCGCTCCAGGTCCAGGCTGCCAGCATCCTGGAAGTTCATGGATGTAATCGTGAAGCCGCGGGCCTGCTTCCACTGCAAAAAGCCCTCCAGGGAGTGGAGGTCCCCCTCCGGCTCACAGCAGCAGCCCTCCCCCGGTCGGCTCCAGCGGGCGCCGATGTAGTCCCGGTTCTGCCGGGCCGGGTCGGCGGAGCCGCAGCAGGAGACGGGGGGCCTGTTCCGGTTGGACAGGGCGTAGACCCGCCCCCGGGGCAGGGCGATATAGTCCCCATGCAGGCCGCACAGGGGGTGGTCACAGGCGGAGGGCACCAGGCTCTCCCTGGGGATGAGCCCCCCGGTCTGGACCACAATGCCATCCAGCAGCTGGCCCATAGTATACCGTTCTTCCTCACCGGGAAGAACGGGTACCCGGCCAAAGTAGCTCACCGGCTGGAAGTGCACCCCCCGGACGGCGGGGACCCGGGCCATGCCAAAGCGGAGGGTGTCCCCGATCTGGTCCGTGTTCACCCCTGGCACCAGGGTAGGCACCAGGGTGACTCCGACGTGCTCCTCGCCGCAGACCCGGATGGCCGCCTCCTTGACGGCCAGCAGCTCCCGGCCCCGGAGGGTGCAGTACACCTCCTCCGTAACCCCGTCAAACTGCAAAAAAACGATGTCCAGCCCCGCCCGGGCCAGCTTACGGAGATATTCCGGCTCCTCCGCCAGCCGCAGGCCGTTGGTATTCACTTGGACATAGGGGCACCCGGTCTCCTTGGCGTATGCCACAATCTCCGGCAGGTCGTCCCGCAGGGTGGGCTCCCCGCCGCTGAGCTGGAGCAGGGTGCCGCCCGTCCGGCGGACGATGTCGTTGATCCAGCCCTTTACCCGCTCCAGAGGCGGGTCCTGGGTCTGGCCGTTGTCGGCAAAGCAGAAGCGGCAGCGGAGATTGCAGCGGTCCGTCACCTCCAGCAGGGTGCAGCAGGTGTTTCGCAGATGTTTATCACACAGGCCGCAGTCCGCCGGGCAGTTCAGGCCGGGCTCCGCCCCAGTCTCCTCCCGGGGGCCGGTCCAGTCCTCCAGGGCCTCGCTCCCCTGCCAGATCAGGGTGGAAAACGCTCCATGCTCCGGGCAGGCTTTCTCCTGATAGCATCGCCCATCCCGCTCCACCCGGACCGCCGGGACACGCCGCAGACAGACGGGACAAACGCTGGTGGTTTTGTGCATGATAAGTCCTCCTAAAGGCTCCGTTTCTGCATCCCAGTGCCGGAAAAGCCGGCGATGGTCCGGGTTCTGATGCGCTCTGGGACGGGAATCCCCGCCTCCGCCAGCGCACGGTGGATATTTTCCGGTTCCGGGGGAATTACTCCGTACAGAGTGAGCGTCCCTTCCTCCAGGGCGTAGTCCACCACGCCGGGGCAGGCCAGCAGGACGCCGTCCAGCGCCCACAGCCGTCCCCCGCCGACTAGGCGGCCGCCCCAGGGGAGCATCCGCCGGACAAAGCTGCCGCAGGGACAGGCCCCCGGCAGAAGCGTCCCCATATCCCCCGTCCGGTAACGGATAAAGGGCATGGCCCGGGGGTCCAGGGTGGTAAAAACCAGCTCCCCCGGCTGGCCGTCGGGGAGGCTCTCTCCGGTGCTCGGGTCGATAACCTCCACCAGAATGTCGTTCTCCCGGATGTGGCAGCCCTGATGGGCGGAGCACTCCACCGCCACCCCGAAGCCCATCTCCGTCATGCCGAAGTGGTTGAACACCTGGCAGTCCAGCAGCTCCCCCACACGGCGGATCAGGGCGGGGTGGGCGGCGTCAGCGCTGAGCAGAACCGATTTCACCCTGGCCCGCTGTTTCGGGGGAAGCTGGGCGCCGTACTCCGCCAGCCCCAGCACCTGAACGGGGATGCCCACCGCACAGCCGCAGCCAGAGGTCCGGAGCAGGTCGTAGCCGGCCCGAATATCGGCCACCGGCCCCCCCTGGACCGCCTGAACGCCCATCCGGGCCAGGCTCTTCTCCAGCAGGTCGCCCACGCTCCCCGGCTGCTGCCCGGGCATGAGAATCAGCACCCGATCTCCGGGAGAGACCAGCTCTCCCATGCCGTGGGCAAAGAAGTCCACCGTCCGCTCCTGGTCCTCCTGAGCGAAAAAGACCCGCTTCGGGGCGCCGGCGGTGCCCGAGGTCTTGAGGGTCACAATCCGCTCCACCTGGCTGGCCGGACAGCACAGCCAGCTCTGAGGGCCGGCCCGGAGCTGCTCCGCCGTGGTGAAGGGAATCCCCTCCAGGTCCGCCCGGTTGGAAACGTCCTCAGAACGGACCGCCCGCAGGTGCTCCCGATAGAAGGGGCTGCACTCCTTCGCCCGGTCCAGGACCTGCCGCAGCCGCTCCAGCTGCCAGCGGTCCAGCTCCTCCCGGCTCCCACAGCCCGTCCGCGCCCTGATCCAGGGCTCCAGCACTGACCGCCTCATACCTCGGCGTCGTCCCCTTCCTCCATCAGCTTGAACCAGAAGCTGACGCACATGTCCTCCGACAGATTGCGCACAGTGTGCTCTGTGTCCAAGGGAATCTGGAGCACATCCCCCTCGTCCAGATGATAGACCTCTCCGGTCTCGAACTGAATCTCCATCTTTCCCCGGGAAACAATGCCGATCTCCTCGTAGCGGTGCTTGGAGGCGTAGTCCACCTTGCCCCCCGTCAGGGTGAGCACATCCAGCTTATACCGGGAGCTGGCGGAAAAGATGGACTCCAGCTTAACCATATTGTTTACATTGTAGATGAGGGAGCGCTGTCCCTTTTTTATCAGCATGGAATCCGGGGAGGCGGGCTCCGCCTGCTCCGGCTGACCTTCGCTCTGTTTGGGGGCGGCCAGGTCGTCGATGGCGATGTGGAGCGCATAGCAGATCTTATGCAGGTTGTTGATGGAGGGCTGGCTGAAGCCCCGCTCAATCTTGCTGAGGAAGCCGGTGGACAGTCCGGTCTTTCCGGCCATCTCCCGCAGGGTCAGACCGTGCTGCCGGCGCAGGTCCCGGATGGTGCCGCCCAGCTGCTCAGATACTTTCCTCTGACTGTTCACGGTGCCGCACCTCCTATTTATCCTCCAGCTGCATTTCCACCTCGGCCACCCGGCCCTTCACCAGCTCCTCCGACAGATAGACCTGTCCGCAGACCGGACAGCGGGGGGCGTCGGCGAAAAACATGTGGCCCACATATTCAAAGTCCACCCGTTTGACCTCCAGGGGGCATTTGCACAGGCTGCAAATCATGGGCTGTTCAGACATGCTCTTTTCCCTCCAATATCTGCATCCGGTGGGCGTATACGTTCACCAGCTCCCGGCAGTTCTCCAGGTTCCGGTACTCCACCCATACGGTCATCCGGCCCACCTGGGCGTGTCCCACCCGGGTGCCGGTCTCCGGATTGGTCAGGCTCCTCCCGGTACGCTCACAGGTCTCCACAACCGCCTCCACGTCCTCCCGGAGCAGGTAGCCCCGGTCCATCTTCTCCAGCAGCTCCGGCGTAATCAGCAGGGGCGCCGCTGTGTGAGCTGTCTCCATCTTATCCCCCTCCTCCGGGCAGTATCGCAGCAAGAGCTGCCGCTTCAGCCAGCGCCGGTTCTCCCGGCCCTGGGTGGCGGTGGGGGCGGGGACGTCCCACAGGCTGCCCGCGCCACCGGGGAAAAGGGCCCGCAGCAGGTGGGCCGCCTCCTTGCCCTGCCGGGCAAAGACGTCCCGGCAGTTGGCGCAGTATACCAGGTAGGGCAGCGGGCTGGCCTCCATGCGGTTTCGCGTCACCCCCTCCGCGTACTTGGGGTTGGCGATCTCCACCTGTCCCCCCCAGCCGCAGCACTGGGCGTATTTTCCCTCCAGCGGCAGCGGCTCCACCCGGAAGCCCGCCTTTTGTGCCAGGGACCGGACTGCCCTCTGGGCCTCCGGAAAGTCCCGGCTGGGACAGGGGTCAAAGACGGCGGCCGTCTGCCCCGCTCCAGCGGCGGCTATGGGGATATTCCAGCTGTCCAACAGCTCGTAGAGGGACATTCCCTCCACCTGGGGCAGATGGCGCCGGAGCTGCTTGCGGCAGTTGAGGCAGGCAAAGACCACCTTGGGCCGGCCCAGCGACTCCCAGACCGCCAGGAAGCGCTCCGTCACCTCATTGTGGAGCGCCTCCTCCCCCGCCCACTCCGCCGGTGCGCCGCAGCAGGCCTGATAGAGGGCGGCGGAGGGCTCCCGCTCCAGGATGGCCCCAAAGCTGTCCAGCACCAGCCGGGGGTCGGAGCCCCCCAGGCGGCAGCCGGGGAAAAACAGATACCTGGGCATCCCGCTCCCCGAGGGATTGACCACCGCGGAGGCCTCCTTGCAGGAGAAGTCCATATCCCGCAGCCAGAACTCGTGGTAGGCCCAGGGCATGGCCTTCTCCTCCACCATCCGCCGGTGGCTGTCAAGCAGGTAGGTCCCAGTGTCCAGCGACACGGGACACACCTGTTTACACAGCCCGCAGTGGTTGCAGGTGGCGATCATCCGGGTGCCCAGCCGGGCCTTTCGGGACAGGCTCACCGGCTCGATGGTGGTCTGTACCTCCTCCTCCACCCGCTTGGGATATTTGCGGTAGCTGCGCATCAGATCGCAGTACTTCACGCAGGCGTCGCACTGGCATTGCTGACAGCGCCCAGCCTCGGCCACGGCCTCCTCCTCTGTAAATACCTCCTCCCCCCGATGTATGGGAGGGGTGTAGGGCAGCAGAGCCGGGTCCGGATGGAAGCGGGTGGAGTAGTCCCGCAGGGGCTCGTTCATGGCTCCGATCTTCAAATACCGCTCTATGGCCTTGGCAGCCAGCAGGCCGTCGGCGATGGCCTCCATCACACTCCGGCCTGTCAGCTCTCCGCCCAGGAAGAACCCCGCCCGTAGGGAGGCGCAGGCCCCCTCGCCGGACAGCTCCAGCCCGAAGGACGCCCCGCCCTCTCCAGTAGCGACATAGACCGCGTCCGCCTCAAGCCGGGACAGGTCGTCCACCGGGGTAGAAAAGCGGAAGTCTACCTTCTCATACATGAACTGCCGCTCTAGCTCGGGCAGAAAGACCTCCTCCGGCAGAAGCCGCCGGAGGGAGCCCCCCATACGTTCTTCCTTCTCAAAGATAACGACCTCATACTTTTTGGAGGCCAGCCGCAGAGCGCAGGCCAACCCGCTGGGGCCCGCCCCGATGACGGCAATCCTCGCCGGCCGCCTGGGCAGGTTGTAGCTGTTGGGCCTGGTGCTGGGGGCGTGGGCGATGGCCGCCGCCTCCAGGTCCCGCAGGGCGATGGCCCCCCCCTTGGCGGAAAAGACGCAGGCCCGGGCGCAGGGCTGGTCACACAGCCTGCTGACAATGCCCGGAAAGGCCACCGCATCCCGGTAAAACCGATAGGCCGCGCCGAAGGCCCCCCGCTTGATGTGACCGATAAAGGTCCTGACATCCAGGCCAAAGGGGCAGACCGAGGCGCAGGGAGGCGGATCGTTCTGCATACAGGCGTTCAGTTCTTCCTTAAAGCTGGCCATAGGGATACCTCCTTGAAAGAGACCGCAGGGTGCGGCGACTCGGCGCGCCGGGTCGTCGCACCCTGTGTGGAAAGGATCAGTGCGTGGAAAGGAAGTGCTTAGAAGGGCTTGGCCGCGTTCTTGTCGTCAAGAGGCTCATAGAAGCTGTCGCCGCCGAAGGTGACGGGGTGGGCCTTGATGTACTCCAGCTCCTCATAGAGGTCGCCGCCCAGGAAGTACTTGGCAGGCTTGTAGGGCTCCTGACCAGCGGCGATGGCGTCCATGCCGGCCTTGATCTTGTCGGGGGAGGCGGGCAGCTCATAGACGCGCACGCCGCAGGCCCGCTTGATGCCGTTGATGACCGCCATGTGGCCGGAGGCCTGGAAGGCCTCGGAGGACCCGGAGGACCCGAAGGGGCCGATCTCGTCGGGCCGGTCGATGAGGACCACATTGATATCGTCGGGGGTGTCGGTGCAGTAGGGCACGCCGGACCGGGCGATGTTGCCGTGAATCTTCACGTCGTCATAGTTCTCGGTAAGGGCGAAGCCGATGGAGTGGGAGATGCCGCCGTAGGCCTGGCCCAGAACGGCCGCGATGTTGCCCGGCTTGCCCACATCGGTGACGCAGGCGAAGCGGATGCAGCTGGCCTTGCCCGTCTTGGCGTCCACCTCCACCTCGGCAATGTTGAAGCAGTAGGTGTAGGAGGGGTTGGGGTTGCCCACGCCGGTGTTGGGGTCCATGCGGCACAGCTTCTTGCCCCGGGGCGCGGTGGTGGTGCAGCTGAACCGGCCGCGGTAGCGGGTGGGGATGTTCTCGGCCGCCATCTCCTCATAGGTGCGGTAGCTGCCGTCGGGCTTGCGCATGGCGTCCAGCAGCTTGTTGGCCGCGTCGATGGTGGCCTTACCGCTCATGAAGTGGGTGCGGCTGGCGCCGGACATGCCGGAGTCAGGGCACAGCTTGGTGTCGTTCTGCACCAGCCGAATCTGCTCGGGCTTGATGCCCAGGGGCTTCAGGGCCTCCAAGGTGAGCATCATGGAGCCGATGTCGCCGCCCTGGCCCAGCTCCTGATAGGTGTCGTACTTGGTGATGGTGCCGTCGGGATTCAGCTCCAGATCGGCATAGGCCTCGTCCGTGGCGCCCTCGGTGACATTGAAGCCGCCCCAGGCCACGCCCACAGCCCGCAGCTTTTCGGGGGTGGAGGTCTTTTTCGCGTGCTCTACCATCTCCTCATAGATGGGCTTGGCCTTGACCATGATCTCCTCCATGGGGTACTGGGGGTAGTCGTAGCTGGCAGTGGTGGTGTCGCCCTCGTGGGCGATGTTGCGCCAGCGAATCTCGAAGGGGTCCAGACCCAGCTTCTCGGCCATCAGGTCCATCATGGACTCGGAGTGGGTGTAGGCCTGAGGAGAGCCGTAGGAGCGGTAGGCGGTGGCGAAGTTGTGGTTGGTGTTGGCGATGCGGCCCAGCGCGGCCACATGGGGCACATTGTAGGGGAAGTAGGCGTGCCGGACCACCTTGGTGATCAGGTCGTCGCCGCCCCAGGAGTAGGCGCCGTGGTCCACGCCGAACTCATACTCCGCGGCGATGATCCTGCCCTCGCTGTCGCAGGCCAGCCGGCCGTTGGAGTAGGCGGGGGCCCGCTTGCCGGAGAAGTGCTGGTGCTCCTCATAGGTCATGGACAGGGAGACGGGCATTCCGGTGACCACTGTGCAGGCGCCGCACAGGGCCAGGTCACTGGCGTTGGTGGACCAGCCGAAGCTGGCGCCGGTGGGATTCATCAGCACACGCATCTTGCTGGTGGGAACACCCAGGCTGCCGCCAATGCGGTTGATGGAGGAGTAGACGCCCTGGCTCTTGCACTGGAAGGTGAGGAAGCCGTCCTCGTCGAAGTAGGTCTGCATCACGTCGCCCTCGATGGACATGTGAGGCTGACGGGTGGAGTAGAAGGAGCCCTCCACCACATTGGGGGCGCTGTCAATCATCTCACGGACCTTCTCGGCATCCTCCAGGCCCACGCCCTTGAGCAGGGGCTGCTCGCAGTAGATGTTGGGGGTATCGTCGTGGACACGGGCGGCGTCGGGCATGACAGCCTCCAGGTAGCTCAGGGCCTCGGGGAGCTTCTCGATGTCCACGGTCACCTTGGCTGCGGCAGCCTGGGCATGGGCCCGGGTGTCGGCGCAGACCACGGCCACCACGTCGCCGTAACGGAAGATTTTCTCGTCGCACAGCACGCGGCGGGAGGACTCCAGCACGGTGGAGCGCTCGTGGAACTGGCCCTCGGCCAGGACGTTGGTGCCTCCGGCGGCCTTCAGCTCCTTGGCGGTGACCACCTTGTAGACGCCGGGCATCTTCTCGGCCTCCTCGGTGTGGATAGCCAGAATTTTGGCGTGGTGGGCCACACGGGGCTGGACAATGGCGCCAAACAGGGTATTTTCAGGGAAGGACAGCTCCTGGTCGTCGCCGTAGTCGTACAGGCCGCAGACCTTGGCCAGGGCGGTGGGCCGCACCAGGGG
>NZ_QWKG01000162.1 GCF_009911595.1 Colidextribacter sp. OB.20
CCGTACAAGCAGATCGTGGACGAATGGCTGGAGGAAGCGCCGTATTCAGCACTGCGGATTCTGGAGAAGCTGCGGGAGATGGGATTTGACGGGGGCTACAGCATCGTTAAGGCGTATGTGAGCAGCCGGAAGATGGACTTGAATGAGAAAGCAACAGTGCGGTTTGAGACGATGCCAGGAAAGCAAGGGCAGATGGATTGGGGATTCTTCGAGGATCACCTGGTGTACGAGGACGGGAAGTGGAAGAAGCTGTACTGCTTTCTCATGATTCTGGGATATTCGCGGATGCGGTACATCGAATTTGTAACGGATATGAGCACAAACACACTGATTCGGTGCCATCAAAACGCATTTCGGTACTTTGGAGG
>NZ_QWKG01000163.1 GCF_009911595.1 Colidextribacter sp. OB.20
ATGTGGAGCTGGGACGGAAGTACCACATGGACCCGCGGACGGCAAAGCGGTACGCGGAATCACCGCAGAAGCCGGAGTACACATTGAGCGAACCCAAGCCAACAAAGATGGACCCGTACAAGCAGATCGTGGACGAATGGCTGGAGGAAGCGCCGTATTCAGCACTGCGGATTCTGGAGAAGCTGCGGGAAATGGGATTTGACGGGGGCTACAGCATCGTCAAGGCGTATGTGAGCAGCCGGAAGATGGACTTGAATGAGAAAGCAACGGTGCGGTTTGAGACGATGCCAGGAAAGCAAGGGCAGATGGACTGGGGATTCTTCGAGGATCACCTGGTGTACGAGGACGGGAAGTGGAAGAAGCTGTACTGCTTTCTAATGATTCTGGGATATTCGCGGATGCGGTACATCGAATTTGTAACGGATATGAGCACAAACACACTGATTCGGTGCCA
>NZ_QWKG01000164.1 GCF_009911595.1 Colidextribacter sp. OB.20
GCCATCATTGCCTCTTTGTCTCCTGTTTCCATTTTCTCCTGACTTCCGCGTTCTGTCCCAGGGCCCCATGTGCAGTTTGAACCAAAAAGTCCTTTTTTCTCCTCTAAATTTCTCCTCCCTGCCTCGTCGCCGCCTCCGCTCTTCCACTCCCGGCTCCGAAATCCCAAATCTTCCTACAACGCCCTCAAAACAGCGCCGCTGGGGACCAAAACGCCTCTCCTCCTGCTGCCACGTTTTGGGTTAAGAACGCAGCTTTTTGGCTGTTGCCATGGGGTGGGCGTGGGGCCACGTCGGCGTGAAGCCGCTGCTCACCTCGCTCTGAAACTCCTTCCAACTCCGCACCGCCACCCATTTTTTCCATCTTGCTCATTTCTCCCTGTCCTCTTCGCTCTCCATTTCTCCTCCTTCCATCCATCTTCTCTCAGAGCCATCTTTCACTCCAGAACTTCACATTTTAGCTCAGCGTTCGCTTTTCTCCCCCTGCACTTCTCTTCGGCTGGCGAAAAGCCCCGCTTTCGCCCCACATCTCGCTCACCCTCCCTGCAGCTCCTCCACGCTCACGTTTTTCCACACTTCTCTCATTTTCCTCCTCTGAAAGCCCTACCTCGAGCAAAGGGGAAAGCAGAGCTATAAGAAAACAGCCCGCAGAGCTAATCGGGGCTGAAGGAAGGCGCCTAGCGCTCGCTGCACCTCTCCCAAAATTCTCAAATCTCAGAAATGTGCAGAATTCAGTGATTTTCTGCAGCTCCTCCCTGCGCCTCTCCTGCCCTGCTCCC
>NZ_QWKG01000165.1 GCF_009911595.1 Colidextribacter sp. OB.20
TTCTCCCGCTTCATGTTGGCGTCCACCATGGAAATGGTGGCCTCGTCCCGGTCCAGCTGGCGGACGATGACCGGCATGGTCTGGATGCCCGCAAGCTGGCACGCACGCTGACGGCGGTGGCCGGACACCATCTCATAGCCGCCCGCCTGACGGGGGATGACCACCACAGGCTCCAGAACGCCGAATTTCTTCACACTGTCCACGAGGTCCCACATATCCTTATCGTCCTTGACGTTAAAGGGGTGGCCCTCAAAGGGGTGGATGTCGGCAACTTTCAGGGTCGTGATGATCTCGGACTGGCCCTCCCTGGTGATGGGCAGCGTGAAGTCCTTGGGGATTTCTTCCTCCTGTCCGCCAGGGGCGGCGGGGGTCCCGGCCTCCTTGGGCGGCTCCGCAGGCTTCTCCGGCTCGGCGGAGTGCGGGGGGATCAGTTTGCCGGGGATGGGAATATCCGGCTTGTCCCGGTGCTCCTTGCGGTAGCGGCTGGCCTCCGGCAGCGGCATTTCGTACACATCGGCGCGAACTTCCAGCATACCGGCCTGTTTCAGCGCCTCACAGCGGTGAAAACCGTCCACAAGCTGGTATTCGCCCTTCTCGCCCTGGCGGAGAATGACGGGCTTTTCCAGCCCGGATTTCTTGATACTGTCGATCAGGTCCTTGTACTCCTTCCGAGGAGTGTCCTTGACATAGGTGCCGGGGAGGGGCTTGATGTCGGCCAGCTTGACAAACCGCAGGTCAGCCTGCTCCTGGGATTTACCCTCGCCGCCCTTGGC
>NZ_QWKG01000166.1 GCF_009911595.1 Colidextribacter sp. OB.20
CGCATAGTTTTGTGCTCCTTTCTAAATTAGTGTGCCCGCGGCTTCCTTACCGTGCGGCACAGGTCTGTGTTGCGCCGCCAAAGCGTCGTGGCCTTTAACGCTCTGGCTTATTGGCGCGGTACTATATTTCAGCCGGTAGCGACCCGGATGAAACCGAATGCCTTGGGCGCTGTCAGCGCCGTGATGGGGATACAGAACTTTTGCATCGTCATAATATTTTGGACAGCCCTGTTACAGGCTTTCAGGCGTGCGCACACGCCCTCTCGTTTCCCACTCTTCGATCCGGAAAACGCTGAGCGAAACACAATTCTCTGATTGAGCTTCGGTCAACGCTCCCCCGACCGAATCACAGGCACAAAACGCTGTCCCAGGCGGCGAAACCTCTGTGCAGGGCGGGACGACTCGACCCGCCGTTTTCAATATCTGTGTGCCGTGCCCTACGCGCAGGCGGCAAGCTGAGCAAGGCCCTGAGCCTTGATGTTTCTTGCGGCGTTGACCTCCCGGTCGTGGGTGGTCCCGCACCTGGGGCAGGTCCAGGTCCTTGCCCCGTAGTCCACGCCGCCCTGGAGCTGTCCGCAGACCGAGCAGGTCCGGGTGGTGGGGGTGTAGCGGTCCAGCAGAATGAGCTGCTTGCCCTGCCGCTCCAGCTTGTACCGCAGCAGCTCCCGGAACATCCGATACCCGGCGCTGGCCGCGCCGCTCCGGAGAGGATTTTGGGACATCTCCCGCAGCGCCTCCGACCTCATGCACACGGCGTC
>NZ_QWKG01000167.1 GCF_009911595.1 Colidextribacter sp. OB.20
TCGAGCGATGATTAAAGATAGCTTGCTATTTTTATGAAGAGCGGCGAACGGGTGAGTAACGCGTGGGAAATCTGCCGAGTAGCGGGGGACAACGTTTGGAAACGAACGCTAATACCGCATAACAATGAGAATCGCATGATTCTTATTTAAAAGAAGCAATTGCTTCACTACTTGATGATCCCGCGTTGTATTAGCTAGTTGGTAGTGTAAAGGACTACCAAGGCGATGATACATAGCCGACCTGAGAGGGTGATCGGCCACACTGGGACTGAGACACGGCCCAGACTCCTACGGGAGGCAGCAGTAGGGAATCTTCGGCAATGGGGGCAACCCTGACCGAGCAACGCCGCGTGAGTGAAGAAGGTTTTCGGATCGTAAAACTCTGTTGTTAGAGAAGAACGTTAAGTAGAGTGGAAAATTACTTAAGTGACGGTATCTAACCAGAAAGGGACGGCTAACTACGTGCCAGCAGCCGCGGTAATACGTAGGTCCCAAGCGTTGTCCGGATTTATTGGGCGTAAAGCGAGCGCAGGTGGTTTCTTAAGTCTGATGTAAAAGGCAGTGGCTCAACCATTGTGTGCATTGGAAACTGGGAGACTTGAGTGCAGGAGAGGAGAGTGGAATTCCATGTGTAGCGGTGAAATGCGTAGATATATGGAGGAACACCGGAGGCGA
>NZ_QWKG01000022.1 GCF_009911595.1 Colidextribacter sp. OB.20
GCTCCGGCGGGGCCGGCAGGACCGCCGGCAGGGCCGGCAGGGCCCTGGGGGCCGGTGGGGCCTGTAGGGCCGGTGGGCCCCTGCATGGGAGAGGCGTCCAGTGCGCCCTGCATCTTCCCCTTCAGGAAAATCTGGTTCTGCACGGCGGTCTCCAGCAGACCGCGGACGCTCTCGTTGGCGTTCAGCACGTCCTTCACCGTGGCGGCGGGACCGCTGAGGCCGGGCAGGGTTCCAAGAATATACTGCATCTTCTCGCCCTCGGCGTTGAGGATATGGCTCAGGCCGAGTTCCTCCATAGCGATGGAGGAAAGAATTTGATTAACCGCATCTTCCCGCTGAATCGGCGGGTCTACATTGGGAAAACTGGGCAGAGACATTCAGGAATCTCCTTTCAAATTAAGAAGTGCGCTACGAAAATACGTTGGAACGACGGCGGGAGAGCAGGCGCTCCAGCGCCGCGCCCGAGATACTCTATGCGTCTGCCCGCCGGCAGGTTCCAGCTGGAACCAAACCGCCTCCGCTGTCATAGGGTAGGGCGGCGGCATGGTTTCCCTGCCGCACATCTCAGTCCTGGCTCTGCCAGGACGCGCTGTGGAGTTTTTGAATATGTCTATGCCTTCCTTTCCATCCGGCGGGGCGGACATGACTCGGGATGAAGCTCTGACCATGATCGTTGCGTCTATCGCTATGGAAGAGCTCGCCCTGAGCCATATCCTCAACGCCGAGGGCGAGAAATTACAATATGTCCTTGGAACCCTGCCCGGCACAAGCTCTCAGGATGTGCTGAAAGTCAACAAAAGCGTTACCGCCCTTGTGGAGGTGGTAACCCAGAACCAGATGCTTCTGAAAAACAAGCTGGACCATGTGCTGGAGCTATTACCCTCCCCCACGCCGGAGGAGGATCCGGATTCAGAATTTATCGAAATCCCCGGCTCGACCTCTGATCCTACCCCGACACCAACGCCGACGCCAACACCGACGCCTACCCCAACTCCGACTCCCAACCCCGGCCATACCCCCTATCCCCCGCAGGGCTGGTGGCAGTACCCCGGCAGACCTCCCTACCCGCCCCAATACCCAGGGACCTATCCCAGGCCTGCTCCGCCGTCATATCAGGTGAGCTCCTGTCAGAAGAGCGCTCTCCAGTTGGCAGGTCAGCGGGAGAGGATACAGTGGAATCCGGAATGCCGCCTGCCCTGGAGACTGCGCGGGTGCTCCGGGCATGGGATCTGCTGGGACGGACGTGTCCCCGCCCGGATTCAGCTGAGTCCTGGGAGGACATATGTGGTCCAATACACATTGAATGTCTGCGCGATGTGTCCGGCAGAGGGGGCAGGAGCGATTTGCCTCAGACAGACCCCCTGCGGCGCGTTTGCTGACGCGCCTCCCCTGCGTTTTTCTATGGAGCGCCTGTCACACGGCCCCCAGGTGCTGCACCACATTGCCATGCTGCATCCCCGTATAAATGGGGGGTGCGCGCCCGAGTTGTCTCTGGTGCTGGATGCCCAAGCACCTCTGTGCGTGGAACGGGCCGTGATGGATATTGTGGAGCTTTAGATAAGGAAACACTGAATAAATCCCTGCACGCATTTTTACACCATAAATTCCACCAGGACTGCGTCAGAAGACCTTGAAAGCCCTAAGAAAACAGACAAGGAGCGGCACTCCATAAGGAAGTGCCGCCCCTCGGGCTGATTATCTTTGCCGCGCAGGGCCGCGCGTCGTCGTTGCGGTCTGCCGCCAGAAGAACAATCTGAAATCAAAACTGAACCCTGCCATTTCAAGATTTTCAGGTATAAAAAGACCCTGCCAAATCTGTCAGTTTCATACGTACTGTTCAGATTAGGCAGGGCCATTCACTGGCAGCCGGAGAAGGATTCGAACCCTCACAAACAGAGTCAGAGTCTGTCGTGCTACCCTTACACAATCCGGCTGTTTCTGATGTTCCGGACGGAACGATAGCTATTATAGCAAATACTGAGAAAATGTCAAGGGGTATTTTGAATCTTCTTGCATTTTTTTTCGGAGTCTGCTATAATAGCGAACCATACGGAGACAGAGCATTGCCATGAGCGGCTGAAATAAGGGAAGAATTGTAGGAGGACTGCGGTTATGGATAAAAAATTGGGGGTAATTGGCTTCGGAAACATGGCCACCGGTATTCTGAACGCCATCATAAAATCAGAAATACTCACCCTGGACGAGATCGCCATATGCGAGATCGACCCCAAGGCCCGGAAACGGGCGGAGCAGGCCGGTTTTTTAGTGGCCGAGAGCATGGGGCAGCTGTGTCGGGGCAGTGATATGGTCCTGCTGGCGGTGAAGCCCAACATGGTGGCCTCCGTACTGAAGGAGGCCGGTCCCGCTCTGGAGCGCAAGGCGCTGATGTCCATTGCCGCCGGGGTCTCCAGCCAGAAGCTGAAAGAATTTTGCGGCACTTATTTTCTGCGGGTGCTGCGCATCATGCCCAACTACCCCGCAGTGATGGGGGTGGGCACCATGGTGCTGAGCAGCAATACAGACTTCACCCCGGAGGAGCGGGCAAAGGCGGAGAGCCTGATGGGGGCTGTGGGCCATGTGGAGTGGATCGAGGAGCGGCACATGGACGCGGTCACTGGTCTGAGCGGCAGCGGCCCGGCCTATGTGGCCATGTTTATCGAGGCCCTGGCCGACGGCGGCGTGATGGAGGGGCTTTCCCGGCCTCAGGCCATGAACCTGGCCATGCAGACTGTGATGGGAACGGCCAAGCTGCTTCAGGAGGAGGGCGGCCTCCACCCCGGCGAGCTGAAGGACCGGGTTTGTTCCCCCGGCGGGACCGCCATCGAGGGGGTCAAGGCCCTGGAGCTGGGCCAGTTCCGGCACACTGTGATGAACGCGGTGATTGCTGCCAGTGAAAAGAGCAAGCGCCTGATTTAAAGCCAGAAGCGCCCGGGGCCAGACGGCCCCGGGCGCGCTGTGCTTCTAAATCCCGTCGCTGTGGGTGGAGTACTCCAAGGTGCAGGTTGGGGGCGTGGTTCCCTCAATCTGGTCCACAGCGTCCCGAAGATATTGGAGGAAGCGACGGGCGGCGGGGGAGGCGTCCTTCATGCTGGGGATGAGGATGCCCAGGCTGCGGTAGATGGGGGGCGTGATGGGGAGGAGGATGTTGTCCCCCTGATACCCCCGCAGGACCAGCTCGGGCAGGATGGCGATTCCCAGGTCCTGGCCCACGAGGGCCATCATGGTAAACTCATTCCGCGCGGAAAAGACCTGCTTGGGGTGGATGCCCATAGGGCTCAGGCAGTGGTAGAGGTCCTGGTCCGTGTGGTAGGGCAGGACGCACACCGTCTCCTCCAGACGGTGCAGCTGAAAGGCCAGCTCCTTGGCAAAGGAGGAGGTGGGGGCGCACACCGCCATGTAGTGGTCGGTTTTCAGGGGAATCCACTCCATCTTGCTGGTTCGGCTGGGCCCGGTGATGCCAAAGTCAATGGAGCCCTCCTCCAGGCCGGCCTCGATTTCATCCGTCCGCCACTCCCGGATGTCCACGGTGATGTTGGGGAAGTCCTTGTGGAAGTGCCTGAGGGCGGCGGGCAGCCAGTGGATGGCAATGCTCTCGTAGGCGCCGATGGAGATATGGCCCTCCAGCACACCGCAGATGGCGGAGGTCTCCTCGATAAAGAGCTCGTGGGCCATGACAATCCGCCGGGCGAAGGGGAGGATGCGCTCCCCGTTGGGGGTCAGCACCAGCCCCTTGCGGGTGCGGGCGAACAGAGAAAACCCCACCTCCTTCTCCAGCCGCTTGATAATGTGGCTGGCGCCGGATTCGGTGTAGCCGATCCGCTTGGCGGCTTGGGTGATGTTTTTCTCCTCTACGGCGGTAAGAAATAGCTGTAGATCTTTGATATTCATGCTCTGCTCCTCGTATTACCTCCGATCCGCGGGGGCCGGAGAACAGGGTGATTGGGAAAGGGCGGAGAGCACTTGGAGGTGCTCTCCGCCGCTTGCATCACTGTTTGCCGCAGGCGGGAGAAGATCAGCCGCAGCAACCGAAGTCCTGCTCGGTACGGTCGATAATCTCGTCCTGAAGGGGCTTATCCAGGTTGCGGAAGTAGTCGCTGTAGCCGGCCACGCGGACGATGATGTCCCGGTGCTCCTCGGGCTTGTTCTGAGCCTCGATAAGGGTCTCCCGGTGGACAACATTGAACTGCACGTGGTGGCCGTCCATGTTGAAGTAGGAGCGGATGAAGTTGGCCAGGTTGTCAATGCCCTCCTCGCCAGCCAGAACGTCGGGGGTAAACTTCTGGTTCAGCAGAGTGCCGCCGGTGCGCAGATGGTCCATCTTGGCGCAGGACTTGATGACGGCGGTGGGGCCATTGACGTCGGCGCCCTTCTCGGGGGAGATGCCCTCGGACACGGGCTTGTGGGCCAGACGGCCGTTGGGGCTGGCGATCATCACGTCGCCGAAGTAGACGTGGCAGGTGGTGGGCAGCATATCCACCCGGTACATGCCGCCGCGCATGTTGCGCCGGGCGCACACGTCGTCCAGGAAGTAGTTGAAGACCTTCTTCATCAGGCCGTCGGCGTAGTCGTCGTCGTTGCCGTACTTGGGGGTCTTGTTCTTCACCAGGTTGTAGATGCGCTCATAGCCCTGGAAGTCGGACTTCATGGCGTTGAGCAGCTCCTCCATGGTGAAGTTCTGCTTGTCATAGACGTTATACTTCACGGCGGACAGGCTGTCGGCGATGGTGCCGGTGCCCACGCCCTGGATAACGCTGGTGTTGTACCGGGCGCCGCCGGCGTTGTAGTCCTCGCCCCGGGAGATGCAGTCGTTGGTGAGGATGGACAGGAAGGGCACGGGCATGTACTTGGCGTACAGGGACTCGATCACATTGGAGCCCCGGACCTTGATGTCCAGGAAGTGGTGGATCTGCTTGGTGTAGGCGTCCCACAGCTCGTCAAAGGTCTTGAACTGGGTGACATCGCCCGTCTTGGGGCCCAGCTGCTTGCCGGTCATGGGGTCCACGCCGTTGAACAGGGTGAGCTCAAAGACCTTGGGCAGGTTGAAGTAGCCCTGGAGGATATAGGCCTCGTTGCCGAAGGCGCCGGTCTCCACGCAGCCGGAGCAGCCGCCCTTCCGGGCGTCCTCCAGGCTCTTGCCGGCGTTCATCAGCTCCTGAATAATGGCCTCGGTGTTGTAGAAGGCGGGCTGGCCCCAGCCCTCACGGGCGATCTCGCAGGCCCGCTTCAGGAACTTCTGGGGGTTCTTCTTGCTGATCTGCACGTTGGAGTTGGGCTGAACCAGCTTCATCTCGTCCATGCAGTCCAGGATGATGTAGGACACGTCATTCACGCCGTCCTCGCCGTCGGGGGTGACGCCGCCGGTGTTGATGTTGGCGAAATCGGTGTAGGTGCCGCTCTCCTTCAGGGTGACGCCCACCTTGGGAGGCGCGGGCTGGTTGTAGAACTTGACCCACAGGCACTCCATTAGCTCAAGAGCCTGATCCCGGTTGAGGATGCCGTCCTCCACGTCCTTCTGATAGAAGGGGTTCAGGTGCTGGTCGAAGTGGCCGGGGGAGTAGGCGTCCCAGGGGTTGAGCTCGGTGGTGACGGCCAGGTGGGTGAACCAGTAGTGCTGGATGGCCTGATAGAAGGTCTGGGGCTTGTGGGCGGGCACCACGTCGCAGTTGGCGGCGATCTGGAGCAGTTCCTTCCTGCGCTGCTCGTCAGAGCAGGTCTCGGCCATCTCACGGGCCAGCTTGGCATACCGCTCGCCCAGGATCATGATGGCGTCGCAGCAGATGCTCATGGCGTTGAGCTGGTTGCGGCGGTCGATGGCCTTGGGGTCGTTCATGTAGTCCAGGTTGGCCAGGGCCTCCTTGATGTCGTTCTGATAGTCCAGATAACCCTTCTCAAAGATCTTCACGGAGCCAACAGTGTGGCCGGGGCCACGCTGCTCCATGAACTCGGTGAACATGCCGGCGGCATAGGCCTCTTTCCACTCGTCGGTCATGCTGTCCAGGATCTTCTTGCGCATGGTGCGGTCCTGCCAGAAGGGGATAATCTTCTCCTGCTGGATCTTGATGTCCTCTTCCGTGACGGTGAAGTTGACCACCTTGCGGTCGTTCATGTTGTGCATATCCTCGACGGTGTGGCAGCACAGCTCGGGGAAGCTGGGGGCGGCCTGAGGGTGGTCGCCCTTCTCGCCCACGATCAGCTCGCCGTCGCCGATGTACAGCTTCTTGTTGGAGAAGATGTGCTTCAGGGTCAGGGCGCGCAGCTCGGGGATGGACACCTTGCCCTCATACATCTCGTAGGCCTCTGTCTCCAGGACAGCCCGCTCGATGTAAAGACGGGGCTGGGTCTCCACGCTCAGCTTTCTGAGTTTTTTGATACGATCGTTCATACCGAGATCAGCCATGATATTATCCTCCTATTTTAATATTTGGAAAACCATTTTGCTTAAAGGTCTCAACGACCTGTTGCAGCCATTCTTCCTTGGGGACGGCCATGTTCTTGCCGTCGTACTCCCGGCCCAGCTTCTTGTATTTGCTGGAGCCCGTGTTGTGGTATTTCAGCAGGTTGACCTGCCAGACACGAATCTCGTTGTCCTTCAGAAAGCGGATTACCTGCCCGATATGCTCGTCGGTGGTATTGACCCCGTCGATGAGGGGGAGGCGGATGTTGATTTTGCCGCCGTCGGCGCTGAGCTGCTTCAGATTCTCCAGAATCAGCTGGTTATCCACTCCGATGTACTCCTTGTGCTGCTCCGGGTCCATCAGCTTCAGGTCGTAGAGGTAGACGTCGGTGTAGGGCAGGACCCGCTTCAGGTGCTCGTAGGGGGCGTAGCCGCAGGTATCGATATTGACCAGAATGCCCTTCTCATGCAGCCGCCGGGCTAGCTCCTCCACATAGTCTATGTCCTGGGCCATCACCTCGCCCCCGGAGAGGGTGACCCCGCCGCCGGACTGCTCATAGAACATGATGTCCTTCTCCAGCTGCTTGACCAGGTCCTTGATCTCATACTCCTCGCCCACCAGCTCCCGGGCGTTCTGCATGCAGTACTCGGTGCAGACGCCGCAGGCGGTACATTTGTCGTAGTCGGTATGGGCCTTGTGCTCATCGTCCAGAGAGATGGCCTTCTGGGGGCAGGCCTTGACGCAGGCCCCGCAGCCGGTGCAGCGCTCGACGTAACAGAGCAGGTCGTTGGGATAGCACTGGCTCTCCGGATTGTGGCACCAGCGGCAGCTGAGGGGACAGCCCTTGAAAAACACTGTGCTCCGGATGCCCTCGCCGTCGTGAATGGAAAACTTCTGGATGTTGAAAATCAGAGGCTTACCCATGTCTCTCCGCTCCTTTTTGTCTTGGCAGGCTGGATTAGACCGTGTTTTAGAATGCGTTCTAGTTTTTTCTATATTATAGCGCATACTCACCTAAAAAGCAAGAGCAAATCCATAAGATTTTTAGGATTTTTTCCAATCTCATATTTATGCTTTACGGGGATGGAAATTCATGTTATAGTAAAACGACACTGATAGGGAATAAGGAGATATCATGACCAAACGACAGACGACAAAGAGTAAAATCATCGAGGCGGCCTGGGGGCTGTTTCGGGAGAAGGGCTATGACGAGACCACAATCGAGGACATCATCGCCCAGTCGGGGACCAGCAAGGGGACCTTTTATCACTATTTCAACGGGAAGGACGCCCTGCTGGGCTCGTTGTCGGACATTTTTGACTCTTACTATGAGGAGCTGGTGGAGCGGCTGGTCCCGGAGATGAACAGCGTGGACAAGCTGATTTTCCTCAGCTGCGAGGCCCACAAGATGATTGGAGAGCGCATTCAGCCCGACCTGCTGGCCTCTCTCTACTCCTCCCAGGTGGTGACCCGGGGGGACAAGCACCTGCTCAATCAGAACCGCTTTTACCACCAGCTGGTCCACCAGCTGGCCGACGAGGGGCTGCGCCGGGGGGAGATTTGCCCGGACATGTCTGTCCTTGACGCGGCCCACTATTTCTCTATGTGCGAGCGGGCCATTGTCTACGACTACTGCATCAGCGGGGCCTCCTTCGACCTGGGGGCCTATACCGAGAAGCTGATTCCCGTTCTGCTGGAGGGGCTGCGGGCCCGTCCGGCGGGGTAGAAGGGCAAACAGAATCATTGACCGCTCCGCTGCAGGCGGGGTGGTCAATTTGTTAAAACTCCCCCTGGAGCAGGCCGCTCTCGCGACGGCCCGCCCCAGGGGGAGAAATTCGTGTCACTATGGACAGATTATTTATTTGTCCTCAGCGATGCGCTTTTTGTTGATCTCCTTCCACAGGGCCACGTCAACACCCTTCCAGGAGAGCTTGTCGGGGTTGTAGTAGGGGTCCTTGCCGGCCTTCATCTGCTCACGGTAGTCCTTGTACAGAGCGAAGGCCTTGGGGGACAGGGCCAGAACCACAACCATGTTGATCCAGGTGATGGAGCCCAGAGCCAGGTCGGCCAAACCCCAGGCCAGATCGGGGGCGGCGACGCCGTAGTAGCAGATCAGGGCGATCATGGCGATGCGGAGAACCCAGGTAGCGGTCTTGCGGATGCCTTCCTTGCCCTCGCCCTCGAAGACGTAGATCATGGCGGTCTCGGCCTCGTAGTAGTAGCTAATCAGGCAGGTGAAGGAGAACAGAGCCAGCATGATGGCGATGAAGGTGGGAGCGATGGCACCCATCACGGAACTGGCGGCCATCTGCACATAGAACACGCCGCCCTCTTCGCCGGCCAGCTGCTCAGCGAAGCGCTGGCTGGTGTAGCCGAACTTGGTGTTGTAGGCGTCGGTGAGGAGGATCATCAGGCCGGAAGCGGTGCAGACGATGACGGTGTCCAGCCAAACGCCGGCGGCGTTGGCCATGCCCTGCTTCACGGGGTGGCTGGTCTCAGCGGCGGCTGCGGGGGGCATGGACTCGCCCATGCCGGAGGCGGAGGAGAAGGTGCCGCGCTTGACACCCTGCTGGATGGCGATGCCGATGCCGCCGCCGATGAGGGACTTGGGCCCGAATGCGGACTGAACCACGATGCTGATCATGTGGGGAACCTCACCGATATTGATAATCAGGACGGCCACGGCGGCCAGCAGGTAGATGATCACCATGGGAGGAACGATGAAGGAGGCCACAGTGCCGATGCGCTTCACGCCGCCGATAATGACCACGGCCATGATGGCGGCAATCACAATGGCGGTGGCGATCATGGGAATACCAAGAGACTTCTGGAAGCCGTCAGCGATGGTATTGGTGGCGGCGGCGGGCATAAAGCAGCCGATGCCGATGAAGCTGACGAAGGCCAGGAAAATGGCGTAGGGCTTCCAGCCCAGGCCGCGCTCTGCGCAGTAGGGGCCGCCGCCGCGGTACTCGCCGTCAATCTTGGTCTTATACAGAGAGGACAGCACGCACTCCACAAAACACACGGCGGAGTTGGTCATGCCGGCCAGGATCATCCAGAAGATGGCGCCGGGGCCGCCAGTGTAGATGGCGACGGCCACGCCGGCCACGTTGCCGGTGCCCACGCGCATGGCCATGGTGGTGCAGAAGGACGCGAAGGTGGAGATGCCGGATTCGGAGTCGCCCTTGTCCAGGATGCGCTTCCACATATCGCCGAAGTGGGCGAACTGGAAGAAGCCCAAGCGAATGGTGAAGTACAGGCCGCTGCCCACGATCAGGATCAGCATACCCACGCCCCAGATAGGACCGTTCAGCATACCGACAAAGTTGTTAAGAGCTTCCATAAAACTTTCTCCCTTTCTTTTTTGTATTGGTGCCGCGGAACACCATACAGGCGTTTCTCACATTTTTTATGTACACTCCAGCAAAATGAACAATCAAAAAATATGAGAAACCAGAACCTTGTGGCAATTATAGCTAATTGTTACGAAAATGTAAAGGTAAACATTGTACTATACCTTATTCTATTTTTTCATGTATAGGCCAAAAATTTCCTCAGTGAGAGACTGGCGGGGAAAAGGGCCGCACGCCCCAGAGCTTTGTGGTTTTAGAAGGGGAGAGGCAGGAAAATTTTTGGTTGCTTTACCACTAACCATGTAGTATGCTGGGTTTATGAAAAGACGGAGAAGGAGTGTGCTTTATGCTGATTTCCACAAAGGGACGCTACGCCCTGCGGGTCATGGCCGACCTGGCGGAGCACCAGGCGGAGGGGTTTATCCCGCTGAAGGAGATCGCGGAGCGGCAGAATATTTCGGAGAAATATCTGGAGAGCATTGTCAAGCTGCTGGTGAAGGCCAGACTGCTGGGCAGCCTGCGGGGCAAGGGGGGCGGCTATAAGCTGGTCAAGCCGGCGGAGCAGTACAGCGTCGGCTCCATCCTGCGGCTGACGGAGGCCACCCTGGCGCCGGTGTCCTGTCTGGAGCAGGGGGCAGAGGCCTGCCCAAGGGCGGCGGAGTGCTGCACCCTCGCCATGTGGAACGGGCTGAATCAGGTGATCAACGACTATCTGGACAATATTACCGTCGCGGACCTGGCGCGCCCGGGGGCGGCCGGGAGCGGCCAGATCATTTAGAGCGAGGTGCGGAATTATTGACAGCGGCCTGTAGGGGCGGACATTGTCCGCCCGCTCTACCGATACACACCGCATGATCGAGGGGCGCACATTGTGCGCCCCTGCATGATGCAGCAAGGGACAGAACCGGCGCCGGAGGACCCGCGAGCCTCCGGCACCGGTTTTTCTTCAGGACAGCCGCTGCTTCAAATCGCCGAGAAACTCCAGGGTAATCCGGTTGAGCTGGATGCCGGTGGGGAGGACGTAGCCAAATTCCAGAAGCCCCTCGCAGTCCTCAATGGGGATGGAGACCACCTGGTAGGAGGCTTGCTGCATGGTGAAATCCTGAATGCCGATGGAGTAGAAGTCGGTTTTGGACAGCAGGTGGAGCAGGGAGGCCCGGGTGACAATGTACACAATGCGGGGGTTGGCGCTGAGGTTGAAATGGGACCCCTGAGAGAACAGCTCATAGGTGAAATCCTCGAACTGGCCCTCGTAGCGGACAAATCCATAGCCCGACAGAGCCTCCAGTGTTACCGGCCTTTCCCCCAGCAGGAGGGGGTGATGCTTGGAGATGAGGATGTGGGGCGTCATCCGGGCCAGGGGGTGGTACTCCAGCTGGTGCTGGTGAAACAGGGACAGGATGTTCTCCCGCTGGCTCTGGCTGAAGTGGAGAACGCCGATGTCCGCCCGGTGGTTGTATACGTCCTCCATCACGTCGATGGGGTCCCCCTCCTGGAGGCGGTGGGCATAGGCGGGCAGCTCCTTGTGCTGGAGCACCGTCTGGATAAAGCTCTCCATGATATGGGAGTATTTTGTCATGGAGACCGACAGGGAGACGTCTTGCAGGACGCTGGCCTCCGGCCGGTGGAACATGCCGGCCATCTCGGCCAGCACACGCTGGGCCCGGCGCTGAAATTCGATGCCCTCCGGAGTCAGGGTGACGCCGTGATTGGAGCGGGTGAACAGGGGTGCGCCGGCGCTCTGCTCCAGGTCCCGGATAATTTTGCCAAGGTGGGGCTGGGAGATGAACAGGGCCTGGGCCGCACGGTTGATGGAGCCCATCTGGGCGACGGTATTAAAATATTCCAAGTGCTTTAAGTCCAAAACAAACGGCCTCCCTCGCTGTATTTCCTTTAGGCTATTGTATCACAAATGGCCCCTGTTGTGCACATTAAATAAATGTTTCGTTAAAACTATTATGAATATCGGTTAGTTCAATCAGAAACTATTCAAAAGTTGAGTTCTGTGCTATAATATCACCAAACCGGACATTTGAGGCGGGGGCTTTTATGTGCAAAATACCTGCTCCAAGTGCCGAAACGGCAGACAGGATCGGCGCGCCGGTCTGAGACGGCTTTTGCAGGGCAAAAGCCGTCCGAACTCAAGGGAAAGGGTGTGTTCAGTATGGATGAAGCTTTTCTGAAACAAGCGCTGGAGTTTGGGCAGCCCTATACGGAGCGGGGGGAGGTGGCCAGCTACATCCCGGAGCTGAGCAAGGCGGACGGCAGAGAGCTGGGCATCTGCGTCCGGCCCATCGGCGGAGAGACGGTGCGCTGCGGAGTCTGGAACCGCCGGTTTACCATCCAGAGCATCTCCAAGGTGGTCAATCTGGCCATGGCTCTGGAGCGCTTCGGCTTCGACGCAGTTTTCCACAAAACCAAGATGGAGCCCTCCGGCGCCTCGTTCAACTCCATGTCCCGCATCTCGGATACAGAGGATATCCCCTTCAACCCTCTGGTCAATTCCGGGGCCATCGCTATCGTGGAGCTGCTGGGTCCTGTGGGGCTGGAGGGGATGCTGTCGGCCTTCCGGGGCCTGTGCAGCGACCCGGATATCACCATGGATGAGGCGGTATTCCAGTCCGAGTGGACTCACAGTGCCCGCAACCGTTCCCTGGCCTATCTGCTCCAGAGCAAGGGGCTGATCGGGGAGAATGTGGATGAGACCCTGCGGCTGTATACTCAGCTGTGTTCGCTGAGCGTAACGGCCGGCAGCCTGGCTAACCTGGGTATGCTGCTGGCAAACGGCGGCGTACAGCCGGAAACCGGGCGCAGACTTTTAAAGGAGGAGGTGGTGCGCACAACCTTGACCATGATGCTGACCTGCGGTATGTACGACGGCAGCGGCGAGTTCGCCGTGCGGGTGGGCCTTCCCAGCAAGAGCGGCGTGGGAGGGGGCATCCTGTCGGTCGTCCCAGGTGAGATGGGCATCGGCGTATACGGGCCCAGCCTGGACAGCAAGGGCAACAGCGTGGCGGGGCAGCGGGTGCTGGAGTATATCTCCCGCACAGAGAAGCTGCATATCCTGGATCGGTACACGCGATGACCGATCCCCGCGTTCCAAAATTTTATGAAAGAGAGAGGGAAGAACTATGGAATTATTTTCTACCATAATCGGTACGCTCAGCAACTGGATGTACAGCTACATCCTGATTATCATGCTGCTGGGCGTGGGCCTCTACTTCACCTTCCGGAGTAAGCTGATTCAGCTTCGGCTGCTGGGAGAGTCCATCCGGGTGGTCAGTGAGAAGCCCAAGGATGCCAACTCCGTCTCTGCCTTCCAGGCCCTGATGGTGTCCACCGCCTCCCGCGTTGGCACCGGCAACATCGTGGGTGTGGCCAACGCCATCGCCATCGGCGGCTACGGCGCTGTGTTTTGGATGTGGATCACCGCTCTGGTGGGCGGGGCCTCCGCCTTTGTAGAGAGCACTTTGGCCCAGATCTATAAGAAAAAGGACCCCGAGGGCGGCAGCTACGGCGGCCCCGCCTACTACATTGAGGCGGCCCTCCACAGCCGCGTGCTGGGCGTCATCTTTGCCATTATCCTGATCGCCACCTATGCCGGCGGCTTCAATATGGCTGCCTCCTTCAATCTGATTGACAGCTTTAAGAGCTACAGCTTCTACAGCGACTCCATCCCTCTCATCGGCGGTGCGCTGCTGGCCATCCTGGTGGGTGTGTGTATCTTCGGCGGCGGCAAGCGCATCGTTAAGGTCACCGGCGTCATGGTTCCCGTAATGGGCGTCATCTACATCCTGCTGTCTCTGGTCGTGGTTGTGCTGAACATCGGCCAGGTGCCCATGGTCATAGGCAAAATTTTCTCCGAGGCCTTCAATTTCCGGGCTATCTTCGGCGGCTTCGCCGGCTCCGCCCTGATGCAGGGCATCAAGCGCGGCCTGTATTCCAATGAGGCCGGCGTGGGCTCCGCGCCCAACGCCGCCGCCGATGTCAGCCACCCCGTGAAGCAGGGCTTGGTCCAGATGCTGTCTGTCTTTATCGACACTATCCTGATCTGTACCGCCACCGCGCTCATGGCCCTGTGCACCGGTATTGTGCCCTCTGAGAGCCTGAAGGGAGCCCCCTTTGTCCAGGCCTCCCTGGCTAACGTCTTCGGCGCGATTGGCCCCTACTTCATCACCTTAGCCCTGCTGCTCTTCGCCTTCACCACCCTGCTGGGCAATCTGTACTACTGTGACGGCGCTCTGAACTACGTCGCCGGCCATACTTTAAGCAAGACCAGCAAAACCATCTTCAACCTGGCCGCTATTGTGATTGTGTTTGTCGGCGCTCAGCTGGACTTCGGTCTGATCTGGGACACCGCTGATGTGCTTATGGGCTTTATGGCTATCGTTAACCTGCCTGTGATCGTGATCCTGGGCGGCACCGCCTTGAAGGCGCTGAAGGACTATACCGACCAGCGGGCCGCAGGCAAAGACCCCGCCTTCAAGGCGGCCTCCATTGGTCTGAAGGAAAAAACGGATTTCTGGAACTGATTTGGCGTGATCCAATAACAACGGGAGCGGTCCCCCATATGGGGCCGCTCCCGGTTTGTTACTCCTGTTCCAGCTTGATGGTACTGATGAGACGGGGAATCATCTGCTTTTTCCGGCTGACAATCCCAGGCAGGGTGATCACGCCCCCCTCCGGTCGGACACCGAAGGCCTTGGCGATCAGCTCCTCCGCCCCGGAGCCGGCTGTGAGCAGCTCGGTGCTGGAGTGGCGGGCGTCGGTGAACATGTAGAAGATGTAGTCCAGCCGCTGTTTGGCCAGGGCCTCGGAGAGGTAGGGGCCCACCAGAGCCTGGGCGGCCTTGCGGTTTTTCTCTGTCATATAGATGCCCTGGCCCACGCCGAAGCGGATGTCTCCACTGGTGAAAATCTTATAGTCGCCGTTAAAGACCTCCGCCGCCGTCTTACCTGATACGTCGCCCCCGTGGGCGAACATGTCGTCGGCATAGGCCTCCAGGTCCACCCCGGCCAGCGGGGCCAGCTCCCGGGCGGCCCGCTCGTCCGCGGAGGTGCAGGTGGGGCTGCGGAACATGAGGGTGTCGGACAAAATGGCGGACAGCAGCAGCCCGGCGACGGTGGGGGAGATGTCCACGCCGTTTTCCCGGTACATCTGATAGACAATGGTGCAGGTGCACCCCACGGGGACGTTGCGGAAATACACCGGGCCGTCGGTCTCGAAGGCGCCGATGCGGTGGTGGTCGATAATCTCCAGCACCTCGGCCTCCTCGATGCCCTCCACCGCCTGGCTCTTCTCGTTGTGGTCCACCAGGATCAGCTGTTTTTTGTGCAGGTTCAGCATGTTCCGGCGGGAGACCACGCCGATGTATTTTCCGTCCTCATCCAGCACCGGGAAGTAGCGGAAGCGGACGGTGGCCATCACCTTGGTGGCCGATTCCACCGGGGTGTGCAGGGTGAAGGTGAGCAGGTTCCCGGTGGACATGAAGTGGCGGATAGGCACCGCCTGACTGATAATCTGCCCGGCGGCGTAGGTGCTCATGCTGGTGGTAATAATCATGCAGCCCTTTTCCTCGGCCAGCATACAGATGGTCCGGGGGACCTTGCTCTCGTTGCACACAATGATGCAGCCTGCGTCCATCTCCAGGGCGGCCAGCTGGCTCTCGCTGCGGCTGCTGACAATGGCGATGTCTCCGGGGGAGACGGCGTTCTCGATCTGCTCGGCGCTCCCCGCGCCGATAATAACCCGGCCCTCCACCGTTTTGCCCGTCACATCCCCCACCAGGACAGTGCCGTTCAGGATGTCCAGAATGTTCTGATAGCTGGTCCGGGCCTGGCGCAGGGTGTTGGGGTCGATGCCGTCCATGTTGGCGGTGGCCACGTCCTTGACGGTGATGACTCCCTTCAGCTCCCGGCCGCCGTCCACCACGCACAGGGTATCCAGCTCCTGGTCCCGCATGGTCATCCAGGCCCGGCGCAGGCTCATCTCCCCATCCACACCCGGGGCGGGACGGATATCCACGTCCCGGATGTGAGGGCTGACGTCGGTGTACAGCTGGGGCAGAGGGACCTTGAAGTAGTCCAGCACGAACTCGGTCTCCCGGTTGATGAGGCCGGCCCGGCAGGGCTTGCAGGGGCGGTCAGGGTCCAGGATGTTTTTCAGATTGCTGTAGGCGATGGCGGAGCAGATGGAGTCGGTGTCTGGGTTCCGGTGCCCGATGACCTTGATGGGGCGGCGGTTCACGCTCTGATCGCTCATAGCTGTTTCATTCCTTCCAAATGGCGGGGGTTATTTGCCGGGCTTGAAGCTGTCCTTCAGGCTGACGGCCCGGTTAAAGACCGGCGAGCCGGGCCTGGAGTCCTTGGAGTCGGCGCAGAAGTAGCCCAGGCGCAGGAACTGGAAGCGGTCGGCCGGCTGGGCAGAGGCCAGGGAGGCCTCCAGCTTGCAGCCGGTGAGGACCTCCAGGGAGCCTGGGTTCAGGCAGTCCAGAAAGTCCTTGTCCCCGCTGTCGGGATCGGGGTCGCTGAACAGATTGTCATACAGGCGGACTTGGGCGTCCACGGCGGTAGCGGCGTCCACCCAATGGATGGTGGCCCCCTTCACCTTCCGGCCGTCGGCGGGGTCGCCCCCCCGGCTGTCCGGGTCGTACTCGGCGGTAATCTGGGTAATATTGCCCGCCTCATCGGTCTCATAGCCCACGCACTTGATGAGGTAGGCCCCCTTCAGGCGGCACTCGGGCCCGCCGGGGTACAGGCGCTTATATTTGGGAACGGGCTGAGGGAGAAAGTCGTCGGCCTCCACCCACAGCTCTCGGGAGAAGGTGACCTCTCTCGTTCCGGAATCGGGGTTCAGGGGATTGTTCTCCACGGTGAGCATCTCGCTCTGGCCGGCGGGGTAGTTGGTGATCACCAGCTTGACAGGCCGCAGCACAGCCATCACCCGCTTGGCATGCTCGTTCAGGTCCTCCCGCAGGCAGTGCTCCAAAAAGGCGTACTCCACGGTGGAGGTGTTTTTTGCCACGCCGATGCGGTCGCAGAAGCTCCGGATGGAGGCGGGGGTGTAGCCCCGGCGGCGCAGGCCGCACAGGGTGGGCATCCGGGGGTCGTCCCAGCCGGAGACATACTGCTCCTCCACCAGCCTGCGCAGCTTCCGCTTGGACATGACGGTGTAGTTGATGCCCAGCCGGGCAAACTCGATCTGCCGGGGCTTGGAGGGCACGTCGGTGTTGTTGATGACCCAGTCGTACAGGGGGCGGTGGTCCTCATACTCCAGGGAGCACAGGGAGTGGGTGATGCCCTCCAGGGCGTCCTGAATGGGGTGGGCGAAGTCGTACATGGGGAAGATGCACCACTTGGTGCCCTGGCGGTGGTGCTCGATATACCGGATGCGGTAGAGCACCGGGTCCCGCATGTTGAAGTTGCCGCTGGACAGGTCAATCTTGGCCCGGAGGGTGTACTTTCCCTCGGGGAACTCCCCGTTTCTCATACGCTGGAACAGGTCCAGGCTCTCCTCGACGGGCCGGTCCCGCCAGGGGGAGCGGGCGGGGGTGTTCACGTCTCCCCGGTACTCCCGGAACTGCTCCGGAGTGAGCTCGCACACATAGGCCAGCCCCCGCTTGATCAGGCCGACGGCCAGCTCATAGGTTTTTTCAAAGTAGTCGCTGCCATAGAAGAACCGATCCCCCCAGTCGAAGCCCAGCCAGTGGATGTCCTCCTTGATGGCGTCCACAAACTCGGTGTCCTCCTTGGCGGGGTTGGTGTCGTCCATACGCAGGTTGCAGATGCCCCCGAACTTCTCGGCGGAGCCGAAGTCGATAATCAGGGCCTTGCAGTGGCCGATGTGCAGGTAACCGTTGGGCTCGGGAGGAAAGCGGGTGTGGACCCGCATCCCGGCGCAGCGGCCCCCCTCGGCAATGTCCTCCGTAATGAACTGGTGGATGAAATTTTGGCTTTCGCCCTCCTCCAGGGCGGTTTTGATCTCCTCAGACATGGTTTCTCTCCTCCTTTGTCAATGGTGCTATTTTACACCAGGATAACTATCCTTGCAAGCATTTCCTGTGTTCTTATCAGGATTAAGAGCGGGGAACAGCCTTTGTGGGCAGTTCCCCGATAAAATTTCAGTTTACGGGCAGGGGCAGATTGCTTCTTCGCAGGCTAGATGGTCCGGAAGGGGAGGCGCTCATCCAATGCATACTGCTCTGCGGCGGATCCGGCGCAGACGTCGAGGCTTAGGCAGTCGCAGTTCTGAAACGCGAAAGAGCCGATTTCTGTAACACCCTCGGGGATGGTGACGCTGATCAGGCTCTCGCAGGAGAGAAATGCCTGAAAGCCGATTTCCGTAAGGCTGTCGGGGAGAATGAGGATGGCGAGGCTTGTGCAGAAGGCAAACGCACCCTCGCCGATTTTTGTAACGCCGCTGGGAATGATGATTTTGGCGAGGCTCTCGCAGCCGGTAAACGCATTCCCGCCGATTTCCGTAACACCGTTGGGGATGGTAATACTGGTCAGGCTGCTGCGCTGGACAAATGCACCCTCACCAATCTCCACGACCTTTTTTCCGCCAATACAGGACGGGATGTAAACGGCGCCCACCTCCGGGCCGGTATATTGCTTGATGCGGCAGCCGCCGTCGCAATCCTCAGCTTCAAAGTAAGACGGGTCGGTCTCCTGGGGGTTCTCCGGTACGCCGCACTGGGTGCAGAATTTTTCGCCGGGCTCCAGCTTCGCGTGGCACTCCGTGCAGAAACGCTGGACTTCAGGCGTTTCCTCGCAGGAACACCGGGCCTCGGCCTTTACCCCGCAGGCGCCGCAGAACTTTGCGCCATCCTTGAGGGGGGCGCCGCAATTGGTGCAATTTACCATTGTAAAGCCTCCTTATTGTGCATAAAACATATCATCTTAATTGTATCACAGGTCTCGAACCCGTTCAAGTTGTTTTCGGAAAATTCTTGTGCCCGCTGGGAAAAGAGGGTATAATAGAGGTGACTCTGGAGGCAGAGCGGCTTCTTTCTCCAGGGAGCCTTTCCGCCTGCGGGCGGGACGGGAGGTTATTATGGTTTACGACATTCTCATATTGGGCTCCGGCCCCGCCGGGCTGGCGGCGGCCATCGCCGCCCGGGGCCGGGACAAGAGCGTCCTGGTGATCGGCAACCCCTGGCAGGACAGCCCGCTGGCTAAGGCGGAGCGGGTGGACAACTACCCCGGCCTTCCCGGCCGGACAGGTCTGGAGCTGCTGGAGGAGCTTTTCCGCCATGCGGAGGCGCTGGGCACGGAATTTGTAACCGGCAGGGCCCTGTCCCTGCTGGCCTGGAACGGCTTTTCCCTCACGGTGGGCAGCCAGGTGTATCAGGGAAGGGCCCTGATTCTGGCCCCCGGGGTGGTGCGGCAGAACAAGTACCCCGGCGAGTCCGAGCTTTTGGGCCGGGGGGTGAGCTACTGCGCCACCTGCGACGGGATGCTCTACCGGAACCGGCCTGTCACCGTGGTGGGCCTGTCCCCTGACGCCCCCCAGGAGGCCAATTACCTGAGCGGTCTGGGCTGTCAGGTGGTCTACGTCTCCCCCCACCAGCCTTGGGGGCTGAAGGAGGGTATACCTTATATAAAAGCGGGCAGGCTGGCAGTGAAGGGGGAACAGACGGTCGCCGGCCTGGAGGCGGACGGCGCTCTGCTGCCCTGTGACGGGGTGTTTATCCTCCGCAGGGCGGTGGCCCCCACCGACCTGCTGCCCGATCTGGAGACGGAGGAAGGCGTTGTCAGGGTGGACCGGCGGATGGCTACCAATCTGCCCGGCGTATTTGCCGCCGGGGACTGTACGGGAGAACCGCTCCAGGTGTCCAAGGCGGTGGGAGAGGGCCATGTGGCCGCCCTGTCCGCCTGTGAATATCTGGACGCGGACCCGTAGGGGCGGGCATTGCCCGCCCGTTGCTGCGGCACACCTGTCGTAACCCTGGGGGCGGACGATACCCGTCCCTGCAAAACAAATGAAAGGAAGCTTATTATGATTCATTTCAACAAGGAGACCTTTGAGGAGAAGCTCGGCAAGGGCGGGCTGATGATGGTGGACTTCTGGGCGGAGTGGTGCGGCCCCTGCCAGATGCTGGGGCCTGTCATCGAGTCCCTGGCTGAGCAGTATAAGGGCAGGGCGGTGGTCGGAAAGGTGAACACCGACGAGGAGCCCGAGCTGGCCATGGGCTACCGGGTGAGCGGCATCCCCACCGTCATTTTCTTCAAGGACGGCAGGGAGATTGACCGGCTGGTGGGTGTTATGCCCCCGGACGCCTTTGTCCAGGTCCTGGAGGAGAATCTGTAAAACGAGATACGCCGGACCGCAGTCCCCTCTCCCTTTGACGGAGAGGGGATTGTGGTTTTTTGTGGGAATTTTGGGAAAAGGGAGCGGCCGGACAGCAGGAAAGGAGTGGGGAAGCGGCTGGGATTCCGGAATGGGAGCGGGAGCGGACCAGGAAAGGGTGAAAAACAGAAACGGGAATTTTTGGTGTAAAATTACAAAAAATGGGGGAAATTTACCCGAAAAAAGGCAACATATTAAACGGAACCCCGCCAAAAGCTCTGGGCGGAGCTGGGCGCAAACGCAACAAGGAATCGGTCAGAAATCAAGGGGAAAAATAGACAAAAGTACTCAAGGTAATTTGTAGGAATGGACGAAAATTAACATTTTACAACAAAAGGCCATGCTATGCCCTTGCCATTTGACTGGGCATGTTATATAATCCATCCAAACAAAAGCTTTTGGCTTTTGTAAAAAAGTTTAAGGAGGACCAAAATGAAAAAAAGAGTTCTGTCTATGATCCTTGCCGCGTCCATGATGCTGGCGCTTGCGGCCTGCGGCGGCAATGGCGGCAACGGTGACAAGTCCAACACCCAGCAGCCCCCTCCCCCCAGCAGTAGCGGCAGCCAGCAGCAGTCCGGCGGCAGCACCAGCGAGCCCCCCGCCGCCAGCCCTGTGGCCGGCAAGAAGGTCGCGTACATCATGATTATGCCCTCCGCCACCATCTTCCAGATGTGGGCCAACTCCTGCAAGGACCTGGCCAGCGCCCTGGGCGCCAGCTGCGACGTGTTCTTCTGCGACGGCGACTTCAACAAGTGGCAGGACACCATCCGCACCTGCGCCGCCGGCGGCTACGACGGCCTTCTGGTCTCCCACGGCAACCAGGACGGCTCCTATGTCTTCCTGAAGGAGATTACCGAGCAGTACCCCAACCTGAAGATCACCTGCTTCGATACCCAGTTCTATGCTGACGGCGAGTATCAGAAGATCGAGGGCGTCACCCAGATGTTCCAGCAGGACGCCTCTCTGGTCACCGTTCTTCTGGACGACATGATCAAGAACTTCGGCGAGGGTGTCCGCCTCATCAAGGTCTGGCGCGGCCCCAACTACAACTCCCCCTTCGACCGCCGCGAGGTGGGCTGGCAGGAGTATCAGAATGCCGGCAAGATCGTCACCGTGGGCGAGGTTCAGCCCCTCCAGGACACTGTTGACTCTGCCAACACCGTGTTCGCCGCCTACCTGCAGAGCATCAAGCGCGAGGACGTGGACGGCGCGGTTGTGTACTACGACTGCTACGGCCAGGGCGTGTATCAGGCCATCGTGGAGAACGCCAACTTCAACGGCACCAACGGCGACCCGTTGCCCATGGGCAGTGTTGACATCGACCCCGTCGACGTCACCAACATGCTCACCCGCCCCGACATCTGGACTGCCGCCGGCACCACCGACTGGACTCTGAACGGCGAGATCGGCATGCGTATCCTGATGCTGGAGATCGCCGGCGAGTACGACAAGATCTATGACCCCGCCAGCGGCAAGACCGGCGTGGACGTGGTCGAGGTTCCCGGCTCCGCCATTCTGGCCTCCGCGCTGAAGCCCACCTCCACCGTGGAGAACCTGGGCGAGATCGCCGACGAGACCTACGGCAACCTGAACTACCTGTCCGTGGCCGACTGGATGCCCGCCGACCTGCTCCACAAGTAATTTTACGGAAAAGAGCCTGAAAACTAAATCAGCTACAGCATAACAGGAGGCGCCGGAGGTTTCTCCGGCGCCTCCTCCTGAATTGTAAGTGAGAAAGGGAAATGGAGCGAGGCTCCTGCATGAAGAATTACCCTTGCGGTAGAAAAGAGGGAATCCCATGGATCAAATCACGCTTGAGACAAGAAAAGTTTCCATTGAATTTCCCGGTGTGAAAGCCCTGTCCGATGTGGACTTCAAAGTCTCCACCGGAGAAATCCGCGCCCTGGTGGGCGCCAACGGCGCCGGCAAGTCCACCCTGATGAAGGTGCTGGCCGGAGCCAACCCCGGCTATACGGGGGAAGTTCTACTCAACGGCGAGGCCGTGGAGGTTCGAACCCCCTCCGCAGCGAAGAAGCTGGGCATCCAGATCGTGTACCAGGAGGTGGACACGGCGCTGATCCCCACCCTGTCGGTGGCGGAGAATGTGATGCTCAACCACACAGTTATGAATACAAAGGGCCAGCCTGTAATCAACTGGTCCAAAATGCGGCAGGAGGCCCGGGAGGTTCTGGGCCGGCTGAATATTACCAATATCAACGTACGTACCCTGGTCCAGGACCTGTCCCTGGCTCAGAAGCAGATGGTGCTCATCGCCCGGGCCATTCAGAGCAAGTGCAGCTTCCTCATTCTGGACGAGCCCACCGCCCCCCTGAGCGACACCGAGACGGTGGAGCTCTTCCGGCTGGTGCAGCACCTGCGGGACACGGAGAACATCGGCGTTATCTTCATCTCCCACCGCATCCACGAGATCATCCAGATCTGCCACCAGTACACCGTCATGCGCAACGGCGAGATCGTGGGCACCCGGGACGTGACGCCCCAGACCACCTCCAAGGAGATTGTGGAGATGATGCTGGGCCGCACCTTCGAGGAGAACTTCCCCAAGGAAGTGGTCCAGCTGGGGGAGGAGTTCTTCCAGGTGAAGGACCTCACCGGCGGCGACGGTAAGGTGAACGGCGTGTCCATCCACCTGAAGCGGGGCGAGATTATCGGCATCGCGGGCCTTGTGGGCGCGGGCAAGAGCGAGTTCTGCAAGACGCTCTTCGGCGGCTACAAACAGACCGGCGGCGAGATTGTCCTCAACGGCAAAAAGCTGAAAATCAAGAGCCCCTCCGACGCGGTGCGGGACCGCATCGCCCTGGTGCCCGAGGAGCGGCGCAAGGAGGGCGTGCTGGTCAACGAGGATGTGAGCTTCAACCTGTCGGCGGCCAGCCTGGGCAAGTTCTGCATAGCCTCCTTTATCAACAAAGGCAAGGTGGACGCCAACGCCAAAAGGTATGTGGAGTCGCTGGGCATCAAGACCCCCTCCATCCGTCAGTGGGTCCGGAATCTGTCGGGCGGCAACCAGCAGAAGGTGGCCGTGGGCAAGTGGCTGGCGGCGGACTGCGACGTCTATGTCTTTGACGAGCCCACCAAGGGAGTGGACGTGGGCGCCAAGCAGGACATCTTCCGCCTGATCTACGACATCGCTAAAAACGGAAACGGCGTTATCTATGCGTCCTGCGAGAACTCCGAGCTGCTGTCCATCACTGACCGCATCTATGTGATGTACGACGGCAGAATTATGGCCGAGCTGGTCACCGCCGACACCTCGGAGGACGAGATCATGCACTACTCGGTGGGCGGCACCACCGCCTACGCCAAGGCGTAGCCCGAAAAACAACAGGAGGAACCAGATATGCAAACACTGGAAAAGAATAGTACGCAAAAGGTCCTGCACTTTCTATTGGATTGGGCCGCGGTCATCGCGCTGGTGCTGTGCTTCATTGTGTTTACAGCGCTGAAGGGCTCCAACTTCATGTCCAAGGGCAACATGGTCAACATCCTGCTGGCCATGTCCATCACCACCGTGTTCGGCATCGCCGCCACTGTGACCATGGCCCCCGACGGCTTTGATATGTCGGCCTGCACCCTGGCCAGCTGCTCGGCCTATGTGTTCGTGTCCATGTATCTGTGGTACGGCCTCAGCCTGGGCATGTCCATCGTGGTGTGCATCCTTGTCACCCTTGTTCTGTATCAGCTGACCATGTTCCTGATCCTGGTCTGCAAGATTCCCGACATGCTGGCCACCTGCGCGCTGATGTTCGTCCACCAGGGCCTTGGTCAGTGGTATATCGGCGGCGGCGCGGTGTCCACCGGCATGCGGGTGCCCCACTCCGGGGCTGACCCCGCCCGGACCACCCTGAGCAACGCCTTCTCCGCCATCGGCCGCTCCCCCTACATCATCATTATCATGCTGGCCTGCGTGCTGGCGGCCCACATCTTCCTCAACTACACCAAGCACGGCCGCTTCCTCTATGCCATGGGCGGCAACAAGCAGGCCGCCAAGCTGTCCGGCATCAATGTGAAGAAGTACCGCTATCTGGCCGGTATGATTACCGCTGTGTTCATCGCCATCGGCGGCATCCTGGTGTCCGCCCGGGGCAGTTCCGCCCAGGTTATGTGCTGTGACAACTATCTGATGCAGGCCCTGGCCGCCGTGTTCGTGGGCCGGTCTGTGGGCGGCGCGGAGAAGCCCAACGCCCTGGGCACCCTGGTGGGGGCCATGCTGGTGTCCACCCTGGAGAACGGCCTGACCATCTGCGCCGTGCCCTACTACATCCTGCCCGCCGTGAAGGGCGCCGTTCTGGCCCTGGCCCTGATGGCCGCCTACGCCGGCAAGAAGGAACAGTAAGCAAAATGAGGACCGACGGAAGCGGCGGCCCTGTTCAAATCTATTATTTAGAAGGAAGGAACCAAATATGGGCAAGTTTGACAAGTACTTTCTCATGGGCATCGACGACATCCTGGAGTACACCCTGGAGAAGCTGCCTGACATCGGCTGGGACAAGGCCGCCATGCAGGCCAAGGAGATCGGCGACGGTAACCTGAACTATGTTTTCCGGGTGTGGGATGACAAGGGCCACTCGGTGATTATCAAGCACGCCGGGGTGTCCCTGCGCATCTCCGAGGATATGAAGGTGTCCACCGACCGCAACCGCATTGAGTCGGAGATTCTCCAGCTCAACGACAAGTATGCCCCCGGCATGGTGCCCAAAATTTACTTCTACGACACCGTTATGAGCGCCTGCGGCATGGAGGACCTGTCTGACTATCAGCTCATGCGATACGCCATGATGGAGCACAAGACCTTCCCCAAGTTTGCCGACGACATCTCCACCTTTATGGTGAACACCCTGCTCATGACCAGCGACGTGGTGATGGACCACCAGGAGAAGAAGGCCCTGGTGAAGAGCTTCATCTCCCCTGAGCTGTGCCAGATTACCGAGGATTTGGTGCTTATGGAGCCCTACAACGACATTAACGGCAACAACCACGTGTTCGCCCCCAACGCGGAGTTTGTGAAAAAGGAGCTGTATGAGGACACCGCCCTCCACCTGGAGGTCTCCAAGCTGAAATTCAAATTTATGACCGACGCCCAGGCCCTGATGCACGGCGACCTGCACACCGGCTCCATTTTCGTCCGCCCCGACTCCACCAAGGTCTTTGACCCGGAGTTTGCCACCTATGCCCCCATGGGCTATGACATCGGCAACGTGGTGGCAAACCTGATCTTCGCCTATGACAACGGCCTGGCCGCCGGAGACACCGCCTTCAGCGATTGGTGCCTGAAGGCTATCGAGGAGACCATGGACCTGTTTGTGGAGAAGTTCAACAAAAAGTTTGACGAGGTTGCCACCGAGCCCATGGCTAAGGTTCCCGGCTTCAAGCAGTGGTATCTGGAGGGCATCCTCAACGACACCGCCGGCTACGCCGGCACCGAGCTGCACCGCCGCACCGTGGGCATGGCTAACGTGAAGGATGTGACCACCATCGCCGACGAGGAGAAGCGGGCCTGGGTGGAGCGGCTTAACATCCTGTGCGGCAAGGACTACATCATGAACCAGACCAAATTCCGCACCGGCGCCGACTTTGTGGCCGCCGTGAAGCGCGCCCAGGAGGCGGCGAAGTAACTTACTTTTTCTTGAAAGAAAAAGTAAGCAAAAAGAACTTTAGTGTTTAAACCTTGAAGTAAATAAAGGGAGTCCTAATATATGAACGCATTACAGCTGGACACCGTCCGCATGTCGGCGGACCGGACCTATCTGGAAATTCTGGACCAGACCTTGCTGCCCGGCACCATCAAGGTGCTGAACGTCAGCAAAATTGAGGACATCTGGGAGGCAATCAAGCTCCTTCGGGTCCGGGGAGCCCCTGCCATCGGCGTGTGCGCCGGCTATGGCATCGCCCTCACCGCCTCCCGCATCGACACCGCCGACCAGATGAAGTTCTGCGAGGAGTTTATGAAGCAGAAGGAGTATCTGGCCTCCTCCCGACCCACGGCGGTGAATCTGTTCTGGGCTCTGGACCGGATGGAGCGCACCATGCGGGCGAATCTGACCAGGCCTGTGGCCGAGATCAAGGAGATTCTCTTCACCGAGGCCCAGGCCATCCGGGACGAGGACGTTGCCATCAGCCGGAGCATCGGCGAGATCGGCTTCGGCCTGCTCAAGCACGGGGACGGCATCCTCACCCACTGCAACGCCGGCACCCTGGCTACCGCCAAATATGGCACTGCCACCGCCCCCATGTACGTGGCCCAGGAGCACGGCTGGACCGACTTCCGGGTGTACTGCGACGAGACCCGGCCCCTGCTCCAGGGCGCCCGGCTCACCGCCTTTGAGCTGCACAACGCCGGCATCGACACCACCCTGATCTGCGACAACATGGCCTCCATCACCATGAAGCGGGGGCTGGTGAACATCGTGTTCGTGGGCTGCGACCGGGTCACCCGGAACGGCGACGCAGCCAACAAGATCGGCACCTCCGGCGTGGCAATCCTTGCCAAGCACTACGGCATCCCCTTTTACGTCTGCGCCCCCAGCTCCACCATCGACATGTCCCTGGAGACGGGGGACCAGATCCCCATCGAGGAGCGGGCTCCTGAGGAGGTCACCGAGATGTGGTATAAGGAGCGGATGGCCCCCGAGGGCGTGAAGGTGTGCAACCCCGCCTTCGACGTCACCGATCACTCCCTCATCACCGGAATTATCACGGAGAAGGGCCTGTGCAAGGCCCCCTTCGACAAGGCCTTTGAGGAGCTAGGTATCGGCAAATAACGGCAGAAAAGGGCCGGCGGCTTAACCGCCGCCGGCCTGTCCTGTGACCGGGCTTAAAAGCTGGCCACGCCGATGCTCTTGAGATGGTTCTGCCACACGGGGGAGAGGGGCTGGTCGCAGATTATCCCGGTCAGCTCCTCCAGGGGGCAGAGGGTCAGGAAGGAGATGCCGTCCAGCTTGCTGTGGTCCACCGCCAGGTAGGTGCTGTGGCTGCGGCGCAGCATGGTCCGCCGGGCCAGCGCCTCCCCCTCGTTGGAATCGGTGGCGCCAAACTCCATGTGGACGGTACGGCAGGAGAGAAAGGCCTTGTCCACGTAGTAGCGGTTCAGGTCTGCTACCGTCTGCTCCCCGTAGAAGGACATGGTCCGGGGGGCGTAGTTGCCGCCGGCCAGGATCAGCTTGACGCTGGAGGAGACCGACAGGATGTCGGCCACCTTCAGGGAGTTGGTGAGGACAGTGATGTGCTTCTCCAGCAGCTCCTGGGCGATGCACCAGTCGGTGGTGGAGGCATCCAGAAAGATGGAGTCTCCGGTCTGAATCAGCTGGGCGCACTTTTTGGCGATTTCCCGCTTCTCCTGCTTGCGGATGACGGAGCGGTCGGAGACGTTGATGTCGTTGAGTACCCCGTCGGTGATATAGGCGCCGCCATGGGTGCGGATGAGCTGACCGGCGGCCTCCAGCTCTTTGAAGTCCCGGCGGATGGTCTCGGTGGCTACCCCCAGGGAGGCAGCCAGCTGGGTCACGTTGAGGCTTTGCTGCTCCCGCAGCAGCTCCAGAATCGCGTTGCGGCGGGCGATAGCCAGCATACCGCAGTCCCCCTTTCTCATGGGAATTTTACCATAAAGGGGGGCAGATTGCAAATAAAACCAGATAAATTTATGGAAGAAAGGAGGAGACCGGCTATGTACGGTGAAGAGCGGGACCGCTACCTGTCCGACCGGGACGCCAAGGAGCAGATCCTGGAGGTGGGGCGGCGGATGTACGCCAAAAACTATGTGGTTTCCAACGACGGAAACATCACCTGCAAGGTCTCTCCCACCACCCTTTGGACCACCCCCACCGGGGTGAGCAAGGGGTATATGACCGACGAGATGCTCATCAAGGTGGACCTGGAGGGCCGGGTGGTCCAGGGGACCCACAAGCCCTCCAGCGAGCTGAAAATGCACCTGCGGGTCTATAAGGAGAACCCGGACCTGATCGCCTGCGTCCACGCCCACCCCCCGGTGGCTACCTCCTACGCCATCGCGGGCATTGCCCTGGACAGGCCCATCCTCCCCGAGGGTGTGGTCCAGCTGGGGGTGGTGCCGGTGGCCCCCTACGCCACCCCTGGCACCCAGGAGGTGCCCGACTCCATCGCCCCCTACTGCCGCACCCACAACGGCGTGCTGCTGGCTAACCACGGCGCCCTCACCTGGGGCATGAGCCCCATGCAGGCCTACATGCGCATGGAGTCGCTGGAGTACTACGCCCTGGTCACCATGTACACCGGCAACATCATCGGCCGGGCCAATGAGCTGTCCTGCGAGCAGGTGGACCGGCTGGTGGAGACCAGGACGAAGCTGGGTATTACCACCGGCGGCCGGCCGGTGTGCCGCTTCGCCGCCTCCGGAGAGCCCTCACCCTGCTCTCAGGGGAGGAGCTGCCCCAGCGGGAGCCCCTGCGAGAACGGGCAGGTGGCCGACGTGGTGCGCAGTGTGATGGCCCAGATTCAGGGGCGGTAACACTATGGAGAGGAAGGATATTCGCAACGCGGTCCTCTCCCATCTGGCCGCCCAGGGGACCAGGTACGTCCCCGCCGGGGTGAGCGCCCGCCATGTCCACCTAAGCCAGGAGGACATGGACTGCCTCTTCGGCCCGCATTACGCCCTCCACCCCTGCAAGGCCCTGTCCCAGCCGGGGCAGTTCGCCGCGGCGGAGAGGGTGGCGGTGGCCGGTCCCAGAGGGGAGCTGTCCAACGTCCGGGTATTGGGCCCCGTCCGGGGCAGAAGCCAGGTGGAGCTGACTTTCTCTGAGGCCAAAAAGCTGGGGATACCCGGCCAGGTGCGCATGTCCGGCGACGTGGACAATACCCCCGGCTGCACCCTGAAGGGCCCGGCGGGCCAGCTGACCATTTCCCAAGGAGTGATTGTCCCGGCCCGGCACCTGCACCTGTCCCCCCTTCAGGCGGCCTCCTACGGGTTGAAGGACGGGCAGGCGGTGGCTCTGCGTATGGGCGGACAGCGGGCCGGCCTGCTGGAGCAGGTGATCTGCCGGGTGGGGGAGGGCCACGACCTGGAGGTCCATCTGGACACCGACGAGGCCAACGCCCTGTGTATCACCGACGGCGACCTGCTGGAGCTGGTCACCCCCGGCGGGGAAAAGAAGGAGGGCTGCTCCTGCGGAGGCTGTCACGGCTCCTGCCAGGGCGGCTGCCGCTCCCACGCCGCCCCGGAGGCCCCGCCCCCGGCTCCGGCCAATGAGACCGAGCCCATGGACCTGGTTACCGAGCGGGACGTGGAGGAGGCCTGGAAGCGGGGCATCCCCGTGATCCGGTGTCTCCCCCGGTGCATCGTCACCGACGCCGCCCGGGAGCGGGCCATGAGCCTGGAGATTACGATTAAACGATAAGCTTTTGTTCCTTTTCTTTGAAAAGAAAAGGAACCGAAAAGAAACTTTCCCGCAAAACTTCGTTTTGCGTACGCCGTCAAGAGGACGAGAGAAAAAACGAAGTTTTTTCCAAAAGTTTTCTTTCGCTTCCTTTCTTTTTCAAAAGAAAGGAAGAAAGAAAGGCAGGTGACAACATGCAAATCGCGCGCGTGATCGGCTCGGTGGTGAGCACCTCCAAGTCCGACCGGCTGACCGGCCTGAAGCTTCTGGTGGTCCGGAACATCGACCTGGACACCATGGAGGAGAAGGGCTCCCCCATTGTGGCCATTGACGCGGTGGGGGCCGGCGAGGGCGAGGTGGTCATGCTGTGCGCCGGGTCCTCCTCCCGGATGACCGAGACCACCAAGGACAAGCCGGCGGACTGCACCATCACGGCCATCATCGACTACATCGACATCGACCACAAGCGGGTCTTTGACAAGCACCAAGAAGGAGGTGAGCGGTAATGCTCTCCAAGGAACAGGTGGAAGAAATTGTACGCCTGACCATCGCCCAGATGGGGGGCGGAACCCCCGGGGCCCCTGTCCAGCCCGTGGCGGCTCCGGCGGGGGGCGTGCGGCTGAGTCCGCCTCCGGCCCAGGCGCCGGTGAACGTGGGGGGCTGGATGTATCAGGACGCCGACGCCGCTGTGGAGGCGGCCTGGACGGCCTTTCAGCAGTTCACCCAGATTTCCCTGGAAAAGCGGCGGGAGCTGGTGGAGGCAATGCGTCAGGCCGCCCGGGACAACGCCCGGCATCTGGCTGAGATGGCCCATGAGGAGACGGGCTACGGCCATGTGGACGACAAGGTTGTGAAGAATCTGCTGGCCGCCGACAAGACCCCCGGTCCGGAGGACATCCCCACCGAGGCCTACACCGGCGACGGCGGCTTCACTCTGGTGGAGCACGCCCCCTTCGGGGTGATCGCCTCGGTGATCCCCTCCACAAACCCCACGGCCACCGTCATCAACAACGCCATCAGCATGATCTCAGCCGGGAACTCAGTGGTGTTCAGCCCCCACCCGGCGGCCAAGCGCTCTTCTCAGGAGGCCATCCGGGTCCTCCATGAGGCCCTGGTGGCCCACGGCGCGCCCCCCGGCCTGATCACCACCCCGGCGGAGCCCAGCCTGGAGAACTCCCAGGCGGTGATGAAGCACCCCAAGGTGCGGCTGCTGTCCGTCACCGGCGGCGAGGCCATTGTGAAGGTGGCCATGAACAGCGGCAAGAAGGCGGTCTGCGCCGGACCGGGCAACCCGCCGGTAATCGTGGACGAGACCGCCGAGCTGGACAAGGCGGGCAGGCGCACGGTGGACGGGGCCTCCTATGAGAACAACATCCTGTGTGTGGCGGAAAAAGAGGTGTTCTGTGTCAGCACCGTATTCGACCGCTTCCTCACCGAGCTGGAAAAAAACGGCGCCTTCCGCATCCAGGGCGGGGACATCGACAGGGTGCTGCGCACCGTCCTGGTGGAAAAGGACGGCAAATACACCCCCAGCCGGAAGTTTGTGGGCCGCGACGCCTCCTACATCCTGGACCAGTGCGGCATCTCCTACACCGGCAAGCCCCGGCTCGTCATCTGCGAGGTGGACCGCAATCACCCCTTCGTCACCACCGAGATGCTCATGCCTGTGCTGGCCTGCGTCCGGGTAAATGACGTGGACGAGGCAATCCGGGAGGCGGTGCGGGCGGAGAACGGCTGCTGGCACTCAGCCATCATGCACTCCACCAATGTACGGAACATGAGCCGGGCGGCCAAGGCCCTGAACACCACCATCTTCGTGAAGAACGCCCCATCCTACTCCGGCCTGGGGATGAACGCCGAGGGACACGCCACCCTCACCATTGCCACCCCCACCGGCGAGGGGCTCACCTCCGCCCGGACCTTCACCCGGGCCCGGCGGTGCGTCCTCCACGACGACTTCCGGATTTTGTAAGCGCCTATGCTGGATAAGATATTTGAGGCCGGCGTGGTGGGGGCCGGCGGCGCGGGCTTCCCCACCCATGTGAAGTATAAGGCCAGGGCCGAGGTCTTTATCGTCAACGCCATCGAGTGCGAGCCCCTGCTGCGCACCGACCGGCACATTGTGGAGGCCTTTGCCCCGGAGATCGTGGCCGCCTCCCTGCGGATCAAGGCCCATCTGGGGGCGGACCGGGCGGTCATCGCTGTGAAGGAGCACAACGCCGGCATGGTGGACGCCCTCCGGAAAGCGGCAGAGGGCAAGGCGGTGGAGCTGTACCTCTCACCCTCGGTGTACCCGGCGGGGGATGAGCAGAACCTGATCCACTGCGTCACCGGTCGGGTGGTGCCCACCGGGGGACTGCCTCTGGACGTGGGGTGCGTGGTGTCCAACGCCGCCACTGTCTACCAGGTCTATGAGGCCCTCCAGGGCCGGCCGGTCACCGACAAGGTGATTACCATCGGCGGCGCGGTCCGAAATCCCATCACGGTCCAGGCCCCCATCGGCACCCCTCTGGCCGACCTGCCCGCCCTGGCGGGAGGCCCCGTTGGGGACTGCGTCTACATCATCGGCGGGCCCCTCATGGGCCGGGTGGCGGAGTCCCTGGAGGGGGAGAGCGTCACCAAGACCACCGGCGGCCTGCTGGCTATCCCCCGGGAGGCGGCGCTGCTGGGGCGGAAGGACGGAGACCTTCAGCGGGAGGTGCGCATGGCACGGGCGGTGTGCTGTCAGTGCTCCATGTGCACCCAGATGTGCCCCCGGAACGCCATGGGCCTGAATGTCCAGCCCCACAAGATCATGCGGGCCTTGGCTGCGGGGAACTGCGGACTAATCGGTGGGGAGACCAACGGCGTGTGGTCCTGCTGTGACTGCGGCATCTGCACCTACTACGCATGTAACTTCGGCCTTCACCCCTCCAAAATGATGCAGGTCTATAAGGACCGGATGCGGAAGGAGGGGGCCAGGCCGGTGAAGGAGGTCCGGTATGAGCCCCAGGGCTTTGAGACCAAGCGGCTGCCCACCGGGCGGCTGCTCAGCCGGCTGGACCTGGAGAAATACGACGCCGACGCCCCCTTCGCCGGGACGGTGGAGACCCCGGTGGTGCGCATTCCCTTAAAGATGCACACCGGAGGGCCTGACAGGCCGGTGGTGACGGCGGGGACGGCGGTCCAGAAGGGCCAGCTCATCGCCGAGCCGGAGGGCCTGGGGGCCAGGATTCATGCCTCCATTGCCGGCACTGTCACCCAGGTGACCGGGCAGTACATTGAGATAAGGATGGTGACATGATGGACGCGCTGGGTATGAACGAGGTCATGAGCATCCCCACCGGCTTTCTGGTGTGCGACACGATGCTCAAGGCGGCCAATGTGACCCTGATCTCCTCGGGCTGTGTGTGCGCCGGGAAGTACTACACCGTGGTCTCCGGCGAGGTGGCCGCCGTCCAGGCCGCCGTGGAGGCGGGCCGGAAGATGGCCCAGGGCGTCCTGGTGGACAGCCTGGTCATCCCCAACGTGGACCGGAGCGTGGCCCCCGCCATCATGGCCTGTACCGAGACCGACGATTTGAAGGCGGTGGGCGTCATGGAGACCTACTCCCTGTGCGCCGCCATTCACGCCGCCGACGCCGCCGCCAAGGCGGCGGACATCCGGCTGCTGGAGGTCCGGCTGGGCCGGGGGCTGGGCGGCAAGTCCTTCGTCCTGCTCACCGGCGAGGTGGCGGCGGTCAAGGCCGCCGTGGAGGCAGCCGAGGCCCTGGAGGAGACCCAGGGCCTGATGGGGAAGAGCGTGGTCATCCCCGCGCCCCACCCCGACCTGCTGCGCAGCATGCAGTAATTGATAGACCCTCTGCCGCGGGCAGAATCTAATAATGTCAAAAAATCCAAATTTATAAACGGAGGTACTTACAATGAAAGAAGCTCTTGGAATGATCGAGACCAGAGGCCTGATCGGCTCCATCGAGGCGGCGGATGCCATGGTGAAGGCGGCCAACGTGTCCCTCATCGGCAAGGTCCAGATCGGCAGCGGTCTGGTCACCGTCATGGTGCGGGGCGACGTGGGCGCGGTGAAGGCTGCCGTGGACGCCGGCGCCGCCGCCGCAAAGCGGGTGGGCGAGCTCTTCGGCGCCCATGTGATTCCCCGGCCCCACGCCGACGTGGAGTACATCCTGCCCACCCTGGACAAGGGCGAATGATTACCGGCCGGATCAACGGCACGGTGGTGGCTACGGTAAAGGACCCCTCCATGGAGGGCGTGCCCCTGCTGACGGTGAAGCTCATCGTCAACGGCAGAGAGACCGAGACCGTGGTGGCCGCCGACCACACCCGCCAGGCGGGTCCCGGGGACTTTGTGTTCCTGATTCCAAAGAAGGAGGCGTCCCGGATCTTCCGGGACTGCCAGGGACCCTATGACATGGCGGTGGTGGGCTTTATCGACACCTACAACGAGGAGCTGTAAGGAGGTGGGGCAATGCGAATCGGGAGAGTGGTGGGCAATCTGGTCTCCACTGTGAAGGACGAGGCCCTGCCTCCCTATAAGCTGCTGCTGGTGGAGTATCTCAACCCCATGACCATGGAGCCGGAGGGGGAGCGGGAGATCGCCACCGACTGCGTGTGCGCCGGTGTGGGAGACATCGTCGTGGTGGACACCGACGGCGGCGCGGGCAACATCATCCACGGCGACAACAATGTGATGACAGACCGGATCTGCTGTGCCATTGTGGACAGCTTCACCTGCTACGGAGAAAAGACTACCACCCGTCACGGGGAATACACCTGAAACCGCTGTTTTCCCGCCCGGACGGGCGGGAAAACACAGATAGAAAGAAGAGGCGAAACGCTATGCTGAGAGGCATTCCCAACTGCATTACCCCCGAGCTGCTGAAGGTTTTGCACGAGATGGGCCACGGCGACACCATCGTCATCGGCGACTCCAACTTCCCCGCCGCCTCCACCGCAGCGGCCAAGGGACATGTGAACATCCGCTGTGACGGCCACCGGGCCACCGAGCTTTTGGACGCCATTCTCCAGCTCATGCCCCTGGACGACTTTGTGGACAAGCCGGTCATCATCATGAACAAGACCGAGCGGCACAAGGACCTGGAGTGCACCGTCTGGGATGAGTTCAAGGCCATTGTGGCCAAGCACGACCCCCGGGGCGCCGGCGCTGTGGACTTTATAGACCGCTTCCCCTTCTACACTGCGGCCCAGAACGCCTATGCGGTGGTGTCCACCACCGAGACCGCCCCCTACGCCTGCATTATCCTCCAGAAGGGCTGTCTGTAAGTGTACCGGACCCCTCCCGCCCCTGGAGGGGCGGGAGGGGTCCAAATTTCAGTTCAGGAGGTCAGTGAATGAAAAACTGGAAACGTAAAGTTATCGACGCCGGCATCCGGATGCTCAGCGAGGGCATTACCATCGGCACCTGGGGTAACGTCACCGTCCGGGACCCGGAGACGGGCTATGTCTACCTCAGCCCCAGCGGGATGCCCTATAAGACCCTGGTGGAGGACGACATCGTGGTGGTCCGGCTGGACGGCAGCCGGGTGGAGGGGGAGAGAAAGCCCACCATTGAGACCGAGATGCACCTGGCCATCTACCGCGCCCGGCCCGAGTGCAACGCCGTCATCCACACCCACCCCGTCTACTCCACCGCCTTCTCCGCCATGGGAGAGGACATCCCCCTGCTGCTGGACGAGGCGGCCCAGGTGCTGGGGGACACGGTGCGCACCACAAGCTACGCCCTGCCCGGCTCCCAGGAGCTGGCGGACGAGTGCGTCAAGGCCCTGGGGGACAAGGCCATGGCCTGCCTGCTCCGGTCCCACGGGGCGGTGTGCCTGGGCAGGGACCTGGAGCAGGCCTTCGGCAACTCCACCGTCCTGGAGGCCACCGCCAAGGTGTACAGCATCATCCGCTCCATGGGCGGACAGTTCGACCCCATCTCCCCGGAGAACATCGTCTTTATGCAGAACTTCGTCAAGAACAGCTACGGGCAGAGATAATTTTGCCAAAGAAAACGGCTCCAGCGCATATTTTGCGCTTGGAGCTGTTTTTCGGAAAAGCTGCTGTATAATAAAATCACTATCTGCTTGCTTGAAGGGAGGATACAAGGTGAAAGCAATTACTGCAAATCCAGAAACTATCCGAGAGGTTTTTTCCAAGAGGTATATCATCCCAGATTTTCAACGGCCATACTCCTGGGATAACGATCCCAGTGAAAAGCTGTGGGATGACATTATTGACTTTTATGAGGGAAAAGAAACCAAGGAGGACAAATATTTTCTGGGGAATATTGTAATCAATCCGGCTTCTGACCTGCCCTATGAGGCCTGGGAGGTGGTGGACGGACAGCAGCGCCTGACCACGCTGCTGCTGCTTATCAAGGCTCTGCACTCCCGGGCGGGGACGGTCAAGGCGCTGGAGGAATGTCTGCGAATCAAAGATCCTCTCACATCTGAGCTGACAGACGAACTGCGGGCCAGCTCTTTCGTAATCAGTCAGGACAGGGAGGATCTGCATACCATCCTTTTAGGTGGAGCAGAACCGGCAAAGAGCCGCCTTTTAGACAACTATAGGCTGTTCGGGGAGAAAATCGACGAATGGTGGCAGTCTCAGGGCCAGACGGCGGAAGCCCTGAACCGCCTGATTCTCACCCTGCTGGACAGTGTGGTGCTTCTGCCAATTCACTGCGGCTCGGAGGATGACGCCCTGACTATCTTTGAGACCATCAATAATCGGGGCATGTCCCTGTCCGATGCGGACATTTTCAAGGCTAAGCTCTATCACAATATCCCCCAGGAGGATCAGGCCGCCTTTATCGAAGATTGGAACGCCCTGGAGGACCACGACTGGCTTTTCCGTGTGCTGATGCATATTCTCCGGGCCAAAACCGATGAAGCAGGTAAGGAAATTGGCCTGCGCTCCTATTTCAGTGCCCAAAAAGGTATATTGGGCGACTACGCCGCCATTATGCGAAGTCTTAAAATCATCCATACTATTAGTGTAAACTGGTACGGCAACGATGAGATCAACGCCCTGTGGCGGATCATGGAGACATATCCAAATTATTACTGGTATTTCCCCCTGTTTGTCTTTCTGCACAAGCATGGGACTTTTGACGAGGAGGGCGGAGGCTTTTCTCTGCCAGAGAAGCGCCTGCACCAGTTTTTGGAGCTCCAAAACGCCACGGTACGATATTTTTTCATCAAGGGACTGGTCTATAACGCTGTCAATGCGGTGAAGGATACTGTCTACCGGGTGTGCGCTGACATAGAGCAGGAGCGGGACTATCTGGCCAGCTATGAGGCCAACATCTCTCGGAATGACAGGACCGCTCTTGACCCGATTCTTCATGGGGATTTGCGCCGGCGCTACCAGAGGGGGGTTGTGCTGCTCTCGGCCTATCTGAATCCTAATCAGGACCGGGAAACATTCAGCCAGTTTATGGATGGAAAATATGATATTGAGCATATTCTCCCCAAAAAATGGAATAACTACGATGGCTGGACTGATGCCCTTTGGCGCGATCAGCTAAACAATTTGGGCAACCTGATTCCTTTGGGCCGCGCACTGAATATTGCGGCGAAAAATGAGTTTTTTGTGCGAAAAAAAGAGGAATATGCCAAATCCGCAATCCAGGATGCACAAGATTTGCTGGCGCTGCCAGAATGGACACCGGATGCCCTCATTGACAGTCAGGAGGAAAAAATTGCGCGGCTGCTGAAGTATTTTCGAGCTGAACCATAAAATGGAGTAAAAAATGCGGGATACCTGGAGTGTGGTATCCCGCATTTTTTAGAAACTTTGTTTACAGGGTATCCAGGCCCCGCTTCAGGCCCTGGATCATATACATCCCGGCCACGGCGCCCTGGTCGGCCACGCCGACGGCCTTGGCGGCAAAGACGGCGGCCTTGCCGAACTTGGGGGTCATGGACTTGGTGGCCTCCACCCCCTGGGCCGCCCCCTCACAGGCGGCGGCGATGACGGCGGCCAGGTCGCCCCCCGCTTCGGCGGCCTTCCGGGCGGCCTCACCGGCGGGGGAGACGGCGTCCAGAATAGTCCGGTCTCCCAGCTGGCACTTGCCCCGCTTCTGGATGCCGGCGGCGAAGGCGGTGAGGTAGACGGCCAGCTCGGAGGGGCCCAGCTCCGCCTTGCCCTTGAGGGCCTTGCCTCCCTCCATGATGCCGCTGGACATCAGAGTTCCCATAGTGGAGGGGACCACGCTGGACATCTTCATGCCGGCCTTCATCAGGGTTTTGCCCGCGTCGCCGGTCTCCATGTTCTCCTGGAGCAGGCCGGGCAGAGCCCCGTAGCCCTTGTCCATGGTCAGGCCCAGGTCGCCGTCGCCCATGTTGGCGTCCATCTCACACAGCTCCTCTTTCTTTTCGGCAAAGACGGCGGCCACCCCCTGGAAGAGGGCGGGGAGCTGTTCACAGGTGATGATATTCATAGTGTTGTCCTCCTTGCATTACACCTGGGTGTAGAAGGGGGTGTGGACAGGCATGTCGATCCACTGCTTCATCTCGTCTCCGGACATCTTGCAGATGGAGATGGAGGCCCCCGCCATCTCCATGGAGGTGGCATACTCGCCCACGAAGGTGCGGTAGGTCTTGATGCCCTTCCCGTCCAAAAGCTTGCGCACGCTGCCGCTGAGGATGTACAGCTCCTCGATGGAGGTGGCTCCCAGGCCGTTGATGAGAACGCAGACCTCCTCGCCGGCGGCGATGGGCATATCCTTCAGGATGGCGTCCAGCGACTCCTGGGCCAGCTCGTCGGCGGTCTTGATGGGGCCGGTCCATACACCGGGCTCGCCGTGGATGCCCATGCCCATAGCCATCTCTCCATCGGCCAGGGTGAAGTTGGAGTGGCCCACCTCGGGGATGATGCAGGGGGTGAGGGCGAAGCCCACGGTGCGGGTGTTGTCCTTGGCTAGCTGGGCGGCGGCCAGGACCTCGTCCAGGGTGCCCATCTGGGCGGCCTTGGCCCCGGCGCACTTGTACATGAAGAAGATACCGGCCACGCCCCGGCGTGTGGCGGGGTCGGCGTTGGAGATGACGTCGTCAGCGCCCACGATGGAGCGGGTGGGGATGTCGTCCATGTCGCACATCTCGGCGGCCATGTCGAAGTTCATGATGTCGCCGGTGTAGTTGCCGTAGAGGTACAGGACGCCGGCGCCGGCCTCCACCTCCTTGGAGATGTTGTAGATCTGCTCGGCGGAGGGGGACTGGAACACGCTGCCCACGCCGCAGCCGTCCAGCAGGCCCTCGCCCACGTAGCCCAGGAAGAGGGGCAGATGCCCGGTGCCGCCGCCGGTGATGATGGCCACCTTGCCCGGCTTCTTCTCAGCGACACAGTAGCAGCGCAGATCGTCCGCGGCGTATTTCACCTGACTGTGGGCGGCGTAGATGCCCTGGAGCATATCGTCGGTGTAGGCCTCGGGCGCGTTAATAATTTTTTTCATGGGAGAACCTTCTTTCTGCAAAAATCTTACCAGTCCGCTCTGGCTGACAGGACAGCCCTGATGCTCCTGATTATACCTGTTTTTTTCGGGGGCTTCAATCTTTTTTTGCTGGATTTTCGCATAAAAATTCCGCCCTTCTGTTCTAGATTTGCGGCCCAAGAATGGGATTGCCTTTTTCCTTGTATATATGTATAATTTTCTTGACAGACAAATACCTGGAAGGGAGTTTTACCATGGAACTGACCGAGCAATTCATTCTGCTTCAAGCCCCCAACCCTGCGGCGGCGGAGAATGGGCGGAAGCTGTCCAAAAAGGGGAGCTTCTCTGCCCTTCACCGCACGGAGGACCGCACTCTGTACTGGGCGGACTGCGCCGGCAGCGGCAAAACGCCCTACCGGGTATCGGTGGACTGGACCGTTCCTGATGCGCCGGTGTGCCGCTGCTCCTGCCCCAGCCGGCAATTCCCCTGCAAGCACGCCCTGGGGCTGCTGTTTGAGCAGCTGTCCGGCAGGGATTTTGCGGTGGCGGACATCCCCCAGGACATCGCGGACAAGCGGGCCAAACAGGCGGTCCGGGCGGCCAGGAGGGAGGCCGGGGAGGGAGAGGCCCCCAAGCCCAAAAAGCCCAACGCCGCCGCCCAGAAGAAAAAGCTGGCCAAGCAGCTGGAGGGGCTGGACATGGCGGAGAAGATGGTGAACGACCTGCTCTCCTCCGGCCTGGGGTCGCTGGGCGGGACCACAGCCCAGACCTTCGACAAGCTGGCTAAGGATCTGGGCAGCTGCTACCTCACCGGACCCCAGACCGCCTTTACCCGCATCGCCCTGGCGGTGCGCACCGTCCAGAAGGAGCCGGACCGGGCGGAAGAAGCCTATGCCGAGGCACTGCGGATTTTAGTGGCCCTGCGCTCCACCATCAAGAAATCCCGGGTGTTCCTCCAGAACAAGCTGGAGGCGGGCAGCTTCTCTCCGGAGGACTCCGTCCTCTTTGAGGCCCTGGGAGGGGTGTGGAAGCTGGAGGACCTGCGGGCCATCGGCTCTTTCAAAGAGAATGCCCGGCTGGTTCAGCTGTCCTTCGACGTCTCTTTTGACCAGGCCAGGAAGGAGTATGTGGAGCGGGGCTGGTGGATCGACCTGGACGGCGGGGGCATCTTCCAGACCAGGAACCTGCGCCCCATGAAGGCGCTGAAATATGTGAAGGGGGACGACAGCCGCTTCGACCTGCTGGAGATTCCCGCTCTGTACATCTACCCTGGGGAGGGGGACCGGCGGGTGCGCTGGGACAGCGCCTCCACCCGGCCCCTGACGGCGGAGGAGCGGGCCGCTCTGCCTGGGCTGGCCCAGCCCAGCCTGGCAGCGGCGGTGAAGCTGACCAAGGGGACCATCAAAAACACCCTGGCGCCCAAGTTTTTGGCGGTGCTGGTGCCTGTTGGACAGCTGGGCAGAGTGGGGGAGAGCTTTGTGCTGGAGGACCCCGCCGGAGAGCGGATCATTCTGCGGGACCGGCCTGAAGACGGGGCGGACCACGCCTGCACCTCCCGGCTGGCCATGTTCCCGAGGGAGGTTCCGGCGGGCAGCGCCCTGTTCGGGTTGGCGTTCTATGACGAGAGGGACCGCTCCCTCTGCCTGCACCCGTACAGCGTGGTCATGCCGGAGGAGATCATCCGGCTGCTGTTTTGAAATGGATAACGGAGGATTCTGATATGAATTTACAGCCTCTTTATGATGTAAAGGAGCGGCTGGAAGCCGCTGCCATTGCCGGCACCGGCCTGCTGGGCGAGGACTTCCGCCTTCAGCGGGCGGCGGAGGGCTTAAAGCCTCTGGCCGGGGCGAGCCCGGTGTTCGCGAAGATCGACGGCGGGCTGACGAAGCTGCTGTCCGCCCCTGCCGAGGCGCGGTCCGGCCTGCTTCTGGACACCCTGGCACTGGTGGATGCGGTGGTCTACACCCAGGGCTCCGTTGGGCTGGAGGGTAGGCTTACCCCTCTCCCCGTGGGCGGCGGCTCCTATCGGCAGGCGTCCTGTGCCCAGCTACAGCCCCTGCTCACCGCTCTCACCACCACTGGCGGCGGGCGGATGGAGACCATCAAGTCCGCCTGGGACAACCACCCCGAGCTCTTTGCCGATTTCCGGGTTCTGCCCGCCCTGGTGGCCGGCTTGGGGGACAGCTATGGGGAGATTGCCGACCAGAATGGGAGGATTCTGCGAAGCTCCGGCCCCGCTGCCGTCCCTGTTTTGAAGGAGGGCTTTGACCCCGCTGGGGGCAAGGCTATGGCCCGGCGGGTCCAGGTGATGGAGGAGACTGCCGGGGCGGCGGAAAACGACTGGTATCTGGAGCAGCTTTCCCAGGCGAAGAAGCCGGTGCGGCAGGCGCTGATTTTTGCCCTGCGGCACGACCCCGCCAACGCCCAGATACTCGCCGGTCTGTGCCAGACGGAGAAAAAGGAGTGCCAGCGGGCCGCCCGGTTTGCCCTGGCCCGGATGGAGACGGAGGAGTCCCGGGCGTATTGGGAGGCCCTGGCGCAGAAGGACCTGGGGGGAGCGCTGGAGGCCATGCGGCAGTCCTCCGCCGGGACGGCCACCGACCTGACCGCCGGGTGGTTCCTCCAGATGGCGGAGCGGGTCAGGGAGAATCCCAATATGCCGCTGGACGCCAAGGCCTTCGGCCTGCTGGGCCGCCTGCGCACCGCTATGAAGTGCAAGACCGGGTCCAAGGTCTGTGATGCCTTCCGGGCTGCCGCCAATCTGGGCGCCGCCCTGGACCGGGACTACGCCTATGAGGAGAACGGCAGAGCAAAGACAGAGCCCATGCGCTTCTATTGCAGGGGCGCCACCACCGACCCCGACTCCCAGCGGTATTTCAGCGCCGCCATGCCCTTCACCCTGATGCGCTCCATCCAGTTAACCCGGGACAGCGGCCTGTGCGCCCTGGCCGGGGAGCTGGCCGAAGCCCACGGCGGCGGGTGGATTGCCCCCGCCCTGTGCGCCGCCCTGCTCACCCAGGACAGCGCGGCGGCGGGACAGAGAGCGGAGGAGCTGCTGCGGCCCAAGTTCAAGCTGTTCGGCAGAAAGGACTCAGACACCAGAGTCATTCTCCAGGATGTGCTGTGGGGCCTGTGCTGGAACAATAGCCGTTATGAATACAGGATCTACGCCAACGACCCGGCCAACAATATCAAGACCTTTTTCGACCATGAGAAGCATCCGGTGCTCACCCAGGAGCTGGACCCGGTGTGGTTCGAGCTGCTCATGGAGCTGGGCGGGCTGGATGCCGCGCTGATGAACCTCCTGCGGCCCATGGAGCATCCGGTGATGGACAAGGTGGGGAAATACCTCTATCTCCGGGCCACACGCGGCAAAAATTCCGGCGGCTTTATGCAATATGTCCATGCGCTGACCCAATGCGGCTGGAAGGACTGGGACGGGTTCGTTGTCAAATACGCCCAGGCCCAGGGGGAGGTTTCATACTACTCCATTCAGACGATGTTGAACGAGCTGCCTGTCCCTGGGAAGGAAAAGGCGGCTCAGCTCAGGGCGGTCAATGACCTGGTGGGAGCGAAAAGGCTCAAGGCCCAGTACGGGAGATGGCCCGACGCCCAAATCAAGCAGGTCATCGCCCAATGGGAAAACGAATAGAGGAGTGAACGACAATGGCAGAGAAAAATGTACAGCGCCTCCCGGCGGAGGAGCTTTTCCAGCGGGAGATTGACGCCCTCATTTCGGCGGAGACCGACCCCATCCCCACCGGCTGGCGGATGTCCCCCAGGTCGGTGCTTACCTATATTGAGGGCGGCGCCACGGTCAAGGGGGTGGACATCACCCCCAAGTACATGGGCAACAGGCGGCTGGTGGAGATTGCCATCGCCACCCTGGTGACTGACCGCGCCCTCCTCCTCATCGGCGAGCCGGGCACGGCAAAGTCCTGGCTCAGCGAGCACCTGGCCGCCGCCGTCAACGGCGACTCCACAAAAGTCGTTCAGGGGACGGCGGGCACCACCGAGGAACAGATCCGCTACTCCTGGAACTACGCCATGCTCATCGCCAAGGGCCCCTGCCCCGAGGCCATGGTAAAGAGCCCCGTCTACCGGGCCATGGAGACGGGCTCCGTGGCCCGCATTGAGGAGATCTCCCGCTGTGCCAGCGAGGTCCAGGACGCCCTGATCTCTATTCTGTCGGAAAAGCGGCTGTCCGTCCCCGAGCTGGGGCTGGAGGTGCCCGCCCAAAAGGGTTTTTCGGTGATTGCCACCGCCAACACCCGGGACAAGGGGGTAAACGACATGTCCGCCGCCCTGAAGCGCCGGTTCAACATCGTGGTTCTGCCCACCCCCGCCGACATGCAGACCGAGATGGACATTGTCCAGACCCGGGTGGCCCAGCTGTCCGCCGGCCTGGACCTGAACGCCCGCCAGCCGGAGCTGGATACGGTGGAGAAGGTGGTCACCATCTTCCGGGAGCTGAGAGGAGGGGTCACCCTGGACGGCAAGCAGAAGCTGAAAACTACCTCCGGGGTGCTGTCCACCGCCGAGGCCATCTCCCTGCTGGCCAACTCCATGGCCCTGGCCGGCAGCTTCGGAGACGGCTCCATCGCTCCGGGTGATCTGGCCGCCGCCCTCCAGGGGGCGGTGGTGAAGGATGAGGACAAGGACAAAATTTCCTGGAAGGAGTATCTGGAGAATGTGATGAAGAAGCGGGGCTCCGCCTGGCTGCCCCTCTACCGGGCCTGCCGGGAGCTGAACGGAAAATGAGTCATCCAACATTTTTCGGAGTGCGCCACCTGTCCCCGGCGGCGGCGCACCGCCTGAGAGAGGCCCTGGACGCGGCCAGGCCGGAGCTGGTGCTGGTGGAGGGCCCCAGCGACTTGAACGGCCAGATGGAGTGGCTGTGCCACCCTGAGACAAAATTTCCAGCCGCCATCCTGGCCTACACCAAAACGCCGCCGGTGCGTACCGTGCTGTGGCCCTTCGCCGTCTACTCCCCGGAGACACAGGCCATTTTGTGGGCCTATGAGCACGGGGTGGAGTGCCGGTTCATGGACCTGCCCTCGTCAGTGTTTCTGGCGTTCCGGGAGGCGGAGGAAATGTCTGTAGGGCGCGACGACCCCGGCGCGCCGCAGAAGAAGGACTCCGACGCGCCTGTAGGGGCGGATAATATCCGCCCGCAGGATACCACCGGGAGCGCCGGGGAACGGGCGGATGATATCCACCCCTACACAGAGGACCCCGCCCAAACCACCGAATCGGTCTACAAGCGCCTGGAGACCCTCACCGGGGAGGACCACGACACCTTCTGGGAGCGGAACTTCGAGCAGGCGGAGGACTATCAGGCTGCCGCCAACGCCTTTGGCCGGGAGCTGCGGGCGGCGGAGGAGGACGGACCCCGGGACAGGGCGGAAACGGTGGTCCGGGAGGCCTACATGAAGCGGGTGATCTGCCAGGCTGTGGACGCCGGCATTTCCCCGGAAAAGATTTTCTGCGTCTGCGGGGCCTTCCATGTGGCGGGACTGGAGGAGAACGCCCCCATGACCGACGGGGAGGAGGCCTCCCTCCCCCGGGCGGACACCACCGCCACCCTGATGCCCTACTCCTACTACCGCCTGTCCACCCGGTCAGGCTACGGGGCGGGGAACAGGGCCCCGGCCTACTTCGAGCTGCTGTGGGATTCCCTCAACGCCAGGGGGCTGGAGGAGGTCCCCTACCGCTACCTCACCCGGCTGGCCGCCGCCCACCGAAAGGCGGGGAACCTGGTGTCCTCCGCCGAGGTCATCGAGGCGGTCCGCCTGGCGGACACCCTGGCGGCCATGCGGGGGAGCCGGTATCCCGCTCTGGCCGACCTTCGGGACGCCTCGGTCACCGCCATGGGCCACGGGCAGTTCTCCGAGCTGGCTTTGGCGGCGGCGGACACCGAGATTGGCAAAAAAATCGGCTTCCTCCCCCAGGGGGTGGCCCGCACCAGCGTGCAGGAGGACTTCTACCGCCAGCTGAAGGAGCTGCGGCTGGAGAAATTCCGCACGGCTGAGCTCCAGCGGCTGGACCTGGATCTGCGGGAGAAGCTGAATGTCAAGTCGGAGGCGGCCGCTTTGGGCGATCTGCGCCGGTCCTTCTTCCTCCACCGCCTGCGGGTGCTGGGGGTCCACTTCGCCGCCCTCCTCCCCTCCCGGCAGGAGGGGGCCAGCTGGGGGGAGTACTGGGAGCTGCGCTGGACCCCGGAGGCGGAGATTGAGATTGTGGAATCCGCCCTTATGGGTGACACCATCCAGGGGGCGGCGGCCTTTGCTCTGAAGGAGCAGGCGGACAGCAGCACCTCTATCGGCCAGGCCGCCGCGATTTTTCAGGACGCCTTTCTGTGCGGGATGCCCTCTGCCGCCAGGCACGCTCTGTCCGTCTTGCAGGGGCTGGGGGTGGACGCGGCCGCCATTGCCGACGTGGCGGACACCGCCTCCCGGCTCAGCCTGGTGGTGCGCTACGGCGACCTGCGGCGGTTTGACCCGGAGCCGGTGATCCCCCTTGTAAAGCAATTATACCTGCGGGCCTGCCTCACTCTGGCGGGGGCCTGCGTCTGCGACGTCAAGGCCGCCCCGGCGGTGACGAAGGCCATGGATCAGATCAATGCCCTCCAGCTCAGCCACGACTTCCTGGAGGAGGACCGCTGGCTCTCACTGCTGGAAGAAATTTCCGACCGGGACGACCTGAACACCCGATGCTCCGGCTTCGCTATGGCCATTTTGCTGGAGCGGGGAAAGGCGGACGAGGAGCTCCTCGCCCGGGAGGTGGCCCGGCGGCTGTCCCCCGGCGTGCCCGCCGACCTGGGGGCGGGGTGGTTTGAGGGGCTTGCGGGAAAGAACCGCTACGCCCTCATTGCCCGGCTGTCCCTGTGGCGGCAGCTGGACGGCTACCTCAGCACCCTGGACGACGAGACCTTCCGCCGGGCGCTGGTGTTCCTCCGCCGGGCCTTCGCCGGCTTCTCCCCCAAGGAGAAGAACGACATTGCCGAAAACCTGGGGGAAATCTGGGGAGTGACACCCCAGCAGGCAGCGGAGGTGCTGATGAACGACACGACAGAAGCCGAACAGGAGATTTTAAACAGCCTGTCCGACTTCGACTTTGACGATATTTAGAGGGAACGCTTGTAGGGGCGCACATTGTGCGCCCGCGAATCCAGGCAGAGGATTCCCTGCGTAGGGGCCGACGACCCGGCGGCCCGCTGTTTCGGCGAATCTGCCCCGGTAGAGAGGCGCGCCGAGTCGTCGCGCCCTACGTAACGGCCATGTGTAAGGGCGGATAATATCCGCCCGCAGGGCAAAAAGGGGAACGGGCGGATGATATCCGCCCCTACAGACAACATTGCGAGGTGATTCTATGTCGCAACAGGAACAGCTCTCCCGTTGGCGGCTGATTTTGGGGTCGGAGACCCAGGAGTCTTTCTCCGGGATGGGGGGCATGTCCCTGTCCCAGGAGGAGCTGCTGATGGACTCCGCCCTGGGGGCCATCTACGGCGGACCGGGGGAGAGCTTCGGCGGCTCCGGCGGGGGCGGGGGGAAGGGACCCTCCTCCCCCCACATCTCCAAGTGGCTGGGGGACCTGCGGTCCCTCTTTGATCCGGAGACGGTGGCGGTGGTGCAGAACGACGCCATTGAGCGCAAGGGCCTGAAGCAGCTCCTCCTGGAGCCCGAACTGCTGGAGGGGCTGGAGCCCGACCTGAACATGGCCTCCACCCTGCTGATGCTCAAGGACCAGATTCCAAAGAAGTCCAAGGAGTCGGCCCGGGCCTTTATCCGGAGGATTGTAGAGACGATTAACAAAATGCTGGAGAGCGACGTGCGCCGGGCGGTGACCGCCGCCCTGAACCGCCGGGCCCACTCCCCGCTGCCCTCCGCCTCCGCCCTGGACTTTCCCTATACGATTCGGAGAAATTTGAAGAATTATAACCAGGAGCTGGGGACAATTATTCCAGAGCGGGTGTGGTTCTTCGACCGGGCCAGCCGGGTCAACCGCTGGAACGTGATTTTGGACATTGACCAGAGCGGTTCCATGGGCCAGTCCATCCTCTACTCCTCGGTGATGGCCTGTATTCTGGCCTCCATGTCCGCCGTAAACACCCATGTGGTGGCCTTCGACACCCAGATTATGGACCTGACCCCCCTGTGCGCCGATCCGGTGGACCTGCTCTTCGGCTTTCAGATGGGGGGCGGCACTGACATTGCCAAGTCCATCGCCTACTGCCAAAGCCTGGTGGAGGTTCCGGCCAAGACCCTGTTCTTCCTCATCTCTGACCTGGAGGAGGGGGGCAACCGGGCGGGCCTGCTCCGGCGGCTGGAGGAGATGAAGGACTCGGGGGTGACGGTGATTGTCCTGCTGGCCATCGCCGACGGGGGAAAGCCCTACTACGACGCCCAGACCGCCCAGCGCATTGCCGCGATGGACATCCCCTGCTTCGCCTGCGCCCCGGAGCGGCTGCCTGAGCTGCTGGAGCGGGCGCTGAAGGGTCAGAGCCTGGAGGGATTGGCAAAGCAGGCATAAAAGGAGGCGGGCACGGCCTGTCCGTACCCGCCTCGGGTCCACATATTTTATGCGGCGGCGGCCGCCAGCTCCTCCTGGGCCTCCCGCTCGTTGTCAGCGGAGAAGCAAAACCGCCCCGCCCAGTCGTAGACCTCTACATGTCCTCTTACCCATACAATGTTATACTCCATAGCGTCTTGCTCCTTTCTTGTATTGTAATCACAGTATACAAGAGGAGAAGTCCCATAAACCGGACTTTTGTCCGGCCCGGAGGAGGGAATTTTATTGGACACCATCTTTTACACGGTCCGCTCCATCAACGGCGATTATGCTGATTTAGTCACGGACGGCGGCCAGGAGCACTCCATTACTATGTTCCTGCTCCCTGAGGGCGTCACCGTGGGAAGCAGGCTCAAGCTGGAGAATTTTCAGTGGGAGCTGGTATCAGAAAATTTCAGCTGACAGTGCTGAGCAAGAAAATTCCACTTGAATTATTGTACAGAATAATGTTATAATAATGTACAAGAAGGGGGTGCCGGAATGCCGCAAATCAGACCGATTACAGATCTGCGTAATACCAATGAAATTTCAGAGATTTGTCATGCGTGCTCAGAGCCGATTTTTATTACAAAAAACGGCTATGGAGACCTGGTGGTCATGAGCATGGAAACCTATGACAGCATGGTCGGAATTGCCGAAACAGACGCGGCCATTGCCGAGGCTGAGGCGGAATTTGAGCGTGATGGGCAGCTTTTTGACGCGAAAGAGATGTTGACATCACTGAGGAGGAAACACCTTGGAACAGTACAGCGTTAAGCTGTTGGGACGTGCGCGGCGGGATTTGGATGGAATCTATGCCTACATTGCAAAAGCTCTGCTGGAACCGGAGACCGCCATATCCCTGGTAGAGAAAATTGAGGCGCAGATTCTCTCACTGGGCTCAATGCCCTATCGCTGCCCGGAGCGGAGAAGAGGGGCCTATGGCAATCGGGGATATCGAGAACTGATGGTGGGAAATTATACCGCCATTTATCGAATTGATGAGGTTGAAAATCAGGTTATTGTGGTAACAGTCCGTTATTCCCGCAGTAATTTTTAACGAAACCAGAATAAAATCCCGGCCTTGCGGCCGGGATTTTCCTTCTATTTGGACCAATTTTTTAGATAATCAGCAATAGGCCCCGGAGCAAGATACTTGGCGTTCTGCCGGGCACTGGGGCGGACCTCCCCGTCCCGTTCATCCGGGTCTGCGCCTGCGTCTAAAAGCAGCTTGACCATTTCAAAGGCCCGGTCGTAGGAGTGGGTCTGGGCGGCGTACATGGCGGAGCAGAGCAAGCTGCGACCATCGAGTTTGACGTCTGCTCCCCGCTTTAGGAGCTCCCGCAGGACCTCAACCTCACACGCTTGAGTGGCAAAAAACAGGTCGGAGCACCCCGCGTGATCCTTGTGATTTACGTTGTCGTAATGCTTCAGCAATTCCAGTGCGTCCTGGGTCTGGTGAAGGAGAATTGCGTATGTAAACTCTGTCCTGCCGAAGTCATCCTCGGGCAGGGGACCAAGCGCCTGAGACTGCGGCTCGGTTTTGGGGAAAAGCTTTTTCATTGCGGCTTTGAAGCTTTTGTTGTCCATATGGCCTCCCTGCAAGCAAGGACGAATAATTTACTTATTGCTCCTTCTCCAGATGTGCATTTTCTCGGCGTCCTGGATGAGCTGCTCCCGGAAGTCGGGGTGGGCGATGCCGATGAGGGCCTCGGCCCGCTCCCAGGTGGACAGGCCCTTCAGGTTGACCATACCGTATTCGGTGACGATGTACTGCACGCAGGACCGGGGGTCGGTGGCGATGGAACCGGGGGTGAGGGTGGGGACGATGCGGCTCTTGAGGGAGCCGTCCTTGCCGGTGACGGTGGAGGACATGCAGATAAAGCTCTTGCCGCCCTTGGACAGGTAAGCGCCCATGACGAAGTCCAGCTGGCCGCCGGTGCCGGAGATGTGCTTCAAACCGGCGGACTCGGCGTTCACCTGACCGAAGAGGTCCATGTCGATGGCGTTGTTGATGGAGATGAAGTTGTCCAGCTGGGCCAGCACCCGCACGTCGTTGGTGTAGTCCACAGGGGCGGCCATGACGGCGGGGTTGCGGTTCACATAGTCATAGAGCTTCTGGGTGCCGGCGGCGAAGGCGTAAACCTGCCGGCCCTTATCCAGGGCCTTGTTCCGCCCGGTGAGCTTGCCCGCCAGGGCCATGTCCACAAAGCCGTCCACATACATCTCGGTGTGGACGCCCAAATCCTTCAGATCGGACTGGGCGATCATGGAGCCCACGGTGTTGGGCATTCCGCCGATGCCCAGCTGGAGGCAGGCCCCGTTGGGGATCTGCTCCACGATCAGTTTGGCCACCGCCCGGTCCACGTCGGTGGGCTCTCCGCCCCCGCCCAGCTGGGCCACGGCGGGGTTGTCGCCCTCGACAACATAGTCCACATCGGCGATGTTGATCTCACAGCCGGTGAGGCCATAGACCCAGGGCAGGTTCTGGTTGACCTCCAGGATGATGACCTTGGCCCGGTCCAGCATGTCGGCCAGGTGGGAGGCGGCCAGGGCGTAGCTGAAGTTGCCGTGGCTGTCCATGGGGGTGACCTGGATCATAGCCACATCCACCGACACGTTTTCCCGATAGAACCGGGGCAGCTCGGAGTACCGCATAGGGGAGAAGAAGCCCATCCCCTTGGAGATAATCTTCCGGTCCACGCCGGAGCAGTGCCAGGAGTGCCAGGTGAAGTGGTCCCCGGCGTCGTCAGCCTTGGCAATCTCAGGCATCCACATGGTGACGCCGCCCCGGACCTTTACGTCGGTGAGCTCGTCCTTCCGGGCGGCCAGAGCGCGGTCCAGGGCCACAGGGTGGTTGGTGCACCAGCCGTAGTCCACCCAGTCGCCCGACTTGACGGCCTTGACGGCCTGCTCGGGGGTGGTGAGCTTCTGCTGGTAAAGGGCTTGATAATCCATGATGATCTCCTCCATATCTATAATCGTATCCTTTTGAGATGGGGCCGGCTCTTCGGCCCCGATTCCTCCTATTTCTAACCTGTAGAGAAAACGTATACGGTAATAAGCTTCTTAACCTCTTCCGCCGTGTAGGTCTGCTGTGCAGGGTTTTCATCGACGATGTGGCACAGGTCGAGCGCCATTGCTTTCCGGGTATCCTGCCGCTCAGCTTCGGTCATGACTTTCGGCCTCCTTTCTTTTATCTTCCAATGTCCAGATAATAGGGCTTCATCAGACTGGCCTGCTCGGTAGAGTCCTTGGGCTGGTTCTTCCTGGGGGGCTCGGGGGGCGTCCGGCGGTCCCGGCGGGGGGGCCTGGAGGACGCCTTCTTTTTGGAGGGCTGAAGGGCGGGCGCGGCCTTCTTTGGGGACTCCGCCTTGACCTTGGCCGCCTTTTGGGGTTTTGTCTTTTGGGGCTGCTCCGCCTTGGCGGGCTTGGGCTGCCTTGTCTTTTTCGGCGCGGCCTGCTGCTTCTTCGGGGGCGCTTCCGGAACGGGCCGCCTGGGGGCCAGCAGCCGGGCGGTGGCGTCCATGATGACGTCGCTGTCCAGGGGGCTGGGGCGGTGGAACTCGGTGTTGGGCATGGCGTCGCCGGTGTCCATCAGGGTGCCGGGGCGGACGCCCCGTTTAGGTGCGGAGGGGGGAGTGGGCAGATAGTCGAAGGCGTCTTCCTCTTCCTCCGCGGGGGCGGCGGGGCGGAGGATGACCTCCTCCGGGAGAGCCCCGGTTTTCTTCTTCCGACGGCGCTTCTTCTTGGGCTCCGCCGGGACGGCCTGCTCAGGCGGAGCGGTCCTTTGTTTGACCTGGACCGCCTGCCCGGCCAGGCGCCTGGCCTCCTCCCGGGCCCGGCGCAGCTCCTTGGCGGCCTGACGGGCCTCCTGGTCCTCCTCATTGATGATTTTGCCGTTTTTGTCCCGCTTGGGGGCCTCAAAGACCTGCATGGGGTAGGGGTGGTCCTCCACCAGGGGGACCTTTTTGCCGATAAGCTTCTCGATGTCCCTGAGGAGGGGCTTCTCCCCGAAGTCGCAGAAGGCGATGGCCTCGCCCCCCCGGCCCGCCCGGCCGGTGCGGCCGATGCGGTGGACATAGGTCTCGGGAACCTCGGGGAGGTTGTAGTTGAACACGTGGGACAGCTCCTCGATGTCCAGCCCCCGGGCGGCGATGTCGGTGGCTACGAGACAGCGGAGCCTGCCCGCCTTGAAGTCGCTCAAGGCCTGCTGCCGGGCGGTCTGACTCTTGTTGCCGTGGATGGCAGCGGCGGAGATGCCCAGCCGCCCCAGGTCCCGGGCCACCTTGTTGGCCCCGTGCTTGGTGCGGGTGAACACCAGGGCGTTTTTCACCTGCTTGCGCTCCATCAGGTGGGCCAGAAGATGGGTTTTGTTCCCCTTGTCCACCAGGTAGACGGATTGGCGGATCACCTCCACCGGGGAGGAGATGGGGTCCACCGCCACCTTGACGGGGTTTTTCAGCAGGGAGTTCACCAGGTCGGTGATCTCCGGAGGCATAGTGGCGGAGAAGAACAGGGTCTGCTTCTTCTGGGGCAGCCACTTCAAAATTTTCCGCACATCGTGGATAAAGCCCATGTCCAGCATCCGGTCGGCCTCGTCCAGAACGAAGATCTCCAGGGCGTCCAGGGAGATGAAGCCCTGATCGTGGAGGTCCATCAGCCGGCCCGGGGTGGCCACCAGGATGTCAACTCCCCTTTTCAGGGCCTCCACCTGGGGGTTCTGGCCCACCCCGCCGAAGATGACGGTGTGGCGCAGCTTGAGATATTTGCCATAGGCATCGAAGCTCTCACCAATTTGGATAGCCAGCTCCCGGGTGGGGGTGAGGATGAGGGCCCGGATGGGCCGCTTGGAGGCGCTGACCGCCTCCAGACGCTGCAAAATGGGGGCGGCGAAGGCACAGGTCTTGCCCGTGCCCGTCTGGGCGCAGCCCAGCACGTCCCGCCCCTGGAGGGCGGGGGGAATGGCCTTCTCCTGAATGGGGGACGGCTTGGTGTAGCCCTGCTCCTCCAGGGCTTTCAGGATGGGGGCGTTCAGCCCCAGGTCACGAAACTGCATTCAAAACTTCCTTCTTTTCATTCGCGGCGGACGTGCCCGTCCGGCGCGGCCCGCGCCTTTCCCTGCGGGCTGGGGTGTTGATTCAGCGGGGCAGGCCGCACTCCTTCAGCGCGGTCTGCACCAGCTGGGCCGTCTGGTCCAGGGGCTGGCCCGGAGGGCAGTCCACAATCAGATCGGCATATTTGCGGTAAAGGGGGTCACGGAGGGCCAGCACGTCGGCCAGGGTCTGGCCCGGCTCCATGGCGATGCCCCGCTGGGACAGATTCCGGATGCGCCGCTCCAGCTCCTCCAGGGGGACGTTCAGATAGACCACCGGCCCCAGGCCGCTGAGGTGCCGGGCGGCCCCCTCCCGGCACATGGCGCTGCCGCCCGGAGCAATCACCGTATGGCGGCAGTCCAGCGTGAGTACCGCCTGCTCCTCTACGTCCAGGAAGGCGGCGGTCCCCCGCCGGTCCAGGATCTCCTGGAGCAGGGCCCCCTCCCGCTCCTGGATAATGAGATCCACGTCCAAAAAGCCCATGCCCAGCGCCTTGGCCAGCAGGACGCCAATGGTGCTTTTGCCGGAGCCCGGCATTCCTGTGAGGATGATGTTGTCCAAACGTATTCCCAGCCTTTACATACAAACTCAATGATAGTATACCACAGGGCGGAAAAAAAGAAAAGGGGGAAGGGGGCGAAAAAGAGGTGACAAACCGGGGCGGAGATGGTACAATCCCCCATAGACTGAAAATGGGGGATAAGGCATGGAGCTGTTGGCGGCGTTTGGGGTATTTCTGGCCTGTGTGGCGGGCTGTATGGTGAAGGGGGTCTCTCTGGGCTGGGCGCTGGGGGCGGGCTTTGTCTGTTTTTTCGCCGTGGGAGTCCGGCGGGGGACGCCAGCCCCGGCTTTGATGAGGATGGCGGCGGGGGGGATGGTCACCTCCCTGAAGGTGTTGCGCATTCTGCTGCTGCTGGGCCTGCTCACCGCCCTGTGGCGGGCCGGGGGGACGGTGGCCTTTTTTGTCTGGGGCGGCACCCGGTTCATCACCCCCGCCACCTTCGTACTGGTGGCCTTTGTGCTGTCCGCCGTGTTCAGCCTGGCCTTCGGCAGCTGCTTCGGCGTGGCGGGGACGGCGGGGGTCATCCTGATGACCATCGCCCGCAGCGGCGGAGCCAGCCTGCCGGTAACGGCGGGGGCCATTATGTCGGGCATCTATTTTGGAGAGCGGCTGTCTCCGGCCTCCTCCTCCGCGGCCCTGACGGCGGCGGTGGCCGGCGTGGATCAGCACGGCTTCCAGATGCGGATGTGGAGGTCCACCCCTGTGCCGCTGGCACTCACCCTGGTCCTGTACGGGGTGCTGTCCGTGCTGTACCCCATCCAGGGGGTGGACGCCCGAATCCTGGCCTCTCTGGAGGAGGGCTTCGTCCTCACCTGGCCCGCCGCCCTGCCCGCCTTGGCGCTGCTGCTCCTGCCCTGGCTGAAGGTGAGCGCTGTGGCCGCCATCGCGGCCAGCTGTGCTCTGTCCGCCGGATGCGCCCTGCTGGTTCAGCGCATCCCGCCGGCGGAGCTGCTCCGGGCCTGTGTCCTGGGCTACCGCCCCGCCCGGCCCGATCTGGAGGAGCTGATGTCCGGAGGCGGGCTTGTCTCCATGGCCTCGGTGTGCGTGATTGTGATTTTGTCCTGCGCCTACTCCGGCATGTTCAACGGCACCGGCCTGCTGGACCCGGTGACCGGCCGGTTCGGACAGCTGGCCGGGCGGTTTGGCCTGTTTGCCGCCCACGCCGCCGCCGCGCTGGGGTGCAGCGCTTTGTTCTGCAACCAGACGGTGGCTATCGTGATGAACGCCCAGCTGATGGGGGAGGAGTATCGGGACCGGCCTGCCATGGACCTGGCGGAGAATATTGGAAACTCCTCCATCAACCTGCCGGGGCTGGTCCCCTGGGCTATCGCCTCCAGCGTTCCCCTCGCCGCTATGGAGATGGGGGCCGAGGTGCTGCCCCTGGCCTTTTACCTCTATCTGCTCCCCCTGTGGTGCTGGGTGAGGAGCGGCAGGAACAGGCAAAATTGTAACGGTTTTGTCACTTGAATTTTGAGAAAAGTGTGGTATCCTGAATAGGAACCATTTCGACAGCGCTTGACAGCATACAAGTCTGTTATGGGGGTGTTTTTGGAATGTCAGGCAGCTATAAGGGGAAACATGCTGCCCACTCCAGGCAGATCATTCTGATATTGGCGATTGCGGCCGCGGTAGTCCTGGCGGCGATTGCGGCGATGGCCTGGGCCCACCGCCCTGCCGCCGCCGGTCCGGACAGCCCGGCGGGGAATATGGTCCAGCGGACGGATGGGAGCGTCAGCTCCGGCTCGATCAGCGGGGGCGGCTCCGCCCTCAGCCCTGATTCCGCCAGCGGTTCGGTCTCCGGCCCGGCGGCCGGCCAGTCCCAGGAGGCGCCTCCCGATCCGCCCGAGGCGGAGCCCTACGATTTCTCCCAGCCCGCCCCCCAGGGCGAGACGGTGGACAACAGCTATTTTCAGGACGCCGCCTTTGTGGGCGACTCCCGGACCGACGGCTTTATGCTCTACAGCGGCATCGGCGCCGGCAAGAACCTGACCTCCAACGGCCTGTCTATCTTCAAGCTGGCGGAGAAGAAGGCCCTCACCATCGGCGGAGAGAAATACACCCTGCTGGAGGCACTGGCCCTGGAGGAGTATGGCAAGGTTTATCTCTCCCTGGGGGTCAATGAGCTGGGCATCTATAAGGACAACGCCTTTTATGAGAGCTACTGCGCCGCCATCGACCAGATCAGGGCGGTGCAGCCCAACGCCGTTATCTACATACAGGGCCTCATCCCCCTGAACGAGGGGCAGATCAGGCAGGCCAACGGCAACAAGTACAACCTGACCAACGACCACCTGCGGGTGTACAACGACCTGATGAAGCGGGCGGCGGAGGAGAAACAGGTGGTCTATCTGGACCTGTACGGCGAGTTTGTGGATGAGAACGGCGAGCTGCCCGAGGGGGTCAGCCGGGACGGGGTCCATCTGGTGAAGGACGCCTGCAAGCAGTGGCTGGAGTACCTCAAGACCCATACGGTGGATTTTGACGTGCTGTACCCGGACGGCCCGCCCGTCGTAGAGAGTATTGCTCCGGAACAGACGCCGGAGGATGGGAGTGGACAAGCATGAAAAAACTGATTGCGGCCGCGCTGGCCCTGACTGTGGTGCTGGGCCTGACTGCCTGCGCCAAAGAGGGAGACAACGATGCTCCGCCCCTGTATGGAACTTTTCATGTGGCGGCCATGGCGGAGGCGGGCGCCTTCTCCGAGGAGCTGGAGGAGCTGGACGCAGACACCGCCTTTCTCCTGTATAAGCTGGCCGACTACGGCCTGGCCCGGGAGGATTTGAAGGAGTGCGCCGTCCAGCGCTCCGCCGGAGCCACCTGCGAGGAGGGGGCGGTGCTGGTGTTTACCAGCGCGGACAAGGCCAAGACCGCCAAGGGGGCGCTGGAGGACTACGTCCAGGGCCAGATCGACGCCAACACCGACTACCGCCCCGCCGAGATTCCCAAGCTGGAGGAGGCTCTGGTGGATGTGCGGGGGGAGACCCTGCTGCTGGCGGTGGCCAATGACCTGGAGGCGGCAAAGGAAGCCGTAAAGTAAGAGCAAAATCCCGCGGGCCTGACCCGCGGGATTTCTGTTTCTATGTACACGCCCACTGGGCCAGCACCCGGGAGAAATCCCGGTTTTTTAAATCCTCTGCCCGGATCAGCAGGTTCAGCGAGCCAAAGCCGCCCAGGTACAGGTCCATATCCCCGATGTCCCCCGCCGGGTAGTCGCAGTCATCGTCGTCCAGCTGGAAGAGGAGGATGTCCCAGGCGGTCCGGGCCAGGGCCTTTTGGACCGCCTCCGGGGAGATGTTGTATTTTTTTAGCGACTCCTCCGTCATGCCCCGGTAGGGGTTTTCCCGGGGGTCGGACTGGTAATACCGGGGGTGCCCGCCGATTTTACAGCCGCCACGCTCCAGCCGCTTCTCCAGTCGGTCCACCGGCTCCCGCTCCTCGGGGGCCTCCGCGTACAGGGGCATGAACTCCCGCGGGTCGGCGTCGGGCAGGCGGGCTTTCAGGGCGGCGGCAAACAGCTCGTCGAAGAGATACTCCTCATTCCCCACGCCCTCCACCTCCACAGGCAGGAAGTCCACTTTCAGGGGCACGTTCGGACAGCGCCATAGGTCAATGTCCCCATTCTCAATGTCCTGCAAATCGAACTGGTGGGGCGGGCGGGGCATGTTCTTCTTGCTGGCCTCCGCCCAGGGGACGGCCATCTTGGCCTCGCACTCCTCCATAGTGACGGTCCCGTCCACCTCCGGATAGTAGGCGATCTTCCAGTCGTCCTGGGGCGTGCCGTCGCCGTCGTCCTCGCCGCACAGGCCGAAATCGTCAATGCCCCAGTCGGACAGAAACACCTGTAAAATGCCCGACTCTGGGAAGCCCTCCATCCGGGGCATCTGGGCAAAGTTGATCTGAGCGCACAGCCAGAGCTGGCTTCCGTCCTCGTCTGTGGGGATCTGCCCGTCATGGGGGACGTAGGGCGTGCCGCCCAGATGGCTGTCCGCCACGCCGAAGGGCTCCCGGCTGAGGTGGAGGCGGCACACGGGCCGCCGGCTTTCCGCCTGAATTTGGTCCACGAGCTCCTGACAGAGCTGAATCTTTTCCAGATTGGTCATACAATTTTCCTCCTGAATCAGATGCTGGACAGCCGGCCGAAGTACCAGCCGGTGGCCCCGTCCTTTTTACACAGCGCGCCGTTGTGAATCCGCCGCACCACCGCCAGCCGGTCCCCGGGGGAAACAGGCAGCCGGTAGTCGGTGGAGTCCTCGCACCACAGCCGGTCCCCGTCCCGGCGCAGGAACTCGGTGAGGACATACAGGGTCTTGCCCGTCTCCAGGTGGCGGCACAGTGACAGCTCCTCCCCCTCCGCCAGCAGCTCCAGGCCGGAACGGCCCCAGCGGATGTTCAGCGGGAAGGCGTTGGGCTTCTGGGGGTCCAGGGCGACGGCGGTGGGCAGGCCGTCCCAGGAGGTCCAGGAGAAGTCCTCACTGTCCTCCGAGGGGAGCATCAGGGCGTTGAGCTGGCCGTCCAGCTTGAGCACGCAGCCTCCGTCGATGGAGATGATCCTCCGGTCCCGGGTGAAGATCGGGGCGGCGGAGGGGATGTGCTCGTCATAGAGGGTGACGGGCCAGTGGCCTACGATGAGCCACTTTCGGAAGCTGTGCCCCTGGCTGAGGAAGTCGTCGTTCTTCATGCATCGCCACCGCTCCAGCTCCTCCATCCCCTCCAGGGAGGGCACACCCCCGTGGACAAAGACCAGGTGCTCCGTCTCCAGCACGGTGGGCAGAGCCTTGAGCCAGGCCCACTCCTCCGGGAAGGCCGCCCGCAGGTCGGCCCGCAGCCTGGGCAGGTCGTCCAGCTGCTCGAAGCCCCCCTCCCGGGCCAGCTGACGGAGGGCGGACTCCGGGTGCCGGGGGAGATAGGAGGAGAAGAAGCGGTCGTCCATCCGGTCGGTCTCAAAGAAGTTGAGGACCAGCTCGTCGCAGTTGCCGCACAGGGGGTAGAGGGTGTGGGTTTTGGACATGTCCATCAGCAGGCGCAGCAGGGGCAGGCTGTCCCGGCCCTTCTCCAGCATATCGCCCACCAGGACCAGAATGTCGTCGGGAGTGAGTGCCACCTGCTCCATCAGGGCCTGAAAGAAGGGGAGGTTGCCGTGGATGTCGCTGACGGCGATGATCCGCCGCCCGGGCGGGAGGGCGGGGCGGGTGACAAGGGCTTTTTCCATAATGGGAGCGTTCCTCCGGTCATACGTTGTAGATGCCCCCGCCGATGAACTCCCGCATGAGGGAGGTCTTGGGGACGTCATCCGCGGGGATGGCAAGGAAGTAGTTCAGGAACTTGAGCAGCCGCTTGGCCTCGAGATACTCCTCGCTGTCCCGGGGGACGCCGAAGAGCAGGGGCTGGACATAGGGCTTGAGCAGGGCGGTCTCATAGATCAGGGCGGAGTTGAAGATCACGTCGGCGCTGTCCTGGAAGGGGAAGATGTTGTTCTCCTCTCCCCGGCGGACCGAGGGCCACATCTTGATGGTGGCCTGGGCGCTGTGGCCCCGGGTGCGGGCGTCCCGCTCGATGCGCCGCAGCAGGCGGGCGTCGGTGGTGGGGATGCGGTTGTGGTCGTCGATGTTCAGGGTGGTGAGGCAGCTGATATAGATTCTGTATTTGCTCTCCTTGGGCAGGGAGTGGGTAAACTGGTCGTTGAGGCAGTGGATGCCCTCAATGACCAGCACGTCACCCTCCCCAAGAGTGAGGAAATTCCCGTTGTACTCCCGCATGCCCTTCTTGAAGTTGAAGGTGGGCAGCTCCACCGTCTCGCCCTTCAGCAGCCGGGTCATGTCGGTGTTGAACTGCTCCACATCCATGGCCCCCAGGCCCTCAAAGTCATAGTTGCCGTTTTCGTCCCGGGGGGTCCTGTCCCGGTCCACGAAGTAGTTGTCGGTGGCGATGGGATGGGGGTGCAGGCCGCAGGCCCGCAGCTGGGTGGACAGCCGGTGGGAGAAGGTGGTCTTGCCCGAGGAGGAGGGCCCGGCGATCATGACAAAGCGGACCTCCTTCCGGGAGGCGATCTCGGCGGCGATGTCGCCGATTTTCTTCTCCATCATGGCCTCATGGGCCAGGATGAGGGGGGTGGCTCCGCCGGTGGAGACGGCGGTGTTCAGCTCTGCCACGTTGGAGGCGCGCAGCGCCTGGGAGCGCAGGGTGGAGGAGGAGAGCTCCTTGAATACCTTCAGGGAGGGCTTGAAATCTCCCAGGTGTTCGGGGTCCTTCTGGGTGGGCAGGCGGAGGATGAAGCCGTTTTCAAACAGCTCCAGGCCGAAGCACTTCACATAGCTGGTGTCCGCCACCATATAGCCGTAGAAATAGTCCACAAAGCCGTCCAGGGAGTAGACGTTGACCCGGGAGTTGATCCGGAAATTGAACAGCTCCGCCTTGTGGACCAGCCCGGCCTGGCGGAAGAGCTCCACAGCGTCGTCGGTGCTGATGGACTGCTTCTCAATGGGGATGGCCGCGGCGGACAGCTCCCGCATCCGCCCCTCCACCCGGTTCAGCAGGTCCTGGTCCAGGGTGAAGCTGCCCCGGGCCAGGCAGAACAGGGCGCTGCTCAGGGAGTACTCCACGCTCAGCCGCTCCACGTTTTCCCGGCCAGCCACATCGTAAAAGGCCTTCAGCATCAGAAAGACCGCGCTGCGCTCATAGGTCTGGATGCCGGGCTTGTCCTGGGCGGTGACCATTTTCAGGGAGCAGTCACGGTCCAGGAGCTTGTGCAGCTCACAGAGCTTCCCGTCCCGGTTGACCAGCAGGATATCGTGGGAATACCGCGGCTGGCAGTCCGCCGCAATGGCGCGGTAGGACGTCCCCTGGGGGTAGGAACGGACCTCGCCGTCTATGGTGACCTTCAGCATTTTCTTTTCCATGATGATGCCTCCTCTATATTAAGAAGCTGTACCAATAGCCTCAGCACCCAGCTTTGCGGCCAAAATTGCCGCTAGCCCCGTTGAAAAATCTTGAAATACACAAAGTATTCCCGCGATTTTTCGCCTTGCCACCGGCAATTTTGCCTCGCGAATCTGAATACTTCGGCTACTGGTACGGCTTCTAAGCTTGCCCCGCCGGAGGGGGCTGTCAGGTTTTCTAAATGTCCGCCTCTATCATACGATATTTTGGAGGAAAATACAAGTGCGATTCCGCGCCGGACCAAAATCAGCTGCCTCTCTGTGATGGCCTCTTTTTCCGCCCATTTTGACCATGGTCCGCAGCGCACCGGCGCCGGGAAAAATTTTCAGGAACCTATTGCGCCGGGAAAGAAGATGGATTATAATTACACTGTAACATTGTTAAGAAAGGAGTGACCGCAAATGTCGGCGATTGGAGCCTTTGGAAGCTACAGCAGCATGAGCGGCTACTATTCTCTCTATCAAAATAGAAATGCCAGAGGGGCAAACCCCACCGGCACCGAGGCGGTAAGCCCGGTCTCCCGGGCTGAGACCACGCCGGTCCAGCCGGTGAGCAGGGTGGCCCCGGTCCACCGCGGGGCGGCCCAGGCCGTTCCGGAGGAGCAGGCGTCTCAGTTCCCCACCCTGCGGGAGGGGGCCGACCCCGCCGAGATGGCGGTGCGGGCCCGCATCCGCCATCTGGACGGCGAGGCGGAGGAGCTGGAGAACAAGCTGCTGGGCTGGGACCAGTCCAAGGGGCTGGAGAAGCTCTTAAAGGGGAAGGAGGCCGAGAACGGCGTGAAGCTCCCCTGGGAGAAGGAGGAGGCCGACCCGCTGAAGGCCGGCCAGGAGGAGGCCAAGAGCCCTCAGGAGGTTATGGAGGAGTCCGAGTGCCAGACCTGCAAGAACCGCAAGTATCAGGACGGCTCCGACGACCCGGGCGTCTCCTTCAAGACGGCCACCAACATCGCGCCCGAGCAGGCCGCCGCCGCTGTCCGGGGACATGAGCAGGAGCACGTGGTCCGGGAGCAGGCCAAGGCCCGGCGGGAGGACCGGAAGGTGGTCAGCCAGTCGGTGACCATCCACACCGATATTTGTCCCGAATGTGGGGATGTGTACGTCTCCGGCGGCACCACCCGCACCACCACCAAGGCCAACCCGGTGGAGGAGCCCAAACAGGCGGATGACGGGAAGAAATCCGGCTTTGAGACCTTTGTGTGAGCGTGATCCGGGACATTAAGAAGCCTTATTAAGGGAAAGAATGGAAAAAAACAGCCGGTCCTATTGGACCGGCTGTTTTTTTCGATCTGTGATGGAGACAGACACAAAGGAAACCAGAAATACCCCCGCAAGCCAGAGCCCGCCCCGCATTGCGATATCGGCGAACTCATTCACCTTTCCGTGGCGGTACATATCCAGGATGAAGCTGGTGTCCAGGTCGTACCCCGCCGCCTCCATGGCGTGGAGCATCCGGGCCTCCTCTGGGGCGTCCACAGAGCGCAGCTTGCCGGTGTACAGCTCCTCCGGCTCCCCGAACAGAAAGGCGCAGTCGTCCAGGTAGACGCACAGATAGGTTCCGTCCTCCAGGGGCTTCAGATAGTAGCCGCTGTTATAGGTGCCGCCCCACAGAAGCTGCCAGAGCCGGTCCAGGACGTTGGGGTCCCGGGGGAGGACGCGGTAGTCATCAAAGCCCTGAAAGGTCCGGCTGGAGCGGCGGCCCGGGCTGTAGTGGATGCGGCGGTTGGACTGTTCCCCGTCCCGCAGGCGGGCCAGGGGGCAGGGAATCAGTCCCTCCGGAGAGACGGTGGCCGGGGCATTGGCCAGGATAAGGGCATGAATATCCTCCCGCGTCTGGACTGTCTGCACACTCGCGCCGGGCCGCTGGCCCTGCTCTGTGCCGGCCTTGAGGCCCAGGTCATAGACCCAGCTGGTGGGCAGGGCGAACACCACCAGGAGGGACAAAATTGCCAGCAGATAGAAGGCGATCCGCCCTGGCAGGCGGCAGACCTTTTCCTCCCGGGTCATGGGAGGAACAATAGAGTCGATGTCCACCTCGGGCAGACCGGCCTGCCTCAGCCACTGGGCCAGCTGTTTGGCCTGGACACAGCAGAACTCAAACTGCCCGCCGTCCCGGGTGAGGATGGTCACAGAGGGGAACTTGAGGCGGGTGCCCCGCTGATAGCCCCGCAGCTCCTCCAGCGGCCAGTTAAAATTTTCCATCCCGGTGGGGAAGTGGGCGCAGAATACCCGCTGGTCGGTGACATAGACTTTGGTGGATTCCGAGACCTGGTGGACACGGGGGGACAGAGAGTCACTTTTACCGCTGTAGTTATACCTTTCGTGCCAGTAGGTCATATGTCCCCCGCCGATGAGGGTCTCGCCGGGGAGGAGCTGAAATTTTGCCATAGGGGATATGCCTCGTATAATAAGATTTGCAGATGATTTAGAGTGGATCTGCTTAGTCCACTTTTGGGTCAACAGGCTTAGAGAT